>UQUS01000005.1 GCA_900544335.1 uncultured Sutterella sp.
TTTGCTCACGCTTATCGGGATAACAAAACTCCCGAGGACTCTATACCGTTATGTATCTAGTCGATCGGGAGTTTAGGAAATAACCCAAAATTGAAAACTAAAACGGTCTACTTTTTGGGGTAGAGTTCATGTCCCAATGGGGTTTGGCTTTGTTTAAGAAACTGCTTATTTCTTCGCTTTAGATTCTTTGGCCCTTTCCGGGATGATTTCCTTTTCATTGGCCGCGGCCAGGCGCCGTGCGCGTTCTGTGGCAATCTGACGATTGACGTACCACTGCTGAGCAATGGAAAGAACGTTATTGGTCAACCAATACAGCACCAGTCCGGAAGCAAAGAAGAAGAACATGACACCGAAGACAATCGGCATGATGTACATGATTTTCTTTTGCATCGGATCCATCGGTGCAGGATTCAGAAGCATCTGAAGAATCATCGTAACCATCATGATGGCCGGAAGGACAAGCCAACTATCGGGCATTGCCAGGTCGTTGACCCACAAAATCCATTCCGATCCGCGCAATTCCACACTAGCTAAAAGCACCCAATACAGAGCCAAGAACACGGGGATTTGCAACACAATCGGCAAGCACCCGCCGACAGGATTGATTTTTTCCTTCTTGTATAGCTCCATCATGGCTTGCTGCAGGCGTTGCTTATCCTTGCCGTACTGCTGCTGCAAGGCCTTCATGCGGGGTGTGACTTCCTTCATGCGCGCCATGGACTTGTAACCGGCCGCACTGATCGGATACAAAATGAGTTTGACTAAGCACGTTAGGAGGACAATGGCCCAACCCCAGTTGCCGACGGCATCGTACAGAGCCTTCAGAACCGAGTAAATCGGCTTAGCAAGCATCGTCAACCAACCGTAGTCAACAACAAGGTCCAAACCGGTTGCAATCTGAGCTAGACGCGTCTGATCTTGCGGTCCGACATAAAGTACTGCATCGGTCGTGGTCCAGGACTTCGGCGCAATCGATCCGATACGAACAATCGACCCGACGGCATATAAGTTCTTATCGAGCTTACGCGTATAAAACTCATGCTCGGTCTTTTTCGCACCCGGAGCATCGGCCCAGGCACTGACAAAGTAGTGCTGAATCATCGCAATCCAGCCGTCGTTTTCACGCGCAACGGTATCGGGTTTGTCCTCAATATCGTCAAAGGCAATCTTCTTGAATTTTGTCTCGTTGGTGTAAACAGCCGGTCCCGTGTACGTGTAGTACATGGAGCTTTCACCATCAGGCTTGCCGTCATCACGCGTTAACTGATAGTAAACGGACGGGGTAATCTGCGTATCCCCGTTGTTGATAATCTTGTGCGAGACGTTAATGCCATAATGACCTTCTATGAGTTCAAAACTCTTTTCGACCGCCACGTCGCCGGTCCGAGCCGTAAAGACAACGGTCTTTGTCGCCACGGTCTTTTTATTTTTCCCTTCACCGATAACCTTGCTTCCTTCCTGAGTTCCGGAATACTTAAACAGGGTCTTGTGGTTGGGGAAATTGCCGCCGATCAAACCGGTCTGTGCCACGTAGGCACGCGACGGAGAGACATCAAACAGAACAATGTTTTTCAGTTCCGGCGCCTTATTGCCGAGAACCTTTCCGATTAAACCGACTTCCGTCCAATCGGCTTCCTGACGTTCCTTGAGTAACTCAGCTCGTGTAATAACTGCGCCGTTCTCGTCAAAACGCAACTTAAATAAGTCGTTAGTTACCTCAATTGGGCGACTTGTCTGAATCACACCGCTTGCCACTGCATCGGCAACGGTTTGATTGGCAATCGCATCCGGGGAAGCGACCGACTTGCCGTCAGCAGTCTGTTCTGCGACCGGTTCAGATCCGAACATAGACGGCTTTCCGTTATATACCTGCCAGTTGTCATAGAGCATAAAGCAGGCAGCTGCAAGAACCACCCAAAGAATAGTCCGCTGAAAATCGCTTCCCATACTCGATCCAATTATCTAGTGTTAAAAGCCACTGTTTTCGACCCGTTAAAGTCTTCAATCAGTTGCGAATATTGCCTGAATGCCGCCAAGGAAACCATTCGAAACGTTCCGGTACCGGATCAAGACCGCATCCGCCTAAAGGATGACAACGACCGAGTCGCATAACCGTAAGCCAAAGTCCCTTTAACGCCCCGAATCGCTCAAATGCCTCGATAGCGTAGTTCGAGCAAGTCGGAATAAACCGGCACTGCCAACCGACCCAACTGGAAAATGTCAGTTGGTAGAGTCTTACAAAAGCAATCAAGACCTTTGCCATCATGACTCTTGTCCGCAAACCGATTGCATCCTCTTTATGAGTCCGTCAACACATGCCGTCGTTGCGCGTCTGATTCGATTCTTATAGTCGGCCGTTCCTGTTCGAGCACTTTCCCGACGAAACGTTTCGCAAATCCGAAACACAACGTCCAAACCCAGATTTTTCTCTAAGCACTGCTCTTGAAGTAGCGGCAGGGCAGGGCGGATGCACTCTCGCATAATGCGTTTTGAAAGCACCCGATCTACCGCACGGGGCACGTGGTGCTTACCGACCGTAAGCCCGATTCGCACCTTCCCGATTTGCTTAGTTATCCGTGTTCGAACGGAGACTGCCTCCCGACGAAAACTTAGCTGCGTTGCTGATAACCGAATCACTCGACCGAAGTCTTCCGACCGAAGAATCCGCGCCGACCGCGGGAAACGGAGTCTGACCTTTTTCCCGTTATCAAGCATGTCCTGCGCATCCGGCATCAACTTCTTAGTGCATCAGAGTGCCAACTTGTGACGACCCTTCGCACGACGACGGGCAAGAACGAGACGTCCGCCGCGAGTGCGGGAACGGACCAAAAAGCCGTGCGTACGAGCACGCTTGACCTTGGAGGGCTGATATGTACGCTTGGTAGCCATAATATATTTACTTCCTGATAGATAAAAACGACACAAAACGACGCTGAGAAAACGGATTCTCCCAGTGTCGCAAAATTCTTCTTTCGGAGCAGGGGACAAAGAGGCCCCCGCGTGTTGACGCGCACTTTTCGGGCGTCACCCCCGCGAAAAGCGCAATATTACACTCAATTAGACCCTTATTTGTCAATCCGTACAGGACGATTTTTTAAAATCGAAATGACCTCGGGGCTTTCCTGAGTCGCGTTGTTTTTTCTCATCCCAAGATTTAGTGAGCCCTTCGCATTTTCATCACAATGAATTGTGTCTGATGCTGAAATTGTAATATTTTTCAACATCGTACCCTGTGGATAACTTTTTTTCTCCCCTATAAAATCCCGCCATTGAACATCACCTTTTTTTGATACTTAGGTGCAGCGTTTTGCATGCGCCCGCTTGTTTTTCTGTCGATTTCTTATCATGGCTTCTGAATTTTGGTCACAGTGTCTCGATGAACTTAAAACGGAGTTCTCTCCGGAGCTTTTTCATACCTGGTTCGCCGATCTGACGGTCGATGACAGTGTTCTTTCAGATGACCAGTTAAAGATTTTTGCTTCGTCGGCGGCAAAACTTTCTGCATTGAAAACGGCTTATTCGCAAAAACTATCCGAAATTGTCAACCGTATCGCCGGTCGCCACATTGCACTAACTTGGTGCGTTTCTCAGACCCCGGCCGTCAGTTTGCCGGTTGCCCCGGCTTCTGAAAACGTCGACAAACCCTTGAGCCCGTCGGCGCAGATTAAGTCCGGGCTTCTGCCGGATTTAACCTTTGAAAACTTTGTGCAAGGCAAGGCCAACCAAATGGCTTTTGCGGCTGCTTTGCAGGTGGCCAATAGTTCGGGAAAACCCATCTACAACCCGCTCATTATTTACGGCGGCGTCGGTCTCGGGAAGACACACCTGATGCATGCCATCGGTCACCAATTTCTGAAAAACAACCCGGCACGCCGCGTTCTGTGTATTTCTGCACAACAGTATCTCGAGGAATTTACCGGCGTCATGCGCCTGATGAATGCCGACCCGAATCGGTATTTCCAAGCACTGCGCGACTTTGAAAACCGTTATCAGAATCTCGATATGCTTCTGATTGACGATATCCAGGGCTTTGCAAACCGCAAGGGCACACAGGCCAGTTTCTTCCAGGTCTTTGAACATATGGTTCCGCACGGCAAACAAATCGTCATGACAAGCGATACGTTTCCGCGCGACCTAAAAGAACTGCAGGAACGGCTCTTAAGTCGCATTACGCAAGGAATTACCGTTGAGGTCGAGCCCCCGGAGCTGGAGATGCGTGTCCAGATTCTCCTCAATAAAGCAGAGCGTTCGGGGCTTTCTATGCCCGAAGACGTTGCCGAAGAGATTGCCAAACGCTTGCGTAGCAATGTCCGAGAACTAGAGGGAGCCGTTCAGCAGATTTTGGCGTACACACATTTTCATAAGGTTCCCGTCACGCTGCAAACGGTTTCCGAAGCGCTACGCAACGTTTTCCGTTCGAGTTCCGTACCGGTCACAATCGAGACGATTCAGGAAGCAGTTAGCGACTACTTTAAGATTAAAACCGCTGATTTACTTTCAAAAAAACGGACATCGGCCGTCTCACATGCCCGGCAAGTCGCCATGTACCTGGCAAAAGAACTGACGCAAAAAAGTTTGCCGGAAATCGGGGTTATGTTCGGTGGAAAAGACCATACGACGGTCCTTTATGCCTGCCGAAAAATTTCCTCTTCGCGCTCGACCGATAAGCAGCTTCGCAACGACCTACATTTGCTCGAACAGCGCATTAAGAGTTAGGTCGCCGTTTTTTTCCTCCGGAACAGACGGTTGGCTTGTTTTCTCGATGCTTGCGAGGCCTGAAAAAACGCCTCTCAGACGTCTTATTTCGCGGTTTCCCGTTGTAAAATGCGAGATAGTATTTCCGTTGCAGAAAACAAACCGTGCAACCGGAAAAAGATACCGTTCAAACGCAGACAAAGTCGGTGCTCTACATGGTCGGCTGTCAACTGGAGACTTTCTATGCAATTTATTGAGTGCGGGCGAGAGGCACTTCTCAAACCGTTATCTATCGTCGGGGGAATTATCGAGGGTCGCCAGACACTTCCGATTTTGAGCAATATTTTGGTTGAAAAGGACGGTCAGGAGCTGACTTTTACGACAACGGATTTGGATATCCAGATTAAGACTCATGCTGCCATCGGTGTCGGTCCCGATCAGTTAAAGGCCACGATTCCGGCAGCTAAATTCATTTCCATTCTCAATGCACTGCCGAAATCGGACAAGAATTTATCTGTGGAAACGGAAGGAAAGAAAGTCCTTCTTCTTGCCGATACCAGTCGCTTTACCTTAGCTCAGCTCAATGCCGACGAATACCCGTCGTTACCGGCTATTACCGAAGGACGCATATTTTCGCTTCCGGCCTCGGCCTTGAAGTACCTGTTCCAGATGGTTCACTTTGCCATGGCCCAGCAAGACATCCGCTACTACCTCAACGGACTTTTGCTCGTTGTAGAAAAAGACAAAGTGCGCACGGTTGCAACGGACGGACATCGCTTGGCCTGTTGCGATGCCAATTGCGAAATCAACATCGACGATCCCTTCAATGCCATTTTGCCGCGCAAAGCCGTGTTGCAATTGATGAAGCTACTGCCTGAAACCGATGAACCCGTGAACGTGGAAATCGGTAAAGACCAGGCACGATTTACATTCGGCGATATCGAATTTCTTGCGAAGTTAATCGACGGAAAATTCCCCGATTACACCCGTGTCATTCCGACCAATAACGACAAAATGTTCTTGGTGAATCGAGAAAAACTCATCGGCGCGTTGCGTCGTGCCGCTATTCTGGCCAATGAAAAATTCAAAGGCCTGCGCTGGCTTGTCACGCAAGGGCATCTGCAGATTCAAAGTATTAACTCGGATATGGAAGAGGCCGTTGAAAACATCGATATTGATTACACGGGCCAAGATCTTGACTTAGGGTTTAACGTAACCTATCTACTTGATGTTCTTTGCAATCTGAGAAACTCCGACGTTCGGTTCTCGTTCTCGACCTCGCAGGCCGCCACGCTCCTGACGATGCCTGAAAGCGAACAGTTCCGCTACGTTCTGATGCCGATGCGTATCTAGTGCGTCTCCGGAGTTTTTTAACATCTTTAAGCGCCAACGAAAACAGCCTCGTCTTCGTTGGCGTTGAAATCCTATATAGTTCGAACTTTTTGATTTCTTAGGGAAAACTCGTCAGAAAAATGGGCGATACAGACAAGAAAACAACGGAAGATTCTTCCAGTTATAACGAAACGAACATCAAAATTTTGGAAGGCTTGGAGGCCGTGCGTAAACGCCCGGGCATGTACATCGGCGACACATCCGACGGCTCGGGACTACACCATCTTGTTTATGAGGTTGTCGATAACTCCATTGACGAAGCGATGGCCGGATATGCCAAAAACATCTTCGTCACCATTCATATCGATAATTCCGTGAGCGTCATCGATGACGGACGCGGCATTCCGACAGCCGTTAAATTCGATGACAAACATGATCCGAAACGGTCGGCAGCTGAAATTGCTCTGACGGAACTGCATGCCGGCGGTAAATTTGACGACAACGGATACAAAATTTCGGGCGGCTTGCACGGCGTCGGTGTTTCCTGCGTCAATGCCTTAGCCTCCTGGCTTGAACTTGTTGTGCACCGTGACGGTCGCTCCAAGTCGCTGCGGTTCGAACACGGCTTTGTCGTGAATCGAGAGATTGAGACCGTTCCGGACCCGGTAACCGGCAAACCCGTCCGCATTTCTCCGATGAAAGATCTCGGACCGACGACAAAACGCGGAACAGAAGTGCATTTCCTTCCCGACCCGGAAATCTTCATTCCGATTACGGAATTTAACTACGACACACTTCTGACGCGCTTAAGAGAACTCTCGTACCTAAATTCCGGCGTTGATATCGAATTGACGGATGAAAGAACCGCCAAACACGTTCGCTTGGAAAGCGAGGGTGGTGTTCGTTCTTTTGTTCTTTTTAAGAATACGACCCGTAGTCCGATTCATAAGGACCCGATTTACATTCAAAAGACCGTCATGCAAAAGTCGGCCAAAGACAGCTCCAAGGAAATTCCCGTCTACGTCGAAGTGGCGTTTCAGTGGAACGATTCGTACAACGAATCGCTTGCTGCCTACACGAACAACATTCCTCAGCGCGACGGCGGCACGCACGTCACGGGTTTGAGAAATGCCATGACGCAGGTCTTTAAAAGTTACATCGCCAACAACGACATCCTTAAAAAGAGCGATAAGTTCGAGATCTCCGGCGAGGACATGCGCGAAGGCTTAACGTGCGTTCTTTCCGTGAAAGTTCCGCAACCGTCATTTAGCTCCCAAACAAAAGATAAGCTAGTGACAAGCGAAGTGCAACCGGCGGTTTATTCGGCTGTCAGCGAAGGACTATCTAATTACCTTGAAGAGCACCCCGACCAGGCTAAAGACATCTGCAACAAGATTGTCGGTGCCGCCAGGGCTCGTGAAGCCGCACGCAAAGCACGCGAAGTTACGCGTAAACAGATTTTCGGCGGGGGCCTACCGGGAAAACTCGCCGACTGCTCAAGTAAAGATCCTGCGGCCAGTGAAGTCTTCCTCGTGGAAGGCGATAGCGCCGGCGGATCGGCTAAGACCGGTCGCGACCGGGAATTTCAGGCCATTCTTCCGCTGCGCGGCAAGATTTTGAACGTCGAAAAAGCTTCCGTCGATAAGCTTTTGGATAGCGAACAGATTAAGACACTGGTTCTGGCTCTCGGCACTCAACTTAAAAATGATTTTTCGTTAGAAAAGCTCCGTTACCACCGCATCATTCTCATGACCGATGCTGATGTGGACGGTGCTCATATTCGCACGCTTCTTCTGACTTTCTTTTATCGGCAGATGCCGCAACTGATTGAAGGCGGGCATGTTTATATCGCACAGCCGCCGCTTTACGGTATCTTCACGGGCGGACGCGATAAAAATAACGTCGAAAAGAAGATTTACATCAAAGACGATGATGAAATGGCGCGTTATCTTTTGGATATCGCTCTTAAAGATGCGGCGCTTTATCAATCCGAAGAAGACTTTAACGCCGGTATCAGCATCCGGGGAACGGAACTGGAAAAACTCATCACGGACTTTGAGCACTCCAAGGCGACAATCGACCGGCTTTGCCAAGTGATTGACCGTGCGGCTCTTTTAGCGATTTCTTCTGGGGTTTCCGTCAATTTAGATGACGAGCAAAAAGCCCGTCAAAGCGCCCTTGATCTTTCTGGTGAAATGCGTGATCCGGAAATCACAACGCAAGCCGAATTTAATACCGCTAAACAGTGCTGGCACATTTGTGTCAGTCACCACATTTACGGCAACACGCACCATACCTATATCGAACCGGAATTCTTGCGCTCTAAGGATTATGCCGTTCTGACACAGGCAGCGAGCGTCTTAAAAGGCTTGATTCAAGACGGCGCTCGGATTGTGCGCGGTGACGCTTCGCAATCGATTAAGAACTTCGGCGAGGCCGTCCACTGGCTTTTAGCCCAAGCCGAATCGGGCGTACGCAAGCAGCGTTACAAGGGGCTCGGCGAAATGAATTCGGAAGAGTTGTTCGAAACAACCATGAATCCGCAAACACGTCGCCTCTTGCGTGTTCGGTTGGAAGATGCCAGTAAGGCCGATGATATCTTCTCGATGCTCATGGGCGATGAAGTGGAACCGAGAAGAGCGTTTATTGAAGAAAACGCCCTGTTTGCGACGAATATTGACATTTAAAGGAAAAGACCATGCCGACGAACAATGAGCAGTTGGTTGTTGCCGTTTCTTCTCGCGCGTTGTTCGATTTGGAAAAGGAGCACCGACTTTTTGAAGAAGCCGGCATCGAGGCGTATCGGAAGTATCAGACAGAGCACAAGGACGAGCCGTTAAAGCCCGGAGTGGCTTACCCCTTTGTCCGGCGCTTATTGATGCTCAATAAGATTTACGGTCCCGAGTCTTTTAAAGTCATTGTCATCAGCCGTAATTCTCCGGAAACAGGGCAGCGGTTCTTTTCTTCGTGTCGGTACTACAACCTGCCGATTAAAGCCGGTGCTTTTACCTCCGGGCAGTCGACATTTCCGTACCTATCTGCTTACGGTGCGTCCCTATTTTTAAGCGCCAATAAAGAAAACGTCATTTGCGCCATTCATCAGGGACTGCCGGCCGGTCTTGTCCTTCCGATCAAACTCTCGCAGCAAGAAACCGACAGCGAAAACGAACTGAGAATTGCGTTTGACTTTGACGGCGTCATCGTCGATGACGAATCGGAGAAAACCTATAAAAAGGAAGGATTAGCCGGATTTGAACGCTTTGAGCAGCGTCTTAAGACCACGCCGCATGCGCCTGGCCCCTTACATCAGCTCTTTAAGAAGTTAGCGCGCTTTCAAGAACTCGATGAAAAACTCGGACAAGGAAATCCTTACTACAAGCCCAATATCCGTGTAGCCATCGTCACAGCACGCGGTGCTCCGAGCGAGCAGCGTCTGATTACGACACTGCGCTCGTTCGGGATGCGCGCCGCCGAGCTTTTTTTACTCGACGGCATGCCCAAAGCCGGTGTCTTAGAAGCTTTTCGCCCGCACATCTTTTTTGACGATCAAATTCGGCACCTAGAGGGGACCAAACAGATTGTCCCGAGCGTGTTAATTCCGTTCGGCGTGCGGAACGGTCAAGACACTTCTGTTGTTGTTAATAAATAGATTTTGAAAAAATAAAAATGACAGTAGTAACAACAGAGGCCGTCAAAGCTGTGGAAAACCACCGAAAAGCGTGAGATTTCATAAAATTAGGAACTGAACAACTCTTTGGATAACGTTTGAAAACCCTGTAAAGTCCATCGAAATACATGTGAAAGGAAGTCTTTGGTTTCGATTCGATTGTCAAGTGCTGTGAACAAGACCGAGATTTTCACAACGAATTCACAGAGTTATTCCCATTACGAGGGATTGGATATGAAAAAAACAATTTACTGCGTGGCTCTGGCATGTGCTGTCGCCGGAACGGCCTTAAGCGGATGTACGGCTGTGGCTATCGGCGGGGCCACTTATGCGACAACGACGGCCGTCGGCACGATTATCGATCGCAGAACAACCGGAACGGTGGTTGACGATAAGCTACTGGAAAAGAAACTTTCTTTCGAAATCAGCCAGAAGCTCGGTAAAGAGACCGATAGCCACGTCACCGTGACGTGCTACAACCGTCGCGTGCTTTTAACTGGTGAGATTTCCAGTCAGCAGGCCAAAGAGACCGTATCAAAAGTCGCCGCCGAGAGTACTGGAGTTCGTGAAGTCATCAATGAGTTGAGTGTTCAGGAAAATGCCTCTCTTTTCGAGCGGATGGGGGACTCGACAATTGCCACAAAAGTCCGCACGCGTATCGTTGCCAATCAACAAGTGGAAATTAACCAGATGAAAATTGCCGTTGACCGCGGCATTGTTTACATCATCGGCATTCTCACAGCCCAGGAAAATAAGATTGCTTGCGAAATCGCCGCCTCGACATCCGGTGTGGTTCGTGTGGTCTCTTGCGCTGAAATCGTAACGCCCGAGCAGGTTCAGGAACAGATGCGTCAGCTCCAGAGTAACCAAAACACGCCTTCCGATACGGCGCAATAAGTCAAAACGGGAACCTATGAAAAAACGGGTTCCCGGCGACTTACGAATTCAGAAGTTTTGCTGTTACGATAGAAAGAGCGAGTAACACGGAGAAAAAGAGCTCTAACTTTACCGTTGAAAATAAAACGGAATTTAAGGCCTCGCCTTGCGTGACAGGGAGCGTTTTCATCAGGTGCAGGCATTCCGGGAGCAGCAAAAGGACAATGGCAACTGTTAAAAGACGATAGTCCGAAAGAATCATTCCGAAGCACGCTGCAAACGGAAGTAGCACAAGGCACGTGTAGAGGAGCCGGGTTTTCTCCGGTCCTAAGAGAACCGCCAAAGTCCTTCGGTTTACGGAGGCATCGTGTGCGATATCGCGGTAGTTATTGATTACTAAAACGGCCGTAGCGAAAGACCCGACGGCGCAAGATGATAAAAAGCACGGAACGGAAAGACTGTGTGTCTGCAAGTAATACGTTCCGCAGACGGCGGTAATCCCGAAAAAGAGAAAGCACACGAGCTCGCTAAATGGGGTATAGGCCAGGGGTTTCGGTCCTCCCATATATAGGTACGCCGCCACAATCGAAGCGATACTAATAAGAACAATCACCCATCCGCCTGAAATCATCAGAAAGAGCGTATCGGCCGCCACAATCACACCGAGTAAGCAAATGGCTTTTTCCACGCGAGCAACGGAAAGAAGCCCTAAGGACGTGGCTCTCGGAAGACCTTTTCGGTTCGCACGTTCAGCATTTCTGCGGGTGTAAGCCGCATCGTTTTCCATATTGGAAATCGCTTGCATGAGAACCGACAAAAGAATCGTTGCGAGAGCAATGGACCAATCGATCGTGTGTGTGTCAAAAAAAGCGACGGACAAACCGACAAGAACAGGAGATAAAGCAATCGCCCAGGTTTTCGGACGAGAGCACATGATCCAGGATGCAAGAGAGCTTTTTTTGATGGTCATAAGACGAACTTTGCATCGGGAAGGGCCGTTAAAGCACGGTAAACGGCATCAAGCTGATCCTGGCTATCGGCATACACACTGGCTGTCAGTGAGATGTAGGATTTATTTTTCGAGTATTCGGACATCAGAGTCGTGGGCTCGAAAAGCGGGATCACCGAACGGATGGCAGAGGCAACGTCGCCGGTGAAACTTTCCGTGTTGTTTCCGATGATTTTGATCGGAAACAGTGTCGGAAAGACCAAAAGGGGTTTATTTGTTTCTTGTTTCATGGCCGGAAGAATAGTTTTCGGTTGTTTTCAGTCGAACGGCATCAATCAGACGACTGATATAACCGCCTTGCCCGATATCGTGCCGAGCATACAGCGGAAAGGACGCAATGGGTTTTTGTTCAAAGGCCACTTGCAGTGTTCCGATTTTCTCACCTTTTTTAATCGGAGCAACCAGCGGATGCATGTAAACGACACGCGTGGAAAAGCCGCCAGTGCCGCGCGCAATCAAAAGTTTATGCGGAACGGTAACCCAGACAGCACGAGAAAAACCGACATCGAGTTTGTCGCGGTTTCCTTTTAAAACATCGAGCCTGGCAATGGTCGTGTTGTCGTCAAAAAGCTTGATGGTTTCGTAGTTAAGCCATCCCTGACGCAACAGGTTAAACGATTCATCGATGGTTTTTTCGCGGTTCTTACCCTTAAGAACGACACTGATTAAGGAGCGGGGAATCGTTTTTTCATTTTCTTGACGCAGCCACGAAGAAATCACGTTTAAATTGGATGTACTGGCCATCACGCCGTTAATGCTCGGGCTTTTCCAAAGCGAGAGATTGCAGTTTTTCTGGGTGTGTCCGGAAAAGGAAAACTCCGCTTGAGAAAACCACGCAAAGACTTCGGGAAACTCAATGCGAATTTGATTGGCTAGGAGTGCCAAATCGTAAGCCGATGAGGTTTGATTTTGGGAGGCAATCGGAAACGTAAAAGAAGAATCCGTCATCCCGATATCTCGGGCGAGTCGATTCATGTCCCGAACAAAGGCCTCATAACTTCCGCTTAAAAAGCGAGCGACGGCAAGCGAGGAATCTTCGGCTCCGACGACGGCAATCGATTGCAGTAATGTTTGGAGCGGCACGAACGTGCCCGAGACCAAGTAAATGCGCCGGGAACTTTGCGAGCGTTGCGTGTCTTCGTAATTGACGGGAACGGACGCTGTGGCGTCTTGTGTCTTCCCCTCAGAGAGTTTTAATGCCGTGTAAAGCGCCATCAGGCACGTTAACTCTCCGGGATTGATGCGTTCATGGGCTTTTTGGTCAAATAAGACAGCGCCGCTTTCTGCGTCAATTAAAACGCCGATCGGGGCGGCAAGCTGCATCGAGGCTGCGCGCGCCGTTCCGGTGACGGTCAAGAAAAACAAGCAAGAGAAAAGGGCAAGAAAATTTCGTAACATGCGTGGAATTTTACGTTTTTTGTTGCGCTAAAGTCTGTCTCGGAAAGCGGCAAGAGCCCTTTGTGTCAAAGTTAGAAATGTTTTTAAAGGAAACCGGTCCGATGTCCCTACGCGAAAAGCAGTTATCCGATTTACTCGGACCGATGTTTCGTGTTTCTTGGCTTCAGGAAACCGAAAGCACGAATACGGATGTCAAACGAGAATTGCTCGCTGGCGAGCAGGCAGGAATCCTCGTGTGCTTGGCTGACCGTCAGACAAAAGGAAAAGGGACACGAGGGCGCGTGTGGGAGAGCGAACAAAAGGCGCTTCTCGTGAGTATCGGATTGACCCTCACAGAGCCGATTCCTTCGTTAATGCCGGTCCTCGGTTGGGACGTGATGCAATGCTGCCGTCAAGTCGATTCGCGAGTCCGCGTGAAGTGGCCCAATGACCTTTGGATTGAAGGAAAAAAACTCGGAGGAATTCTCTGCGAAGTCGTTCATTTAAAGAGCGGACAAACGGGTCTTGTAATCGGAATCGGCATCAATTTAAAAGGCACAAATAAGGAGCGTGCGTATCTATCCTTGAGGTCCGACGGATATGTGGATTTTTTTGCCGATGTGATTCGGACGGCCGCTCGGTGTGTCAAAACCTTTACGCCCGAGAAAATCAAGCTGATAGGCTCGCAGTGGAGTCGATTTGATGCACTATACGGGACCAAAGTCTTTGCGCAAATGCCGAATGGTCGGATAATCTCGGGTACGGAACAAGGAATCAATGAAAAAGGGGAGTTGATTCTTTCTTGCGGAACGAAACGATTGGCTTTTTTGGATATAACCCTGCATTTACACACACGAGACGGTAAGAGTAGTGACGGTTTTATTGGTTGATTTAGGAAATACGGCGTTAAAGTGGGCGACATCAGATAGGCCCGGAGACCCACATACCTATGTGCACGCGGGGTCTTCCGTGATTTCCGAGGATTTGATTCGCACGTGGCTTTCATTGCGTCCGAGTCGCGTTTTCGGCTGTATGGTTTCAAGCGAAGCCTTAGCCTTGTCGCTCACAAACTTTTTTAACAGACAGCACATTCATTGGGAATGGCTTCAATCGGAAAAAAGCTTTAACGGTCCTTTCTGTTTGAAAAACGGGTATGACAACTACCGACAACTCGGCAGTGATCGTTGGCACGCCGCTATCGGTGCCGTCAGTCTCTTCCCGAATCAAGCCCTGATTATTGCCCAGATCGGAACGGCGACAACGGTCGATATCGTGTTGCCTGATAAAGACGGCATGGTTTTTCTCGGCGGTCGTATTTTGGCCGGACCGTCGCTCATGATTTCTTCGCTTATCGGTGCAACGCAGTGCAAGTACAGTGAACCCGGAAAACAAGAGGCATTCCCCTTAAATACGGTCGATGCCATCAGCACGGGGATTATCGAAGCGCATTTGGGTCTTTTCGAGCATGCGTGTCGCGCTGTTCGAGAAAAGGGCTTTGAGCCGCAAATCGTTTTCGCCGGCGGCGCAGCGCCCATTCTCGCGCCCTATATCACGCAGGCATTTCCCGATGCCGTCCAAAAACACAATCTGGTCTTGCACGGTCTAGCCCTACGAGCCAAGCTCGGCTAAAGAGACGGGGTATGCGGGGGACGGACGTTTTTTTATCGGTTGTGTTAACCGGGCTTGTCGGTTACGGGGTCTATTGCACCCAACAAGAGTCTTGTGATGGCGATGTGGTCACGCGGTCGGTTCCTTTAAGCGTGACGATTGCGACTCCGGAAGCGGAACAACCGGAAGACAAAACCGAAGGGCAAGCACTTGAAATCGATGCGTCGCCTAAAAAATGTTTTGTTTTAGGTCCCGTTTCTCAAAGTTTGACAAAGCGCATTGCCGATAGTCTACGTCGTAGCGGTCTTGAAAAAGAGATGGTAATTTGCGACCGGTTTTTACCGGAGCGTTTTATCGTCTTTTTAGGCCCTCTGGAAAACAAAACCGCACTCCGAGCTTTTGCCAAACAACTCAAGCAGCAGGGGTATAAAAACGTGCGCCCCATCGAGCGCGGAGCACTTGCGCCCGGGCTTGAGATTGCGGAGTTTGAGACCGAATACCAGGCTGCGGCGTACATCGAATCGGGAAAGGCTCCGGGCGTTTCCGGAATTCGTGTCATCAAGCGATTGGGAGAGCCTTCCGGACAAGTGAATGTCGTTTTTCAAGCGCTCGACGAATCCGAGGCAAAAAAAGTCTTTTCCTTAGCCGGAAAATTTGCCGGGCTCAAAGTTCAGGAATGCCCGAAAGACTAATCCCCGAATTCTTTCGAAAGAATTTGCGGGAGTTGTTGCACGAGAGCTTTGGCGTCCAGACGACGTGCCGCTAAAACAGATTCGGGCGTTTGTCGCACTTTTTGGCTCCAAGTCGATTCCGGAAAGTACGCATCGTCGCGAAACCGGGCGATGATGTGCCAGTGTACGTGCGGGACCAGGGTGCCGAACTCGGCAAGATTTACTTTTTCCGGGTGCATCACACAACGCATCGCCGATTCGATACAAAACACAACGCGCATGACGTGATGGCGCTCGGAGTCCGACAAGTCCATCATTTCCTTGACGTGGCGCGTCAAGATGACGCGGATATACCCAGGAAGGTCTTTATTCGAGGCGTCGATGACGTAGACAAGGGAGTCACGCCAAATTTCCTGCGGGTGATGAAAAACACAAAGAGGACAGGTCGTCGGATTCATCGGAGTATCGGTGCGGGGACAAAGCGTCCCCGCTCACTTTAGTTAAACTAAAACGCTTTCGATGCCGTCTTTCTTCACGCGGGCAATAAAGGTTTTAAGCCAGTTATCGCCGAACTTTAAGCGGGCCAATTCGACAACAAGGAATTCGGCAGACGTTTTGGTCGACTGCGAGTAGCGGCTGATTCCTTGGAAGCAGCCCGGGCAGGTCGTCAAAATCCGAATGTTGCCTTCGAAGTTGTCTTTTGTTAACTCCGACCGAGCCTGTAGGATGCTTTCTTCCTTGCGGAAACGGACTTGAGTGGCAATATCCGGGCGTCCGACGGCAAACGTTCCGGCTTCGCCGCAGCAGTAATCGGTCTGAAGAATTCGACTGGCATCGTTCGGATGCACAAGCCTATTGACAATGTCCGCGCCCTTGACGGCCACAAACGGCGTGTGGCAGGGATTGTGATACAGATACCGCGTTTTATCGTCGCCTTGAACGGTAAAGCCCTTTTCCGCTAAGTACTGATGAATGTCAATGAGTCGGCACCCCGGGAAAATCTTCTCGAAGTGGTATTCCTTCAGTTGCTTCAAGCACGTGCCGCAACTGACGACGACCGTTTTGATATCCAAGTAATTGAGCGTGTTGGCCACGCGGTGGAAAAGCACACGGTTTTCCGTGACAAGCTTTTCGGCAAGCGATTCCTGGCCGTTTCCTTTTTGCGGATATCCGCAACACATGTAGCGCGGAGGCAAGACGGTCTGAACACCGCTTTCAAAAAGAAGCGCCAGTGTGGCGATGCCGACCTCGGGGAACAGGCGGTCATTGCCGCATCCCGGGAAATAAAGGACGGCTTCGTTATCCAAGGCATCGGGCTTACGAATAATCGGCACGCGCGTCGAATCGGTCAAACCAAAAGCCGTCCGTAACGTTTGCGTCATGCGCGGCTTCGGAAGCTTGCGGTTCACAAGCGTAATCACCTGTTCGACAAAGGGTTGCTTGCCAGTTGTGTTCGGCGGACGTTTTAATTCGGGCTCAACGGCAACGTGGAGCAAACGATTGGCGTTTCTCTGGGCACTAAAGCCGAATTGGATGAGCGTTTTTCTTGCTGCCTCTACCGCCGTCGGATTCTGCAGATTTAAAAACGCCATACCGGCAGCTTTGGCCGGTTGCAAATGCTTGAGTCCGGAGTCATGCAGCAGGTCACGCATGAGAATCGTGACGTCGCCGAAATTAATCTTGACCGGACAGACGGGCCGGCACTTCATGCAAAGTGTGCAGTGATCGGAAAGGTCCTCGATGGACTCAAGATGGCGTTTACTGAGGCCGCGCCGCGTTTGCTCTTCGTACAGGAACGCTTCGATTAAAAGCGATGTGGCAAGAATCTTATTGCGCGGCGAATACAACAGATTGGCTCGCGGCACGTGTGTTGTGCAACGCGGCTTACATTTTCCGCAACGCAGGCAGTTTTTAATCGCATCGCTGATGGCTTTAATCTGCGTTTGTTGCATGATGAGCGACTCGGCGCCGAGCAAGTTAAAACTCGGGGTGTAGGCATTTTCCAAGCCGCCTTCCTTACGCAGTTTTCCGGCATTAAAGTGGCGCTGTGGGTCGACGCGATCGAGATAAGCATAAAAAGGCTTTAAGTCTTTTTCATCGACAAAGGCAATCTTCGTGAGCCCGATGCCGTGTTCCCCGGTAATCGAACCGCCGAGTTTCTTGGCTGCGTTCATGACAAGAGAAATCGCCTTTTCGCCGAGTTGCATCATCGCGTAGTTATCCGAATTGAGCGGAACGTTCGTGTGAACGTTTCCGTCACCGGCATGCATGTGCAACGCGATAAAGACACGACCGTGCAAAACCTTGTCGTGGATTGTGTCGATATCCTCGAGAATGTCCTCGAAGATGTTGGACGGGAAAATCTTAGCCAGCGGATCTCGGACTTCCGTATGCCACGAGATACGCAAAACGCGGTCGTACACGATGTCAAAAAGCGTCGCGTCTTGACCGTAAGGCTTGACAGCGGCTGCCGGGAACTTGAGCCCGAGCGGTTTTAACTCGGTCAGCGCCTGTTCCAAGGGGAAATCTAAGTTCTCCAAGATGTACGTCCAGCGCTTTTTGACAAGCGTGAGCAACTCCAAGGCCTTGGGTACGGCATTTTGGAGTAAGCCTTCTTTGGAAGCATCTGGATCGGTTTTTGCCAGCGTCAGGTACTTTTGTAAATCGGCGATAACGGCATCGACCATCTCGAGCTTGTTTTTCACGGAGCACTCGATATTAAAGTGCTCGCAGATAATCGTGTAATCGCCGATTTTTTCCAAAGGAATCACAACGTCTTCATTGAGTTTGAAGGCGTTCGTATGGGCACTGATGGCCGCCGTACGGCTTCGCTCGTGCCAGAACTGAAAGCGTTTTTCTGGCGTAGAGGCAATGTAGCCTTCGCCGTTATGCGCCTGACACAATTGAACGACCTTTTGGCAAACGGCATCCAAGGCCTTTTCGTCATCGCCCACGATGTCTCCGACAAGAACCATCTTGGGAAACTCACGGCGTTGTGTTTTGGGCGGATACCCGACGGCATGCAAATACCGGTCGTCCATGTGCTCCAAGCCGGCGAGCATGCAGCCGTCCGGGTGCGAATCGAGCATTTGTGTGATGCCGACAATGGCAGGACCGGCTTCGCTTGCGGCGCCGAAAAACTCCAGGCACAGCGTGCGGCCGAGCTTAGGAAGACGGTGTAAAACCCAGGTCGCCGCCGTAATCAGGCCGTCGCACCCTTCTTTTTGGACGCCCGGAAGGCCACCGAGGAATTTATTGGAAACGTCTTTGCCGAGGCCGGGTTTTCGAAATGTCGTTCCCGGAATGGTGAGCAATTCTTTTTTCAGAATGACGGCCTTGCTCGGATCGGATTCCGTCCCGTCTCGGGTGGTGATTTCCCACGTGACGGTCTTTTGCTTGTGAATCTTATCCAGGTTGTGATTGAGGCGAACGACATCAACCCAATTGCCGTCCGGATTGACCATACGGTAGCTGGCCAGATTATCAACGGCCGTGCCCCACAGACAGGCCTTTTTGCCGCCGGAGTTTTCGCTGATGTTGCCGCCGATGGTCGAACTGTCGGCACTGGCCGGATCGACGGAAAACACCAGACCGGCCGCATCGGCCGCTTGCATCACCCGACGCGTAATCGCGCCGCATCCCGTGCAAATCACCGGCGTCGTATCGGTACGTCCCGGAAGGGTCTGTTCGAAAACGGGACTGACGAAATCGAGTTTTTCCGTATTAATCACGGCGCTTAAAGCGCTCATCGGAACGGCGCCGCCCGTGTACCCGGTTCCGCCGCCGCGCGGAATGATGACTAGACCCAAATCAATGCAGGAACGCACCAAAGAAGGTAGCTCCGATTCACTGTCGGGCGTTAATACCACAAAGGGGTATTCGATACGCCAATCCGTTGCGTCCGTTACGTGGGAGACGCGGGTAAAGGGATCGAAGCGAATGTTGTCCTTGTGGGTATGACGCTTGAGGGTACGAAGGACTTTGGAACGCAGTTTTGCGATGTCCGTAAAGCTTTTTTCAAAGCGGTCGACGGCGAGCGATGCATTCTCGATGAGCTTGCCGACATCGGCATCGGCGGCTTTGTCTTCTTTGCGGCGCTTGCTCATTTCGGTTAAGCGATGGCGCAAAGCTTCGATCAGAAGACGGCGGCGTTTTTTGTCGGCCAGTAAATCGTCCTGTAGGTAGGGGTTTCTCTGAACCACCCAAATGTCGCCCAAGACTTCAAAGAGCATGCGAGCCGATTGCCCCGTTCTTGTTAAGGAGCGAAGGCTCTTTAAAAGTGACCAACTGTCTTCGCCCAAGAGGCGAATCACAATTTCCTTGTCGGAAAAAGACGTGTAGTTGTAAGGAATTTCGCGAACACGTGTCGCTACCGCAGGGGCGGCATCCTTAGGTTGGTTCTGAGTGGTCATAAATGCAAAGAAAACAAAAAGGAGAAACCGAAACGCCCATTGTACCGACTAGTTTGACGGGTTGCGGATCAGACGTTGCCGTTCGGAAATCGGTCTTTCGCACAGGCGGAAAATGCCGGAGTCATCATCGTAAATGTCGTACGTCCATTTTACGTTGCCCCGCAGGTCTTCGAGCCACGCTCGCACCGGAACATCTAACTCGTCGATATTGGCATTTAGGTAGCTTTCGGCTTCATAGGCCGTGGCGAACGTTTCGACGAATTCGCCGTAATCTAGGACAACTTGAACCACTAAATCCCTTCGCATGGCTGTTTCCTTTAAGGCATATCGGCAATCACGCGGGCTAAAGCGCGGCAAAGAGCTTCGACATAATCTAAATGCAACGCTTCATCGGGTCCGTGGGCATTTGAATTCGGACCGAGAACACCGGTCAGAAGGAACTGAGCCTGAGGACACGCCGGTTCCAGAATATCAAAGATGGAAAGCGAACCGCCTTCGCCCGAATACACGGCGCTTTGTCCGAAGACACTTTGCCCGGCTTTTTCAATACTGTGTTGTAGCCAAGGCTCTTCGCGCGGCGCATCCCAACCGGCGAACGAGGAAATGTCCGTCAGTTCCGTGCGCGCTCCGAACGGAGGATTGGAAAGAAGAATGCGTTTGAGGGTCTGAGCGGCAACGGTGGCATCGACACGCGGCGGCAATCGGAGCGAAAGACGTAGGGCCGTGTAGGAACGAAGAACGTTGCCGGCACAGGAAATATCCGGGAGCCCTTGGGCCCCTGTAATCGCCAATTGCGGCATCCAAGTTTGCGCAAGAATGGCTTTTTCCGCGTCCTTAAAACGAGGAGCCGGCGAATCAATCCAAGGGAAGTCCCCGGCAAAAGAGGCAGAAAGTGCTGCTTTGGCTCGGATTTGCTCTAAGCGCTCTTGTGGGATTGTGGCGTAAAACGCCGAATCGCGAATCGTTCCGGTGGCGCTTTCTTCTAGGCGCTCCAGGAGTTGACGGGCAATCATAAACGAGTCGGGAACAATGCCGGAGGCCGTGCCCGAGTGCACGCCGTGCTTTAAGACACTGACTTTGAGTGTGGCCGTCAAAACACCGCGAAAGTTCGTTGTGATGCAAAGACGCTTGTAATCTAAGCACCCGGCATCGAGAATCAGAGCCAGGCGTACGTCTTGAAGTTCTTTTTTAAGGCAATCGATCCAATACGCAAAATCGGTCGACCCCGACTCTTCGCAGGTTTCGAAAATACCGACAAAACGGGGGTGTGCAATGCGGCCCTTTCTGAGGGCGTGGACGAGACTGACGGCCGAGTAAAAACTATAGCCGTCATCAGCAGCGCCTCGTCCGTATAAAACGGCTCCTTCCTTTTTCGGGCAAAAAGGAGCGCGACCGCAGGTCCATGAACCGCCTTCGGGTTGTTTATCTAAGTGGCCGTAAAAAAGGACGGAGCCGCTTTTCGTGCAGCCCTCGGAGGCGGGCACTTCGAAAAATAAGAGCGGAGTCTTTCCGGGCTCGGACAAAACCGTATAGCGGATGTCGGGGACAAGGAACTTTCCGAATTCTTGAGCCTCGTCAACGGCGCGGCGCAGGTACCCGTGCTCCTCCCAACGGGAATCGAACATCGGAGAAAGACTCGGCACGCGGATGAATTTTTCCAGGGCCTGTTCTGTTTCGTTTTGCCACAAATCGTGCAAAACGGCGTCGGTTTTTGAAAACATAACAACTTACCTTTGTATGACAAATGCGCGAATTCCGAGAAGCGAGGCGATGCTCTCGCACAGTGTTTGAGCGGCAGACCGATCGGCAACGGAACCGATTAAAACACGATGAAGTTTTTCGTCCGAGACAACACGCACTCGGGCCGAAATGTCATGCTCGGAAAGCATCATTTCCGCATGTGCAGCCGCTTCGCGTGCATTGGTTTCGTTGGAAAAAGCGCCGATTTGAACGGACCACGTCACCCCGGTCGGAACGCCGGCTGTAACGCGCGTCGAGGCAGCTTCGTTCAGGATGGAGGCGATGGTATCGGCCTGAGCGTCAGTGCTTTCGTCCGTCTCTTCGGCCGCACTCTGAACGGTTCCGATATCGATGACCGGGCTTTCGGTTATTTCCGAGACGGCGGCAGCGTCGGCCTCATCGGAAGGCGCGTTACTTTGAGCCGACGGAATAGGACTTAAAACCGGAGTATCTGCAACGGACGGAACAGGGGCAGGGGCCGATGCTGATGCCACGGAGACAATCGTGTCCTGAGACTCCGGGACTTGAATCACAGGTGCGATTATCGGCGTGACAGGCTCGATTGCCGGCGCGGCTTTCACGGGTTCGGCTGTGGCGAGTTGCGTTCTCGGGGTTTCTGTTCGATAGTTTCCCGCGGCAATGTCGCGCCGCGTGATGCGTTCGACTTTCACGCGCGCCGTTCCCGCAGTGTGGTAGCCGAGCTTGACAGCGGCGGCATAACTCATGTCGATTACGCGACCGCCGAGGAAGGGCCCTCGGTCATTGACACGAACAATCACGCTTTTCCCGTTTTTCAGGTTCGTCACGCGGGCGTAGCTCGGAAGCTCCATGGTCGGGTGGGCGGCCGTCATGGCAAACATGTCATAGCGCTCGCCGATAGCGGTTTTGCGTCCGTGAAATTGTTTTCCGTACCAACTGGCGATGCCCGTTTGAGAAAAGGAGCGGTCCCCGGACATCGGGTAGTAACGTTTTCCCATGACGGTGTACGGACGATTTGCGGCTTTATAGGGCTTCTCGACTTTGAGAGCCGTATGTTCCTGAGCGGAAAAGGAATGGGACGAGTCGGGCGGACCGTCTTTGTCGTAAAACTTTCCCGCTTTAGATAGCACCGATGAGCCGGAGCATCCGATGAGGGCAGCGGTCAATCCCAAACAGGAAACTAAAAGAATCGGGCGGGCAAAGAACATAACGAAATGTTTCGTGTGAAAAGGGTTGCAACGTTTGGTAGAAAGGATAGCGCCAATACAGGGGAAAGAGGGGTAAATAGACTATGATTACAGTCTGAAGACACTGTTTTGGTTCGGATAAAAGAATTCGAGCCTACGGGGTTTTTGTTTGTTCACATTTTCGATTTACTCAGAGATTGCTATGGCCCTGGCTTTAGAAGATGTTCGCCGTATTGCCGAACTTGCGCATATCGATATCGATCAAGCGCAGGCAGTTCGCATGCAAGGGGAACTCAACGACATTTTTAAGATGATTGAA
This sequence comes from uncultured Sutterella sp., assembly GCA_900544335.1. Classification (GTDB taxonomy): domain Bacteria; phylum Pseudomonadota; class Gammaproteobacteria; order Burkholderiales; family Burkholderiaceae_F; genus Duodenibacillus. Next base: position 22,873 of record UQUS01000005.1, read on the forward strand.
CGCATTCAGGCAGTTGACACAACACAGGTCGAGCCGATGATGCATCCGCACGACGATGTACAGCGGCTGCGCGAGGACTGTGTGGTCTTCGGAAACAATCGGGATGAGAACATGAAAAACGCTCCCGAGGCCTACGAAGGGCTTTTCTTGGTCCCGCAGGTCATCGAATAGGGGAGCAAGATGACAGAGACATTTCATACCGTAGTCGAGTTATCGAAGGCGTTGGCCACCAAAAAAATCAGTGCCGTCGAGCTTGCCGAGCACTACCTTAAGCGCATCGATGCGGCTCGCAACCTCAATTGTTTTTTGGATGTGCGTCCGGAAGTAACCCTCGAACAGGCACGAGAAGCCGACAAGAAAATCGCACAGGGAAATGCCGGTCGCTTGACCGGTATTCCGATTGCGCACAAAGATATTTTCGTCACAAAAGAGTGGGCTTCGACGGCCGGTAGCCGTATGCTCGAAGGCTATATGAGTCCGTTTGATGCGGCGGTTGTTCGAAAACTCAAGCAGGCCGGGATGGTCACGCTCGGCAAACTCAATTGCGATGAGTTCGCGATGGGCTCGGCAAACGAAAATTCCGCCTACGGCAAGGTTTTCAATCCCTGGGACCCCAATGCCGTTCCCGGCGGCAGTTCCGGCGGTTCCGCCAGTTGCATTGCCGCCGGTCTCGCTCCGATTGCCACGGCAACCGATACGGGCGGGTCGATTCGGGAACCGGCAAGTTTTTGCGGCATTACGGGAGTCAAACCCACATACGGTCGTCCGAGCCGACTGGGCATGATTGCGTTTGCCTCGAGCTTAGATACCGCCGGCTTAATGGCGCATACGGTCGAAGACATTGCCTGGGTTTTAGGCGACATGGTCGGTTTCGAGCCGTGGGATTCCACGAGCGAAAACGTCCCGACCGAAGACTTTGCTCATGATTTAGACAAAGGTGTCAAGGGACTGAAAATCGGCGTTCCTCGCGCTTGGTTTACCGAGAGCTTGGATTCGGAAGTGGCCGGGGCCATTTCCAAGGTCATCGACGAGTACAAAGCCCAAGGGGCCGAGATTGTCGACGTGGAGCTACCTAATGCCGGGCTCGGCGTTTCCGTTTATTACGTTGTGGCGTGCGCGGAAGCCAGTTCCAACTTGTCGCGCTTTGACGGTGTGCGCTACGGGTACCGCGCCAAGGACTACGGCGACATTCAGGACATGATTAAAAAGAGTCGCAACGAAGGCTTCGGAGCCGAACCTAAGCGGCGAATTTTAATCGGAACGTATGTGCTTTCGCACGGTTACTACGATGCCTACTACATCAAGGCACAGAAGGTTCGTCGTCTGATTGTCAATGAATTTACCGAGGCTTTTAAACACGTCGACGCCATCTTAAGTCCCGTGACGACGTCAACGGCATTTGATTTCGGAGCCAAGAGCGATCCTGTTGTCGCGTACATGGGGGATTTGTATACGGTTCCGGCATCGCTTGCCGGATTGCCTTGTATGAGTATGCCCTGCGGCATTCATTCAAATGGGCGCCCGATCGGCGTGCAACTGGCTTGCCCGCGCTTTGCGGAAGCCAAGATGCTGCGGATTGCCAACGCGTTCCAGAAAGCAACGGATTGGCATTTGCGTCACCCGGGAAAAAACTAGGATTGAACGGAGAAGAAAATGCAGTGGGAAGTAGTCATCGGATTGGAGACGCATGTTCAGCTCTCGACGCAGTCCAAAGTGTTTTCCGGAGCATCGACTGCCTTCGGATCGGAAGCTAATACGCAGGCCTGTTACATTGATTTGGCTTTGCCCGGGGCTTTGCCGGTTCTCAATCGCGGCGCCGTGGAGCGCTCGATGAAGTTCGGTCTTGCCATCGGCGCTCAGGTCGCCGAGCGTTCCGTGTTCGATCGAAAGAATTATTTTTATCCCGATTTACCTAAGGGCTATCAAATCAGTCAGTTCGAGCATCCGATTGTTATCGGCGGACGCGTGACCTTTACAGTCGAACCCAAAGAAGGCGATCCGTATGTCAAGACCATCAATCTGACGCGAGCCCATTTGGAAGAAGATGCCGGAAAGAGCAACCACGGCGTTCTTCGCGGAAAATCCGGCATGGATTTGAACCGAGCCGGAACGCCGCTTCTGGAAATCGTCACCGAGCCCGAGCTAAGGAGTTCAGCCGAGGCTGTCGGCTACGCCAAGGCACTCCATGCGCTTGTCGTGTGGCTCGGTATTTCGCACGGCAACATGCAGGAAGGAAACTTCCGGTGCGATGCCAATGTCTCGGTGCGTCCTAAGGGCGAAACGAAATTCGGCACCCGTTGCGAAATCAAGAACATCAATTCGTTTAAGTTCTTACAAGATGCCATCGATTACGAGGTCGCCCGTCAAATCGACGTGATTGAAAACGGCGGCGTCGTTGTTCAGGCAACGCGTCTTTACGATCCGGACAAAAACGAGACCCGCGAGATGCGTAGCAAGGAAGATTCGATGGACTATCGGTACTTCCCCGATCCGGACTTGCTGCCTTTGTACATTAGTCCTGAATGGAAGGCCAAGGTCTTAAGTGAGCTTCCGGAGCTACCCGACCAGATGCGTAACCGCTTTATGACCGAATACGGTCTGAGCGAATACGATGCGGCAGTGTTAACCTCGAGCCGAGCGATTGCGGACTATTTTTGCGAAGCCAGTCGCACTGTCAAAGATAAAAAGATGGTCGCCAACTGGGTCATGGGCGAGGTAGCTGCAGCCGTGCACGCCGCCGAAGACATGGACTACGGCGATTGTCCGGTCAAGGCGCAGACGCTCTCTCAGATTTTGACGCGGCTTTCCGACGGCACCGTCAATGCCAAGGGCGCCAAAAAGCTCTTTAGCCTCATTTGGGACGGCGCATCGGACGATGTCGATACCTTGATTGAAAAGGAAGGGCTCAAACAGATTTCCGATGCCGGAGCTATCGAGCCGATTATCGATGAGATTTTGGCCAAGAACGGCAAGATGGTCGAAGAGTTCCGCAGCGGCAAAGAGAGGGCATTCAATGCGCTTGTCGGACAAGCCATGAAGGCCACGCGCGGCAAGGCCAACCCGAAACAGGTTAATGAGATTTTGCGCAAAAAGTTAGCGCTTTAAACCAGAGCGGCGCCCGCTCGATAAAACATCCGTGGGCGCCGAAGACACCGGATGCGGGCGTAATGACCCGAAAGGACTGTTCCATGCTACGCGTCATGACCTTTAACGCGAACGGAATTCGTTCTGCAGGAAAAAAGGGCTTTTGGACTTGGTTCGAAAAGCAGGATGCCGATGTTTTGTGCGTTCAGGAACTCAAAGCGCAGCAAAAAGATATCCCCGAGGCGTATCAAAACCTTCCCGGCTACACGGCCTGGTTTCAGTGCGCTCAAAAGCCCGGGTATTCCGGATGCGGTCTGTGGTCACGGGTGGAGCCCGAACACGTACAAATCGGATTCGGGGTGCCGGAATTTGATGCCGAAGGGCGGTATGTGCGAGCGGACTTTGAACGCGTCAGCATTATTTGCGCCTATTTCCCGTCCGGCACAAGCGGTCCGGAACGTCAGGAGGCCAAGTACCGGTTTCTCGATGCGTTCGAGAAGCATATGGACGCATTGGCGGCGCAGGGGCGACAGGTTTTAGTCTGTGCGGACGTTAACATCGCCCACCGGGAAATTGATTTGGCGAATTGGAAAGGAAATCTCAATCACACGGGATTTTTGCCTCAAGAACGCGCCTGGCTGACAACGTGTTTTGAAAAGCGCGGCTGGACGGATGTTTTTCGCAAACTCGATCCCAGGTCCGGCCAGTACACGTGGTGGAGCCAAAGAGGTCGGGCTCGGGAAAAGAACGTCGGGTGGCGCATCGATTATGAAATCGCAACGCAACAGTTAGCGCAAAGCGCCTGTCAGGCACGCGTTTATCGCGACGAAAAATTTTCCGACCACGCGCCGCTTACGATTGACTACGATGGTAGGTGGCTTTAATGCGTGCCGAGCAGATGCTCTTTACGCAAGGCTTCGGAACGCGACATGAGTGTCGGAGCCTTGTCGATCAGGGGCGCGTTGCTCTGCAAGACAAGCCTCTTAATTCCTGGTCCGAAGAGGTTGACCCACAGGGCAAATGGTTTACCGTCGACAATGTGCGCTGGCCGTATGTGACAAAAGCGGTCATTCTTTTAAATAAACCGGCCGGCGTTGAGTGCTCGATGCGACCGACCGAATACCCGAGTGTTTTAAGTTTGCTTCCTGCGCCTCTTCGGTATCGGGGTGTGCAACCGGTCGGGCGCTTGGATGCCGACACAACGGGGCTTTTGCTTTTAACCGACGACGGCGCTTTAAATCACCGACTGACGCATCCGAAGCACCACATCGAGAAAACCTATCGTGTTACATTAAAGCATGCGGTGACAGAGGACTTTGCCGAGCGGCTCCTCAAAGGGGTCGTTTTGAAAGACGAAAAGGCCCCGGTCAAAGCCGAAGTCTGTACGATTCTTTCCGATAGGCTCATAACCATGACCGTCACAAGCGGCAAATACCATCAAGTCAAACGCATGGTTGCAGCGGCCGGCAATCGCGTGACGGCGCTGCATCGGGAAAGCATGGGCGGACTTACGATTCCGGAGAATCTTGCGCCGGGATCTTGGACGTGGGTCTTTCGTTTCCCTTGGGATTCGTAAACGATATGGCAAAAGAAACGGGAATCGCCGGCGCACTTTCGGTTTACAAAAAACCGGCGACGCTGCGCATGCTTTTTTTGGGATTTTCTTCCGGCTTGCCGCTCTTACTGGTGTTGGGAACTCTCGGGTTTTGGCTGCGCGAATCGGGCGTGGACCTCAAGACCATCGGCTTTATGAGTTGGGTCGGTCTATGTTGGGGCATGAAGTGGTTGTGGGCTCCTTTGGTCGATTGTTTGCGCCTGCCGTACCTGACGCGAGCGTTCGGACGACGTCGTGCGTGGCTTTTTTCGGCTCAGATCGGCTTGATGATTTCCTTGGGGGTACTGGCCTTTGTCAATCCGGCCCGCGAGCTGGCTCTGACGGGGTTTTTAGCCGCCGCGACCGCGTTTTTCGGTGCAACGCAGGACATTGCCATCGATGCCTACCGTATTGAAAGCGGAACTGAAAAGGAGCAGGCGGCTTTTGCGGCGGCCTATCAAACCGGTTACCGCATTGCGATGATTTGGGCCGGCGCCGGGGCTTTGGCTATTGCCGGGGCTTTTGAAAGCAGCGCCTGGGGCGGGTGGCGTGTTGCGTACCTAACGATGTCGGCCAGCATGCTTGTCGGGCTAATTACAACGCTTGTCAGCCCGACAGAGCCGGTGCACGGTGTTGCCGGACCGACCAGCTCTTTTTCTCAGTGGCTTTACGAGGCTGCGTACCTGCCGTTTAAAGACTTTTTCTCACGCTTCGGCTGGTGGGCTCTTGTGGTTCTGGCGTTAATTGCCACGTACCGCATCAGCGACGTCGTGATGGGCGTGATGGCCAATCCGTTCTATCAGGACTTAGGATTTACCAAGCAGGAAGTCGCTGCCGTCAGTAAGGTCTTCGGTGTCGTGATGACGCTTGTCGGGGCGTTTATCGGCGGCGTTGTTGCCGTACGCATCGGCGTGATGAAAACGCTGTTTGCCGGAGCGGTTTTGTCTTCGGCAACCAATATTCTTTTTTCCGTCTTAGCCGGTATCGGGCACAGCGTGCCGTTTCTTGTCTTTACCGTGAGTGCGGATAATCTTGCGGGGGGTCTTGCAAGCGCCGCGTTCGTCGCTTACCTATCGGGGCTTACGAACACGGCTTATTCGGCAACGCAATACGCACTCTTTTCGTCGGTGATGCTCTTTTTGCCTAAGTTCCTAGCCGGCTTTTCCGGACTTGCCGTTGAGGCTGTCGGCTATAGCGGCTTTTTCCTTGCAACGGCCGCGCTCGGAATTCCCGTTCTCTTTTTGGTGGTGCTTGCAGGAAAGGCAAGAAAGCACCTTGTTGCCGGTGGTACAAAATCCCTTGAAGGGAAACTGTAAGAGACGTTAACGCCCCAGTCGCGTGACTTCGGCGATTTCTCCGACACAGGCCTCAATGTCGGCTAAGGCTTCATCGAGATCGGCAAACGGAATTTCCGTGTCGATGGAGGCAAGAAGCGAGTGGCTGACCTCGTCTTCTTTTTCGATATTGGCATAGCGCAAAATCCCGACTAAGGCAGCTTGCACGGCGCGGGTTTTGTTCTCGAGTAACTCGGGCCAGTGACAGCAGGCAAAAAGAAAGCCGTCGGAAAACGGACGGATGTCGGCGAACATATCGTCACTTTCCTCATCGGTAAAAAGAATCGGATCGATCGGCTTTTCTTTCAGGATGGAGTCTTGCAATTGTGCGCCGCGACGGAGCACAAGATGACGCAGTTCGTCCGGGCAATGCGCTCGGCTTACTCCGTTGATGTCCGTGACAAAGGCAAGCCATCTATCGATCCGAGGCGGTTTTTTCATCAGGGCAATGGCCGTCAGATACCCGTCAAGCATATCGGGCTCCATCGGCACGGCCGGTTCCGGCGTGCTCGCTAAGAGCTCACCGAGCGTTTCGATTTCATCCAAAGAAAGCGGAGCGGTTCTCATTGCGGTGTACTCGGATGCAAGGCCTCGATGGCTTCTTGCATTTGTTTTGGGTCTTTCATACGGAGAATCTTAGCAACGGCTTTTTCACATTCGGCACAGTTGGTTTGGAGGATTCGTTCCTTTAAGGCCAGAATCTGGCCGCTTTCCATCGAGAAGTTTCTCAGTCCGAGACCGAGGAGCAATTCGAGCATTTCCGGTTCGCCGGCAATTTCGCCGCAGATACTCACGGGGACATTGGCCGCCCGAGCTTCTTGCGTGACATGCTGAATAAGGTAAAGCACGGCAGGGTGCCTTGCTGCGCTCAAGTGGTTAACCGACGGGTCATGGCGACTTCTAGCCAGTGTGTGCTGAATGAGGTCGTTCGTTCCCAAACTGATAAAGTCCAATTTCGGTAAGAAGGCTTGAACCCAGATGGCGGCAGCCGGCACCTCAATCATGGCGCCCAAGGGGATGTTTTCCTTGTACTTGACGCCGGCTCTTTGTAAGTCCGCTTCAGCCTTGGCCAAACGACTGTGTGCAAAATCCAGTTCCCACGGGCTCACGACCATCGGCAACATAATGCGCGCATCCGAGCCGACGGCGGCTCGCAGCATGGCACGTAACTGGGTGTCGAAAATATCCGGATGGGCTTGGAAAAAGCCTAAGCCTCGTTTTCCGAGGGAAAGCGCCAACTCTTCGGCACTACTTAAGTTTAAGTCTTCGCTCGCCGTCACTTCGAGCACCTTGTCATCGCCCAAATCCATCGTGCGTAGCGTGACGCGTTTGTTCTTCATGGGGCGAATGACGCGCCGGTACGCTTCGACCTGTTCTTCTTCTGTCGGAAGCATCTTGCGATTCATAAAGAGAAATTCGCTGCGAAACAGTCCGATTCCTTCAGCTCCAGCGTAGACCGCATCGTTGGAGTCTTCCGGAAGTGCCACATTCGAGAACAAATGAACGGCAACGCCGTCAACGGTCTTCGATTCCGTTTGGCGCAACTTTTTAAGGCGAGAGCGCGTTTTTTTCTCATCGCGCAGACGTTTCCCGACCTTTTCAACGGCCTCTTTGTCGGGAAAGAGCGTCACGATTCCGTGTGTCGCATCGAGCAAAACGGGATTATCGGTCTCGACTTGCTGCATGGCGCCTGTGGCACCGACAATCACCGGAATTTCCAGGGAGCGGGCCAAAATGGCCGTGTGTGACGTGGCCGAATCGGCCTCGAGAACCAGACCGGAGAACTCCTCGTCGTAGCGACGTTTGAGAACCACGATGTCGGCCGGGCTGAGTTTTTCGGCAAAAAGAACAATGCTGTCGGCGCCGATGGAAAGCTCGACGTCGTCACTCAATTGTCGGCGTCCCGTCAGAACGCGTTGAATCCGATCGAACACATCACTGATATCGTCAATGCGTTCTGCTAGGTACTCGTCGTCAATCTCGCTAAAGGTCTTGCGCAATTCTTCGAGTTTTAATTCCAAAGCCCATTCCGCATTGACGAGTCTTTCGCCGATGATGTCTTGCGTGCTGGTAATCAGTGACTCATCGCACAGAATCTGCAGATGCATTTCCAAAAATGCCGTGGCCTCAGCCGGAGCGCCTTCCGTCGGGTTTTCAACGAGATTTTCCAACTCTTGCGTGACGGCGGAAAACGCACCGCGAAGACGCAAGGATTCGGAACGCACCTTCGGTTTGTCAATGGCAAAGTGAGGAATGCTCAAGCTCCCCGAAGAGCATTTTTGAGCTTTCCCGAGCGCAACGCCCGGAAAGACGCGCAATCCCTTGATGGTTTTAGAAAGCGGCGCGGTTTCGGGGACAGGCTCTGCCGGAGCCGGCGCTTTGTCTGCGGGCTTTGCCGCCGTCTCTTGCTGGGCGTCTTCGGATTTTGTCGGTTCCGGTTTCGCAGGGGCTACGCTCGGAGCGGGCGTTGTCGGCGCGGTGGGAACGACTTTTTCCGGAACTTGTTCCGTGACAGCGGATGTCTGTTTGGAGTTGTCATCGGCCATAGACTATTCCTCCTCTCCGAAACGCGATTCAAACAAAGCCGTGATGGCATCGCAGGCGGCGATTTCATTGATTCCTTCGAACTCAAGTCGAAGCACGTCGTTGTGCTTGGCTCCGAGGGTCATGACGGCAAGAATGGATTTGGCGTCGGCACATTTCGTGCCTTTTTTGATGCGGATGGCGCACTCAAAAAGATTGGCCGTTTTTGTTAAAAGTGCGGCCGGGCGGGCGTGAATGCCGAGTTGATTCTGTACGGTAACGGTTTTAACAAGCATCTTTTAAGCGCCGCAAAGCGTTTTCGTTTAAGCATACCGCAATACTAGTGCTTCCTGCTTGTTTGGCAAGCGGGTTGAAAGAAAAAAACCAGGACGAAAAAGGAAAGAAACCGGTTGGCGCAATGTCGAATCGGATGACTTAGCCGGCTCTGCGGACGGTGATACCGAACGAGCCCGCTTCTTTAACCAGGGCGCAGAGCTGATCGAACGCTTTGTGTCGGTGGCATACAGCCGTTAAAACCATCGGCAAATTCACTCCGGTGATAAGGACGGTATCGGCATGACGCAGGAGCTTTTCGGCGATATTGGCCGGCGAAGCTCCGATGACATCGGTCAGAATCAGGGTGGTGTTTCTTTCCGGGCGGTCGGAGGCCAACTTTGCGCTAACCGAATCGGCAACGGCAGCCGGGTCTGCATCGGCGGATACATCCACCGCAATGAGACTATCGAGGCTGTGCGGATCGTAGCCGTACACATGAGACGCGCACTCCTTGAAAGCGGAGGCAAGAGGCGCATGCGCAATAATCAGGATAGAAGTAGACACAAGGGGCCCTTAGGTAACGCTGAGAAGCCAATTGTATCGGCGCCCATAAATAGGCCAAAGAGGCTCAAGATAGACTAAAATGCAGCAACAGATAGAAATAAGCGACAACGTGCTTTCTTTTAGCAACATCTGAGCTTATTTACAAAACCTGCGAAAAGCGTAATTTTTCAAACTGACGTTGTAAGGTTGCCACAATGGCGTTATTAGAGTTTCGATCGAAAGCCGCGGGCGGATTTTTCCTGCTCCCGGCAACGTTTCAGGAAATTTGCAAAGTTCTCGGGCGTTCTTTTTCCCAGAGCGGAAGCTGGACGGTCGATGAGTTACCGCAGATTCTCGAGACATTGGAGCAAGAAGTCGCACGAGAAAAAAAGATGCTCGCGACTGAGGAGGCTACGCTTCGAGAAAAAGAAGCGTGCGGACGAGGCTATCCGACAGAGGATGAAGAGCAAAGGCGCCGGCAACGCGAGGACTTCGTGAGTTTCGGAATGCGGACCGTGCCGCTGCGCGAGATGCTACGGGCAGCGATTGCCAAGCGTGTTCCCGTGATGTGGGGCATCCCGTAGCGACGGATTAAACGCGCCAGAAGTCCCGGGTAAATAAAACGAAGACCGTGACGATTTCCAGTCGACCGATCAGCATACAAAAGGTGCAAAGCCAGAGTTGAAAAGCCGAGAGCGTCCCGTAGTTGACGGACGGACCGACTTTTTCCAGTCCCGGACCCGTATTCGTTAGGCAAGCAAAGACCGCTGAAAAGGCCGAGGCCACATCCAGTCCCGAGGCCACCAACAGCACGCTTGCCGTCAGCAGGGCGGCTACCCATAAAACAATAAAGTTTAAAACCATAAAAACAATCGGGTCGGGAATCGTGACGCGATTGATGCGTAGTGGAATCACGGCTTTCGGGTGAAGGGTTTGTAAAAACCCTCGGGAAAGTTGTTTGGTAAGAATCAGTGCACGAAGCATCTTAATGCCGCCGCCGACGCTTCCCGAACACGTGGAAAAGGCCGCTAAGCACAGCATGATGACGCTGGCCGTCACGGGCCAGTGGCTGTAGTCGGTACTGGCAAATCCGGTGGTCGAGGCGATGCTTACGACGTTAAAGAGCGCATAAAGGAACGTTTCGCTTGTCGAGTCGTACATAGCGTTCAGCATCAAAACGGCAAAGACGACAAGCACACCTGAGGCGAGTACAAAAAGCCAGGCACGGGCTTCCGGATCTTGCAAGTAAAGGAGAGGAGATCGTTTTTTCCAAACCAGAAAATGCAGCGAAAAGCTCATGCCGCTAATGAGCATAAAGAGAATGCAAACTAGGTTAATCGTGTTGTCGGACCAGAAGGCAAAGCTGGCATCGTGCGAAGAAAAGCCGCCGAGACTGACGGTGGAAAAGGCGTGCACCAGCGCGTCGAACCCGGACATGCCAGCTAACTTGTAGCCGACAAAGCACGCAAGGCTCAGCCCCATATAAATCCACCAGAGCCCCTTGGCCGTGCTCGCAATGCGCGGGGTCAGTTTCGTGGCTTCAATAGTCGAGCCGATTTCGGCATTGGTTACGGACGACTTGTTCGTTCCGATTCCGAAAAGCGGGGAAATAGAAGGGGCAGCCTGACATAGGTTCACGAAGCGAAAGAGTTGAGAGCCGCCGACTCCCATAAGAGGTAGCAGAGCAATCGCTAAAACGAGGATTCCCATACCGCCGAGCCAACTTAAAAGACACCGCCAAAAATTAATCGACTCCGGGAGGTTTTCGACGGAAAAGGCCGTCGCGCAGGTCGTCGTAATGCCGCTCATGGCCTCAAAGTAGGCTTGCGAAAACGAAACGTTCGGCAAAGTCATGATTGGGAGAGCGGCGAAAACCGGCAAAACGGACCAAAGAAGCGTGGCAAGCAAAAAACCGTCGCGCGGCAGTAGGTCGCGTTTGTCGTGTCGCGTTACGGCAATCAGGGCCAGTGCGCCGCAGGCCGTTAGGGCGGCGCCGAAGAAAAAGCCGTACGCAGCTCCGTCCTCAAAAAAGGCCGAAACGGCAAGTCCGAGCAAGTGAATGCCGGAAAAAATCAACAAAACGGTTCCGATGATATTGAGAACCGGGAACAGTAAATAACGTAGTCTTGCGAGCATCGGCGCAATCAGAAGAATCCGACATCAACGGCAAACAGGGCTTCGATCTTAGACATCAAGTGTTTGTCGGCGGAAAAAACAATCACGCGATCTTCGGGCTCGATGACAAGATCGGGTGAAGCGGCCAAAAAGTCCGTACCGCGCACAAGGGCGCAGACACTCGAGCCCTTGGGAAGTGTAATCGAGCTGATGGGTTGTCCGATAACCCGAGAGGATCCGGGTGTGCCGTGGGCAATAATTTCAAGCACTTCGGAGGCGGCATCGTGTACGCCGTGCACGGCCACGACATCGCCGCGACGCACGTACTGCATCAGCTCGCTTAACGTGACGCGAGTTTTGGAGATGATGATGTCAATACTCGTATCTCGAACCAAATCGGCAAAGGTCTGATTGTCCACGAGTGCAATCGAGCGTTTTGCTCCGAGGCGTTTTGCCAAAAGCGCGCTCATGATATTGCCGTCATCGTGTTTACTTAAGCTGATAAATAGGTCGCAGGTGTCGATATCGACATTCGTAAGATCTTCTTGTTGTAGGTACGAGCCCTTGACCAAAAGAATTTGCTCGGGAAGTTGCTCGGCAATATCCCGGGCCTTCTGTTCGTCTTGCTCGAGGATCTTAATGTTGTAGGCGTTGCGATTTTTAAGCCCGGCGACAATCCGAAGCGCCATGTCGGCATCCCCGGCGATGACAAGGTTTTTATTGCGGTTTTCTTTCGGGTGTATGTAGGAAATCAGCGAATCGGCCGCTTCGTGGTTCACGAGAACTAAAACGTCGTCGCCGGCGGCAAGCGTCGCATCGGGGGCAAGGACCTTGTTTTCGTGAAATGCCGCCACAAAGGCCGCCTTATGCTCGTCTAAAACAGGGCGCAACTGCTCGCCCGTCTGACCGATACACGGGCTTTCCTGCCCGACATCGATGGTCATGAGGTACAACGTGCCCTGTGCCAAATCAATCACTTGCAGGGCCTGCGGGAATTCGATTAAGCGAAGCAGGGCATCGGTTAGGGCTTTCTCGGGCCAGATGGTGCTTGTGATGTGAAAGCCGGCGTCTCCGAGCAGGTCCGGGTAGTTACTTAACTCATTGCGACGGACTCGGGCAATGCGTGTCGGAACGTTAAACAGTTCACTTGCAAGCAGACAAGCCACGAGGTTGGTTTCATCGCTCGCGGTGACGGCAATGACGATGTCGGCATCTTCAATGCCGGCTTCTCGCAAAACCGCCGGGCTTGCCGCATCACCGACAATCCCGCGCAAATCGAAATGGCGTTGTAGTTGTAGGACCCGGCTCTGTTCGATATCGACGACCGTAATGTCGTTGGATTCACCGACCAACGCTTGTGCGACGGCGTCTCCCGTGTGTCCGGCTCCGAGAATCAGTACGCGCATGGCTCGGAAAAACTACTTGTCGTGTGTTGCTTTGGCTGCGTTCGAGGGACGGGGAATATCCATGTGAAGCGCCTTGAGTTTGCGGTACAGGTGCGTTCGCTCGAGACCGGCATGGCGTGCCACACGTGTAATTTGATAATCCTCGTACTCGATGAGTTTCTTGAAATAGGCGCGCTCCGTGGCTTCGCGCACTTCCCGCAGCGAGGCATTGAAATCAATCACGATATCGGTGCCCGGAATATTAAATTTCGGAAGTTCGACGGGAACTTTGGGTTTGGGTGCTGCAGAGACAATCGGCGGTAAATCATTGTCTACACGGTACTTGGCAAAAGCCGTGATGCGGTTTTTCACCTCAATGCCGTGACGCACGGCCTGCAGGAGTTTTTGCATCGAAATCGGTTTTTCCAAGAAAGACAAGGAACCGAATTTGGTCGCCTCGACGGCGGTTTCAATCGTGGCATGACCGCTCATCATGATGACCTGACTTTCAAAGTCTTTGTCGGCTTTCCATTCTTTGAGAAGGGAAACACCATCCATGTCAGGCATCCAAATGTCCAAAAGAATCAAATCGAACTTCGTTTGCGCTACTTTTTGACGAGCGACCTCGGCATTTTCCGCTTCTTCGACGGTGTAGCCCTCATCCGAGAGAATCTCCGAGAGAAGATCGCGAATGCCTATTTCATCATCAACAATCAGAATGCTTGCCATAGCGCAATACTCGTTGCGAAAAAATACGATTGAAAAAAGCGGCGAAAACAAACGACACTAAAAGAAACAAGTGCCGCCTACGCCCTTGTTTTCCTTTTTTTATTGCGTTAACCGTTGCAAATAATATCCGCATTTGAAAAATCAGGCAATACACAAAAGCGCGGGGGGCGATTCTTTTTAGGCCTCTTCGGGTTTTTCCCTTAAGGACAAGCCGGCCGGAGAGGCTAGACGGCAACGGGAAAGACGATTGTCACGCGTGCGCCCAAGACGGTTTTATCGTCTGCCAGTTTGTTTTCAATCGAGATTTTGGCTTTGTGCTCATCCAAAATCTTTTTGACCATCGGCAACCCCAAGCCAGTTCCCGTGGCTTTTGTCGTGATATACGGCTCAAAAGCTCTTGCCAGGACACTCGGTTGGAACCCCGGACCGTTATCCTCGATGGTCATGCGCACGGCCGAGGGGCTACCTTCGGAAGAAACTGGCTCCGTGCGGATACAAATTTTCGGATTTTTAACGTCGGCACAGGCTTCGATGGAATTTCCGAGCAGATTAAAAAGCACTTGCCGAATCTGGGCCGCATCAACCGAAACGGTCAGTAGCGGACTTTCCAATTCCCGCAAAATCCGAATGCCTCCCGAGTGATAAAACGTAATCATGTCCTCAATTAAGGCATTTAAATCAACGGCCTTTAAGCTCGGGGGCGGCAGCTTGGCAAAGTCGCGGAAGTCGTTGACCATCTTTTTCATCGTATCGACCTGATCGATAATCGTGGATGTCGCTCGACTTAAAAGGGCGGCATCGGCCGGGTCAAGTTTCTTTTCCAGTTTCATCGAAAGACGTTCGGCAGCCAAGCGAATCGGAGTTAAGGGGTTTTTGATTTCGTGCGCCAAGCGGCGAGCCACTTCGTTCCAGGCTTGCGCCTTTTGAGCATCGATTAAGGCCGAGACGTTGTCAAAAGCGACAACCCAGCCGACGGCGCCTTCAAGTTCCAAACGCGAGCCGCGGATAAAAAGCGAGACATCCGGATCGGGGGCGCGAGAGAGTTCGAAGTCCAGATGAAAACTTCCGGTGTCGGCGATACGAATTTGATCGGCAAGGGCAGCGGCAAGACGCGGTTCGACACTCGCGAGGTTATCTCCCGGGTTAACGCGGGAGGGAGCTAGGATAACGTTAGCGGCCGTATTGGCAAGCAGCACGGCAAGCGAGGAGTCCAAAAGTAAAACGCCGGCGGAAATGTTCGACAGAACGCTCGCGAGGTAGGCGCGCGAGCGCTCGGTGGCAAGCCTTTGTTTTTCGGCATTTTTTTGCGCTTCGGCAATTTGGGAAACCATGGAGTTAAACGATTGGGTGAGTTCGTTCATCTCGTCGTTACCCAAAAGCTCACGAATCGGAACGAGATTGCCGTTAGCGACCTTTTTCGTCCCGACGGCCAGCTGCAAGACCGGTTCTGTCATTGTTCGGGCAAACCAAAGCGCCATGGCAATGGCCGCCAAAAGCGTCAGGAGCATCGTCAAGGTCAGCGTGACGCGGTAAATGGTCTGTAGCGACGCGCGCGTGAGCGTCAGTTCTTGATAATCGCGAAAGCCCTCGACAAGGCCCCGGGCTCCTTGAGCAAATTTAAACGGAACGGTATTGGAAAACTGCAAAAAACAGTTATTTTCCAACGTGCGGTCCGGATAAATCGGGACAAGTGTCCGAATGCGCATCGGGTCGTCGGGTGTGGAGGATTCGCCTTCAAGAAGAGAAAAGCCTTTTTTCTCCAGCGAATCGACCATATCGGTCACAAGAGGAATATCGACTTTAACTTGGGAGTCCGGCGCAATCGAGGAGTGCGAGATGTTCCCCTGGGGTTGGAAAATCAGGGCAACTTCCGATTCGAAATCTTCGCGCAACTTTTCGATGCCGGCATCCCATTGTTTTTCCGGCAATTCCGAAAGACTTAAGGCGGCTCGGCGGGCAAAGAAAAGGAGCCTGCCGCGCTCGTTTTCCAAAATGTCACTGGAAAGCGTGATACCTTCTTCTAGAGCCCGTTCAATGCGCGCATCGAACCAGGAATCAATCGATCGACCGATAAACTGGGCTGAGACCAAATAAAGCAGCATGCAGGGAACAAACGCGATGGCGGCAATCGTCAGCGCAAGACGCGCCGTCATGCGAGATCCGAAATCGTTATGACGCCAATTGAGATAAAGCTGAAAACTCAGGCGTAAAACGATAATCAGAAGAATCAGGGTCGTCAGGACATTGACGGCAATGAGTGTGGGGAAAAAGCGCCCGAGTCGCGTTGAGGCCGCACCGCCGGCCACCGCATAAATGAGCAAAAAAACGCCGGCCGCAACGATGCTGAAGAATCCAATGCGTAGCCAGCGTTGCATAACGTGCCTCTCTAGTTGGTATCGAGGGCCTTTGTCAGGACGATGTTTTGCCAGTCGCTTTCAAGGGCCCAATCCGTGTTGCCGCCGATTGTCACTTGCAGGGGCTTGGGTAGGCGCGACAGGTCAAGTCGCATTCGGGTTTGTGCCAGGACATCTGCGTGGTTACGGATGGCATCCGTGTCGGCTACAACCCAGCCGCGAACGTTTTTCAAAAGCAAAAGCGCTTGGTCTAACGTATCGAAGGATTGAACAAGACCGTCGCGCGACAGACGCAATTGACGCGATAAGGGACTGTAACTGAGGCGTTGCAGTAGGGTAGAGGTCACAAGGGTCTTATCAAACCAGAGCGTTCTCGGTTCCATGAGCCGGAATTCGTAGGCAAAGTACAGCGCAATTCCGCGTCTTAAGCAGTCGGTTAGAACCGGCGACAGGTCAAATTCCCAGTTAACGCTCAACTGGAGACCCGGGAAGGCCCCGTCGGTTACGCGCATCAGTTGCGCTCGCATGAGTTGAACATCGGACGAGCCGGCGCGCACGAGCTTGGAAGCTGCCGGCGCAAAAAGCGCGGCAGCGAGCGATGCGCACAACAGTCGTCGCGAGACCATATTCAGGCTACCCTTTTGTTAATAAAGCATAAAAGAAACCATCTCGGATACGGGCCAGGCCGAGTGCGTCCTCGGTGTCCGAATCACGCGGCAACACCGTCAGTGTCGCCGGTAGGCCGTCGGCAAGGGGGACGGCACGAGCGTCTTTATGCCGCTTAAGGAAGTCGGCGATTTGCATCGGACCTTCTTCCTTAAAAACTGAGCATACGACATACAAAAGCCTTCCTCCAAACTTTACCCGTGGCCAAAGTGCATCGAGAAGTATCTTTTGTTGTTTTGCAAGCGCAACAATGTCACTTGATTGCCGTAAGAAGGCAACGTCGGGATGGCGGCGCAAGATACCGCTTGCCGTGCAGGGGGCATCGAGCAAAACGGCGTCAAAACGACTGTCGGGACCGGCCCAAGAGGCCGTATCGGCCGCATCGGCTTGCACAACACGCGCCTTCAAATTGAGCCGCTTTAAGTTCTCCCGAATGCGTTCGGCTCGCTCCGGACTGATTTCCAAGGCTAAAACGTCGGCATCCGCAAGTTCCAAAATGTGGCAAGTTTTCCCGCCCGGGGCGGCACAAGCATCGAGAATGCTTTCTTTGTCTTGCGGAGCAAGCCATCTGGCGGCGAGTTGTGCCCCGGCATCTTGTACGCTGACAAGTCCCTCGTTAAAGCCCGGAATCTCCTCCACACCACAGGGCGGATCGACAACAACGCCGTCTTGCCCAAGGGCCAATGCCGTAAGCCCTTTTTCTTGAGCGAGATTGCACCAAGCTAGCGGCGTCGTTTTTCGTCGATTGACACGCAAAACCAGTCGCGGCGGAATTTGCGCGAGTTTTAAGAGCGCCTCGGCATCAGTTCGACCCAAATCTTGAGAGAATTTTTTTAAGAGCCATTCCGGGGCATTGAGTCGGACGATGTCGTTTTTCATGGCTTCGGCAACAAGCGCGTCGCTTTCTCGGCAAAAGCGTCTTAAGCAAGCATTGACAAAACCCGAGGCGGCAGATGTTTTTCGGTTAGCCTTAGCGAAATTGACCGTTTCGTTGACTAGGGCAAAGCGTTTGGTCGGGTAAAGCAGGAGCTCACTGAGTGCCAGCATCAAAATGCGGCGCACGTTGTCGGTCGGGGGGCGTGCACTCAGAAACTGAACAAGGCAGTCACAAAGAAAATATCGGCGCGTCAAGTCGTATAAAACAGCCTGCAAAGCCGGGCGCATGCGACTGTCTGTTAAAGAAGCGCCGACTGCCGCATCAAGGGTTTTTCCGGACTCAAATAGCGTCAGGGCCTCTAGGGCCGGACCGAGCAGGCGCCCGAAGGGAACGGTCATTTCAAAACGTCTCCTTCCTGCAAGGAGAAAGACTGCAAAAAGGCAGCAACGTCCATGACGGGCTTGCCGGCTTTTTGCAGGCGCAAGCACTCCACGGCGCCGTCGGCGCAGGCCACAACCAGGCGTTTTTTGGCGCAAAGCACCTGACCCGGGGTGCCGTTTCCTTCTGTCGGACGCAAGGCCCAAATCTTCACGGTCTCACCGCGAGCCGTTGTCTTAAGGCCCGGGAACGGGAAAAAGGCACGGCAACGGCGATTAAGGGTAGTAACGGATGTATTCCAATCGATATCGGATTCCGTTTTCAGTAACTTTTGGGCGTAGGTTGCTTTCGTATCGTCTTGCGGGACGGCTTTAAGGGACTCGGCATTCTCTAGGGCTTGAACAATGGCTTGAGCGCCGAGCTCGGTGAGTTTTTCCGTGAGAGTTGCCGCCGTATCGGTCGATGTAATCGGAACGGATTTGACCAGCAAAACCGGGCCCGTATCCAGGCCTTTTTCCATTTTCATGATGGAAATGCCGGTTTGCGTGTCTCCGGCCTCAATGGCGCGTTGTATCGGAGCCGCCCCGCGCCAGCGCGGCAGGAGAGAGGCGTGAATGTTAACGGCTGTCAGGAAGTGATTTTCTCCGATTCCGCGGGTGGCCGTCAGAGCTTTTTCGGGCAAAATCAGCCCGTAGGCGGCAACGACGAGGACATCGGCCTCAGCGCTTTGCAACTGTTGCAAGGACTTTTCGGCACCGAAGGGGTCCTTGCGAACGGAAAGGGTCTCGGGCGTGATTACTTCCAGACCGTGCTTGAGAGCAACGTCTTTTACAGGCGAGGCCTTTAGTTTCATGCCGCGTCCGCTCGGTCTGTCAGGCTGGGTTAAAACGAGAGCAATGTCGTGTCCGGCTTCAATTAAAGCGCGAAGGGCCGCAGCAGCGAAATCCGGGGTTCCGGCGAAAATGATGCGCATAAAAAGACCTCTGCTACCAATATAATAAGAGCAGAAGGCATTTTAGCAACCGGGTTCAGACGTCCCGACTCGGAGTCGCAATCTGGAAACACCCCGAATGCATCGGGGTGCACACGGATGCGGACTGAAGGAAAGAGCAAAGGTTTTTAGATGCATCGTATTTGTCGGTTGGCTTTCAAAGAGTACGGGGACAGAACCCTACCAACACTTGTTCTTTTGATGGGGCTCGGGATGCCTTCGGGTGCCTGGCCCGAATCGCTGATTCGCCTGCTCGTGCAGCAGGGACTACACGTCATCACGCCGGATAACCGAGATTGCGGTCAAAGTGATTTTTGCTCGGAGACGGTCTCTTTCGGGTCTTTAGTGCGCTCGGTTGCCTGGTACCTATGCGGTGGGGCGGTTAAAGCGCCGTACTCGATTGAAGATATGGCCATCGATGTCGAAGCGTTCCTTAATGAGCAAAAACTCGAACGGGTTCATATCGCCGGAGTCTCTTTGGGAGGCATGATTGCGCAGGCATTTGCCATTCGTGCGCCGCACAGAACCGTTTCCCTTTCCTGTATTTCAACGGCAACGGGAAATCCGCGAACCGGTTTCGGACAGTTTCGAGCTGTCCGAAGCATTCTTAAAAACTGCGCCGAAACGGACGACAGTCAGATACGCTACAAACGGTTGACACAACTACTGAAAACAATCGGAAGCCCAGGGGCGCACTATAGCGATGTCGAATTGGCTCGCTACATGCAGGTACTTAAGGACGGAAACGTCACGCAGCAGTCCGTACGGCGCCAATTGATGGCCGTATTAGCCGGCGGAGATCGCCGCAGTAAATTGCGTCAATTGGTGGTTCCGACGCTTGTGATTCACGGTCAAGCCGATCCCCTTTTGCCCGTGCGGGCAGGACAGGAACTGGCTGAGTGCATCGAAGGGGCGAAATTGCTGCGTATTGCCGGTATGGGACACGACCTACCGGAGTGTTTTATCCAGACAATCGGCCTGGCACTGGCCAAGCACTGCTATAGCGGGGTTTTGCGTTAGTTGGCGCGGTGCTTTTTTTCGCGGGCCTTTTCTCGACGCAGTTTGGCCAGCTTTTCAATTGCCCGATTTTTCTTCAAGAGACTCAGATGGTCGATAAACACGTGGCCGTTTAAGTGATCGACCTCGTGCTGAACACACACGGCCAAAAGCCCTTCGCAGTCCATGGAGATCGGATTTCCTTGTAAATCAAAGGCATCGACGTGCACTTTGGACGGGCGTTTAATTCTTTCCGTTAAGTCCGGAAGTGACAGACACCCTTCTTCCCCTTCGACAAGCGTATCGGTTAACGCAGTAACCGTCGGATTGACAAGGGCCAGAAGTTGGTTTTTTTCATCGGAAATATCAATGACAACCAGACGGATGCTTTTTCCGACTTGAGGTGCCGCAAGTCCGATGCCCGGAGCCGCGTACATCGTTTCTGCCATGTCGGCTGCCAGACGGCGCAAATCCTCATCAAAGGCGGTCACGACCTGAGAGGACCGGGCAAGGATTTCGGCAGGGTATTGAACAATCGGCAAGAGAGCCACGGCGTTATCTCCAAGATACGGGATTTACTCCCGGAAAAGACCACATTGTAACGATTCTCCCTTTCCCTTACGGTGCATCAAGAGGCGGAGAGTCGAGGGTCGTCACTCCGCTAAGGAAACGGGAGTAGGAATTTTCCTTTAAAAAACAACGAATGAAAAGAAAGAATGCGGATTAACCTTCTCTTTTCCCGAAAACTCTGACTATTCTATAAAAAAGGAGAGCGCCGACAATCCGGATGAAAACCGTCAGATGCCCGAGGCGTTCGGAGAGGAATCATGACCAAGTTGATTATTGCCGAAAAACCTTCGGTGGCGACCGATATTGCCCGCGTTTTGGGCGGAATGAAAAAGAAGGGGGATTACTACGAGGGAGGCGACTGGATTGTTGCCAATGCCTTGGGACACCTTCTGGAGCTATCTTGCCCGGAAAAGTATGAAGTTAAGCGCGGAAAGTGGACCTTCGGTCACCTGCCGGTCTTGCCGCCCACATTTGATTTAAAGCCCATTGCCAAGTCCGGTGAAAAATTAAAGAGCCTGGCTCGGTTGCTTCGGCGACCCGATGTCGACACCGTCATTAACGCATGCGATGCCGGGCGCGAAGGGGAACTGATTTTCCGCTACATCATGCAGGCCGCAAAATCGAAGAAAAAGATTGAGCGGCTTTGGTTGCAATCGATGACGCCGGGGGCTATTAAAGAGGCCTTTTCGCATCTGAGAAGCGATGCCGAGATGACAAAACTGGCGGATGCGGCGCGGTCTCGCTCGGAGGCCGACTGGCTGGTCGGCATTAACGGGACCCGGGCCATGACGGCCTTTAATAGCCTGGACGGTGGGTTCTTTTTAACGACGGTCGGACGCGTTCAGACGCCGACGCTCGCTATTGTCGTGCGGCGCGAAAACGAGATTAAGAACTTTAAAACGCAGCCGTATTGGGAAGTCGAAGCGGAGTTTTCTCTCGATGACGCGACCTACACCGGGCGCTGGTTCGACCCGAATTTTTCGCGGGATGCGAAAAAGCCGGAACTGAAGGCCGAGCGCATTTTCGACTGCAAAAAAGCCGATGCGATTTGTGCGCGAGTTCAGGGGAAAAGCGGGACGGTCACCGAAACGAGCAAGCGAACGACCAGTTTGTGCGCGCAACTTTATGACCTAACGAGTTTGCAGCGCGAGGCCAATAATCGATACGGTTTTTCGGCCAAAACAACGCTTTCGATTGCTCAGGCTCTTTACGAAAAGCACAAGGCATTGACGTATCCGAGAACGGATTCGCGTGTGCTGCCCGAAGACTACGTTAAGACCGTGTACAAAACCCTTCAGATGCTGTCAGGGAACAAAGACGTCGGTTCGTTTGCCGACCGAGTGGTCGCGCAAAAGTGGGTACATCCGACAAAGCGCATTTTCGATAATGCCAAGATCAGTGACCACTTTGCCATCATCCCGACGCTTCAGCCCCCGCACGGAGCTCTAACTGAGGCGGAAAAGAAGATTTATGACCTTGTTTTAAAACGTTTTATTGCCGTTTTCTATCCGGCGGCCGAATACGATGTAACGACACGGATTACGACGGTCGGTCAGGATGCGTTTAAGACCGAAGGCAAGGTTTTGGTGTTGCCCGGCTGGATGGAGGTTTACGGCAAAACGCAGCTCGGCTCGGAAGCCATGTTGTGCCCGCTTAACGGGAAAAGTGCTGTTAAGACGATTTCCGTCAAACGCGAGGATTGTCAGACAAAGCCGCCGGCTCGGTATACGGAAGCAACACTGCTCTCGGCCATGGAAGGTGCTGGGCGACTCGTCAAAGACGACGAGTTGCGTGATGCGATGGCTGAAAAGGGGCTCGGCACCCCGGCCACGCGTGCAGCCATTATTGAAAACCTCATTGAGCAACGGTACATCCGCCGAGAAGGGCGGGAACTCATTCCGAGCGCCAAGGCCAAGCAGCTCTTTACGCTGATTGAAGGGCTCGGAATCGGTGTTTTATCCAATCCGGCCTTAACCGGCGAGTGGGAATACAAGCTTTCGCAGATTGAAAAAGGCAAGTTGCAACGCAGTGACTTTATGCGGGAAATCCGCGAAATGACCACGCATATCGTGGCTGCTGCCAAACAGTACGAAGGCGATACGGTCCCTGTGGAAAACCCGGCACACTTAAAGCATCGCTGCCCGAAATGCGGCGGAGAAATCGTTGAAAATTATCGGCGGTATGCGTGCACGAATCCGATGTGTGACTTTAGTCTTCCCAAGCACCCGGGCGGAAGAACGTTCGAACCTGAAGAGGTCGAAAAACTTCTGGCCGACGGCTCGGTCGGGCCTCTTACGGGATTTGTCAGCAAGATGGGACGGCCTTTCTCGGCGGTTTTAAAGCTGACACCGGAGAAAAAATTGGAGTTTGATTTCGGGCAGGAAGAAAAGCCCGAAGAAAAGGAGGATATTTCCGGACTCCCGGTTGTCGGCACGTGTCCTAAGTGCGGCGGGCGCGTCGTGCAGGGTGCGACAAGCTTTTTCTGTGAACACACGCTCGGAAAACAAACGTGTGATTTCCGGTGCGGACGCGTGATTTTGCAGCAACCGATTTCGCCGGAGGAATGCAAAAAGATCCTCACGGAAGGAAAAAGTTCCCTCTTGCCGGGATTTGTCAGCAACCGAACGCATCGTAAATTCAAAGCGTACCTCGTGCTCGATAAGAAAACCGGAAAGATCGGATTTGAATTCGAACCTCGGGAGGCCTCGCGCGAAAAGACCGAACGTAAAAAGACGGAAAGAAAAGCGAGGACGAGCAAGAAAGCCTGAAAACCTAGGAAAAACCTCTACGGAAAAGACCTGCTCGGTTTGATGAAACGCAAGGAATAAAGGTTCTTTCGTCAAACGGACAACACGTCGTTTTTTCCTCGGTAGACTTTGTGCCTTGTCACAATCAGTGACTTGTTTTCTTTCTTTCTTTTTTAGAGGATTTTGTCGTGAAGCTTAGTGCTCTTACCTGTGCTTTGGTTTTGGCGAGCGCCTCTTGCTACGTGCAGGCCGGTCCGGTTTTGGATGCGGTGAAGGCTCGCGGTCAAGTGATTTGCGGTGTGAATACGGCAGCTCCTGGCTTTTCTGCAGCAGACTCTCAGGGTCGCTGGACAGGCCTGGATGTCGATACATGCCGTGCAGCGGCGGCAGCCGTCTTGGGCGACGCATCCAAAGTCAAGTTTGTCCCGCTTTCTTCTCCGCAACGCTTTACAGCCTTGCAGTCCGGGGAAGTGGATATTTTGGCACGAAACACAACATGGTCTTTGACGCGTGATGCGAGTTTGGGCGTTGTGTTCGCTGCAATTAACTACTATGACGGGCAGGGATTTATCGTCCCGAAGAGTCTGAAAGTCACGACGGCGAAAAAACTCAACGGCGCCACCATCTGCGTGCAATCGGGTACAAGTTCCGTGCAGGCACTTGCAGACTACTTTACGGCGAACAAGATGAAGTACAAGCCGGTGATGTTCGATACGACTGAGGCCACGCAAGGCGCCTTTTTGTCCGGACGTTGCCAGGTCTACACCACGGACATGAGCGATTTGGCCGGTGCTAGAACTCGTGCTCGTAATCCCGATGACTACATCATCCTTCCGGAAACCATTTCCAAGGAACCCTTGGGTCCGGCCGTGCGTCGCGGCGATGACGAATGGTTCCAAATCGTGCGTTGGTCTTTTTACACGATGCTTGAGGCCGAGGAAAACAATCTGACAAAGGCCAATGTCGATCAGGCTCGTGCCACGAGCAAGAACCCGCAAGTGATGCGCCTTGTCGGAACCGGAGACGATACGGGCAAACTCCTCGGTTTAGATAAGGATTGGTCGTATCGGATCATCAAGCAAGTCGGCAACTACGGCGAGAGTTGGACGGCCAACTTCGGACCGAAGACGCCACTTAATTTGCCGCGCGCGCTCAATAATCTTTGGACGCACGGCGGTCTGATGTATGCGCCGCCGATTCGGTAACGCAGCGTGTTAAAACACTAAGCCTGCGCAGGTCTGTGTGCTTGCGCAGGCGTGTTCTTTTCAGGGCACGAAGCAAAGAGACCGCAACCGAGAATCTATAATGCCTTCTCTTTGCGAGAAGACAAGTCCTTTTTTCTATGACAAATCCAACCGAAGAACGCGTAATCGGAGACGAAGCCTGGCGACGTCGCGAGGCGGCTCGTCGTCGTTCCGAATGGCTCATCCAAGGCGCGGCCATTGCCGTGGTCGCGGCTTTCGTTTGGATTCTGTCCGAGAATGTTTCGGAAAACTTGGCGGCACGCCACATTCGCAGCGGCTTTGCGTTCCTCTTTAACTCGGCCGGCTTTGACATCGGCGAGTCCCTTGTGGCTTTTCAATCGACCGATGCCATGTGGCATGCGTTTGTCGTCGGCATGGTCAATACCATCCGCGTGTCGATTTTCTCGGTGATTTCCGCCTTGATTCTCGGAGTTCTCGTCGGTCTGATGCGTCTGGCCGAGCACCCGATTTTGCGCGCGCTCGGGACGGCACACGTTGAAATCTACCGCAATATTCCGCTCATTATTCAGCTTTTTGCCATTTATCTGGTCATTACCGAATTACTGCCGACGGCAGGGGAGGCATTGCACTTCGGCCAATGGGCCTTGCTCTCGAAGGCAGGCCTTCAGGTGGCGGTCCCTCGCGAGGGGACGTTAGCTCTTGTTTTTTCGGGAGTTATCGCCGTCTTGGTTTTTCTCTTGGTGCGCGATCGTTGCCAAAGGCGCATGACAGAACTCATGGCGTCGCTTTCCGGTCTCGGAGCTGCCGTAGTTGCTTTTGTCGGTACATGGATCGGGTTCGGCGTTGTCGGCGGTTGGAGTAAGCCCTTTATTGACGGGTTTGCCATCGAAGGGGGAGCAGCGCTCTCGCCGGAATTTTTGGCCCTTTGGCTCGGGCTGACGCTCTTTACGTCCGCCTCGATTGCCGAAATCGTGCGTGCCGGTGTTTTGGCTGTTCCGCGCGGACAGTGGAACGGAGCCTTGTCGCTCGGCATGACGAAAACACAGGTTATCAGTTACATTGTTTTCCCGCAATCGATGCGTTTGGCCATTCCGCCGCTTGCCAGTCAGTTCATGAATCTGACGAAAAATTCGTCACTGGCCGTTGTCATCGGTTATCCGGACTTGGTGGCCGTTGGCAACATGTCGATTAACTCAACGGGTCAGGCCCTTGAGGTCATCGTCATCATCATGGCCGTGTATTTGGTTTTAAATCTGATTATCAGCGTGTGCATGAATGCCCTCAATGCTCGCGTTCTTCAGGCTCCGCGGTGATGCCATGAGAAACGAGACTGCTTGGTTTACCCTCAAGAGCCTGCGTGACCGATTCTTTTACTCGCGCTTTGCCACGGCCGTGACGCTGATTATCGGGTTTTTGCTGTGCATCACGGCGTTTTACCTCTTTAATTGGGGCATCACTCAGGCTGTCTTTACCCCCGACCCGAAGGCCTGCTATGCCGCCTCGGGCGCCTGCTGGGGCTTTGTGGCCGAAAAGTGGCGCTTGATTATTTTCGGGCGCTATCCGTACGAATTGCAGTGGAGACCGGCCGTTGCCGTTATCTCGATTATCGGCATGCTCATCGTGACGGCCTGTCCGAGGTTTTGGACGCGAACGGGCGCCAAGTGGCTCGGCTTTGGGTGGATTGCGGCCTTTTTCGTCTTTTTCACACTGATGCAAGGCGGCCTTTTCGGTCTGTCTCGTATCGATTCGGATAGCTGGGGCGGACTGCCCTTAACGGTTATCCTGACGCTTTTAGGGATGACCGTTTCCATCCCGATCGGCATTGTCTTGGCTTTGGGGCGTCGCAGTCGTCTGGCGGTGATTCGTAATCTTTCCATCGGGTACATTGAACTTGTGCGCGGGGTGCCGCTCATTACGGTTTTGTTTGTGGCAAGTTTTGTCGTTCCCCTGTGGTTGCCGGCCGATGTGCGCATTGATCCGTTCTGGCGCGTTGCCGGCGGCATTATTCTTTTCCAAGCGGCCTATATGGCAGAGACCGTGCGCGGCGGTCTGCAGACCATCGCTCGAGGTCAGTTTCTTGCGGCCGATTCGTTAGCGCTTTCGTATTGCCAAAAATACCTGTATGTGATTTTGCCGCAGGCGCTTGTGGCGGTCATTCCGGCCTTTGTCAATAGCCTTTTGTCGACGTTTATGGATACGTCGCTCGTGACGGTTGTCTCCATGCACGATTTGACGGGGAGCTTGTCGCTTGCACTGGGCGACGCTGTTTGGAGAGACTTTTTCCGCGAAGGCTATATCTTCGTTGCCGCCATCTACTTTTTCTTCAGTTTCCTGATGAGCCGGTACAGTCAGTGGCTTGAAGGACATCTACAGGCCGGAAAACAGCGGGGTTAAGAGCGGTGTCCGAATACGTTTTAGCGTACGAGCATTCCGTGCAAGCGAACATGACGCTCGAAGACTTTTGTCGCGGGCTTGAGGATTTCGTGTACCGCCCGCAGGTCTATATCGAGACACTCAAGGGTGCTGTTATCTTGGAAGAAAAGACGGTCGGCACTCGGCGCGTTATCCATCGCAAAGTCGAATTTGAGACGTTTTCGTTTGAAGATACCGTCACGTTGACACCGAACGCAGAGATGATTGAACGGGTTGCGCCTTTCGGGCAGACCGCCGGGTCACTTTATCTTGTGCGGGGAGAAAAACTCTCTTGTGACTCGATTCGTGTAACCTTCACATATCGAGAAAGCGATACGGTGCGCCTGCCGGAAAAACTTGCCCGATTGCGGCAACTGGCGTGGGCGCAAAAAGACCGAAAACTACTGGACCAAATCAAAGACACGTTCTGCCGAACGGCGGAGCGCTAACGCATAGGAATTCCGGCATGGGAAAGCAAAAACGTTTTAGAAAGGAACGCGCGGAAAAAGCAACGGACGCATTACTGGCCGAGGGAACGCCCTCGCGCCCGAAGTGGTACTACCTCGTGCTTCGCCTTGTGAATGTGTTTTTCGGTTGCGTGGCTATTTCCGTGATTGCGGGCTTTTTGTTCCAGAAATATATGCCGGACAATACGTCTGTCGGTCCGGCGCTCATTACGATGGGCCTTTGGGCTGTCTGGATTATCTACGTCTTTAAGATCATGCGCTTTAAAGGCGAAAAAACCCCCGAATCGTAAGATTCGGAGGTTTTCAATCAACGCTTGAGTAACCGATTCTCAGTCTTTCTTATAACTCATGATGGCATTGAGCAGAATGGCGCCGAATGTCGCCGTTCCGATGCCGCCCAAAGAGAAGCCGCCGAGATTTAACGTAAAGTCTCCGCCGCCGAGAATCATCGTGACAGCCGCTACGATCAGGTTACGGTTCTGTCCGAAGTCAACCTGGTTGACAACCCAAATCCGGGCACCAGCCACGGCAATCAAACCGAAGACAACCACCGAGCAACCGCCGAGCACGGGCTGCGGAATCGTCTGAATCAGAGCGCCGAACTTCGGAGAGAAGCCCAAGAGGATGGCAAAGCAGGCCGCGATGACAAAAAGTAGCGTCGAGTACACGCGGTTAGCGGCCATTACACCGATGTTTTCACCGTAGGTCGTCACACCGGTGCCGCCCACAGAGCCGGCGACGATCGTGGCAATACCGTCGGATAAGAACGCACGACCCATGTACGGGTCAAGGTTCCGACCGGTCATGGCCGTCACCGCCTTGATGTGCCCGAGGTTTTCGGCAACCAGAATAATGACAACCGGGGCAATGAGGACGATGGCGTTTAACTGGAAGACCGGGGTCTTAAACGTCGGCAGTCCGAGCCAGGCCGCATTGGCAATGATGGAAAAGTCAATCGGCTTCCCAAGACCCATGCCGTTCGTGAGAATCGCATAGATGATGTAAGCAATGGCCAGGCCGACCAAAATCAGCAGTTTTTGCATCAGACCGCGTGTGTAGACGGCAACAAGACCGACGCTCAAGACCGTAAACAGGGCCATGCAGCATTCGAACGTTCCGCTACCGCATCCGCGCACGGCTGTGGGCGCCAGATTCAAGCCGATGACGGCTACAACCGCACCCGTGACGACCGGCGGCATCATTTTTTCAATCCAACTGACACCGGTTGCCATCACAATCAGACCGACGATGGCGTAAATAATGCCGCATACGACGATGCCGCCCAAAGCAACAGAAATGTTGGCATTGGCACCGGACCCGGCAACATAGCCGGTGGCCGCGATGACGACACCGATGAAGGCAAACGAGGAACCGAGGTAACTCGGGACGTGTCCGCCGACGATTAGGAAGAACAGCAACGTTCCGACGCCGCTCATTAACACGGCAACGTTCGGATCAAAACCCATCAAAATGGGGGCAAGAATCGTCGACCCGAACATCGCAACGACGTGTTGCAAGCCCAAGGCGACCATTTGATTTGCGGGAAGGCGTTCATCAGGAGCGATGACGCCGTCGGTTTTGAGTTTCCATTGCGGAAAGTAACTCATAATAATTTTTCTCCATGACAGAAGTCCACCTCGAACGACACTTTCGAGGGCCACTTACTGAGGCGCAATTGTATTGACAGCACTCCGAGAAATAAAGAGAAAAATGGAAAATCTTCTGCGTTAAGTTAAAAAATCGTGAGAAATCACGGTGGTTTTTCGGAAAAAAGACAGCTTTCCCGTTGCGGCGATGTTGCTCGATGGAGGAAAATTGCACCCCGAAAGAAATCTGTTTAACGAAACGGTCCCTGATGCCCGACATGCAAAAGGGACGTTTTTAATCGCACTGATAAATGCCATTGCCTCTGATTGAATCCGAAGTACGACGCCGTCGTACGTTTGCCATTATTTCGCACCCGGACGCCGGAAAAACAACATTAACCGAGAAATTGCTTCTTTTCGGAGGGGCGATTCAGCTTGCCGGTGCCGTCAAGGGGCGCAAAGCCACCCGCCATGCCACCAGTGACTGGATGCAAGTCGAGCAGCAACGCGGAATTTCCGTGACAAGCTCGGTGATGCAGTTCGAGTATGAAGGACACATCATCAATCTACTGGACACGCCGGGGCATGAAGACTTTTCCGAAGATACCTACCGCGTTTTAACGGCCGTCGATTCGGCCGTGATGGTGATTGACGCGGCCAAGGGTGTCGAAGCGCAGACCATCAAACTCTTAAATGTTTGTCGTATGCGCAACACGCCGATTATCACGTTTATCAACAAGATGGACCGTGAGGTCAGAAATCCCCTTGACCTATTAGATGAAATCGAAAGCGTGCTGCACCTTTCGTGCGTTCCGATTACTTGGCCGATCGGTATGGGGAAAACGTTTCGCGGCGTTTTTTCGCTTCCTAAGAATCGTTTGGTGCGGTTTGCCCCGGGGCAAGACCATTTGGGCGGACAAACCGAACTAATCGAAGGGCTCGACAACCCGCGACTTGACGAACTCTATCCGATGGAAATCGGTCAAGTGCGTGATGCCGTCGAGCTGATTCAGGGCGCGAGCGAACCCTTT
Organism: uncultured Sutterella sp.; assembly: GCA_900544335.1. Taxonomy (GTDB): domain Bacteria; phylum Pseudomonadota; class Gammaproteobacteria; order Burkholderiales; family Burkholderiaceae_F; genus Duodenibacillus. The sequence goes on from UQUS01000005.1 coordinate 52,736, forward strand.
GATTTGGAAAAATTCCTGCATGCCGAGCAAAGCCCGGTGTTTTTCGGATCCGGAATTAATAATTTCGGCGTCAAAGATGTGTTGGAAGCGCTCGTTCAATGGGCGCCTGCTCCGCTCGGTCGCGATGCCGGGACTCGTCGCGTGGAACCGACGGAGGCGGACTTTACCGGGTTTGTCTTTAAGATTCAGGCCAATATGGACCCGCGTCATCGGGACCGCATTGCCTTCTTGCGTGTGTGTTCCGGCAAATACGAGCCCGGCATGAAAGTCGAGCACGTCCGTCTTGAGCGGGAAATGAAGATACAAAATGCGCTGACGTTTATGGCCAATGAGCGCATTCATATGCAACACGCCTATGCCGGGGACATCATCGGGATTTATAACCACGGGCAACTACACATCGGCGATACGCTCACCTGCGGGGAAAAACTTGGATTTACGGGGATTCCGTACTTTGCCCCCGAACTCTTTCGTTCGGCACGCGCCAAAGATCCCTTGAAGGGGAAGCAACTTCATCAGGGACTTAAAGAACTCGGAGAGGAGGGCGCGATTCAGGTTTTTGAGGGCGAATTCGGTAACTTAATGCTCGGAGCCGTCGGTCCATTACAATTTGAAATTGTGGCGCAACGACTGGCAACCGAGTACCGTGTCGATGCCATTTATGAGGCAACAGACGTGTCAACGGCAAGATGGCTTGTCTTCCCGAACGAGGAAACGCGTAAGCAGTTTTGTACCGAGCAGGCATCACGCCTTGCCAAAGATAGCGAAGGCAATACTTGCTATATGGCTACGTCCATCTATAACCTTCAGACAACGATGAAGCATTGGCCGCAAGTCCAGTTCAGAACAACACGGGAACAAGGCCAAAAATTCGATTAACGGAGCAGGAGGCCCCTATGACGGAAGTCTTTGCAAATGTTCAGGCAGCGGCGCCGGATGCCATTCTCGGCGTGACGGCCAAGTATCTGGCCGATCCCCGTCCCGAGAAAGTCAATCTCGGGGTCGGTCTGTATTTGGACGAAACGGGTAAGCCCAAAGTGCTCGATGTCGTGCGCGAGGAGCAAGAGGCGTTGATTGAGGCAGGATTGCCGAATACGTACCTACCGATTCGGGGACTTCCGGCATATCGAGACCTGACGCAAAAGATGGTTTTCGGCGAGCAAAGCGAGGTGGTGCAATCGGGACGCGCCTGTACGATTCAGGCCTTAGGTGGAACGGGAGCCATTAAGCTTGCGGCGGACTTTATGCGTAACGTATGCGGCGCAACGGTCGGGGCCTCGAGTGACCCGACGTGGGGTAACCACGACGGCATCATGCGTCTTGCCGGAATGCAGGTTCAAAAGTATCGCTACTACGATGCGGCGCATTTTTGTGTGGACTTTTCCGGAATGCTCGAGGATGTGGCGAAGCTTCCTGCCGGAGCCATGCCGATTTTCCACTCGTGCTGCCACAACCCGACCGGGTACGATTTGACTCTCGAGCAGTGGACACAATTACTTGAGTTATGCCGTTCACACGGATTGGTTCCGCTTCTGGATATGGCCTATCAGGGCTTTCGGGACGGACTTGATGCAGATGCGGCGGCGATTCGTCTTTTTGCCGAGTCGGATTTGGATTTCCTTGTGGCTACGTCCTACTCCAAGAGTTTCGGTCTATACAGCGAACGCGTCGGGGCTCTGACGGTTGTCACCGGCTCGAAAAAACAAGCCGATGCAGTAACGACTCGAATCGAAGCACTGGCCCGTGCGAACTACTCCAATCCTCCGTCATTCGGTAGTCGCATCGTAGCGGGCGTGCTCGCCGATCCGGCAAAGCGCGCGCGTTGGGAGGTCGAACTTGCAGCCATGCGTGACAGAATTTGCGCAATGCGGCACGCATTGGTTCAAGAAACGGAAAAGATCGGAGCCAAACGCGACTTTAGTTTTGTCACGCGTCAGGGCGGAATGTTCTCCTTTACGGGCTTTACACCCGAGCAGATGGACCGTCTGGCAACCGAGTTCGGCATCTATGCCGTGCGCAACGGCCGTATCTGCATTTGCGGGCTGAATACGTCGAACGTAGCGTACGTGGCCAGGGCCTTTGCCGCCGTTCTTTAACGCAGCAAAAGCACCGAAGAATCAGAGCAACTCGAGGAACTTCTTGAGCATTAAAGAACGTTCCTCGACGGTATCGAGGCGCAGGTATTCGTGGTCGGTATGGTAACCGCCGCCCGAAGGACCGCAGCCGTCGATAACGGGGGTTCCCATCAAGGCTAAGTTGTTGCCGTCCGAGGCGCCCCCGGCCTCGACAAACTCCGCCGTAAAGCCCACCTCCCGGGCTGCGGCGGACATTTTTTCGACCAAGGCCTTTGTGGCATCGGAAAAGGGCATCGCCGCTTTAAACGTATTTTGTTCAAACGTCGTGACGATATCTTCGCCCCAATTACGAGCGGCAAGTTCCTTTAAAGCGGCCTTCTGGCGTTGTTGTTCCTCGTTGGTCCAGTAGCGGGTATCGAATTCCACATAGGCGTTTTCCGGAATGACGTTACTGACGGTCCCTGAGTGCAAGATGCCGGCCGTAATGGTCGAGCCGTTTTTAAAGTCATTGAGTTTGTCCGCTTCTAAAACAAAACGCGCGGCGGCTAAAAGCGCACTGCGACCGTCCTGGGGGTTGTTGCCGGCATGGGCGGCGCGGCCCGTAAATTTCACCGTATAGATGGAAATTCCCTTGCGAGCACGCACAAGTTCTCCGTTGGGACGTGCAGCCTCGCAGACAAGGGCGCAGTCGGATTTTTCGCCGAGCGCGGAAAGCCACGAGTCGGAGAAAAGCGACCCGGTTTCCTCATCCGGGTTATAGGCAACGGCAATGGAAAGACGCTCTAAGTCTTCGGGACGCGCCATCTTCAGAGCATAAAAGATGGAAAGAACACCGGCTTTGCAGTCAGCGCATCCCGGTCCGCGCGCTAAAAAGCCCTCGATGGAAAAGGGGCGTGCAGCAGCTGTTCCGTCCGGAAAGACCGTATCGAGGTGTGCATTAAAAAGAACATCGTAATGGGTGGCATCGGGTTTGTTACGCGCCAGAAGCCCGGCGCCGACACGCGGTCCGAAATCGACGAGTTCACACGTAAAGCCGATGGACTCAAAGTGGCCTTTCATAATCTGCGCTGCACGCGTCACGCCGGCCGTATTGGCCGTTCCGGCATCGAGGTTCACGAGCTCTCTGAGATCTTCAATGTATTCCTTTAAAAAAGACATCGGCGTCTCCGGGATAAAAAGTCGGTGGGGCAAAGTTTAGAATTGAGCCGCTCAAAATGGTGCAAACGAAGGAAACAAATGCAAATCAAAGCGGTTTTATTTGACTTGGATGGTACGCTCATCGATACGATTCCCGATTTGACCTACGGGTTAAACCAAATGCTCAAGGGGTTGGACAAGCCCCCGCTTACGACAGGTCAGGTTTCGTCCATGGTCGGACGCGGCGTTATCGACCTCATGGAAAATGTGTTTCGAGCGAGCCGCCTTGCCGTTCGTAGTGAGGCTATTAATAAGGCGATTTCCGTTTACTGCGACATCATGGTTCGAAGCGGAAGTTCGCACAGCACCGTGTTTCCCGACGTTTTCGAGAGCCTTGCCAGACTGAGGACAAGCGGGATGAAAGTTGCCATTGTCACCAACAAACCGCGCAGTATGACCGAGGCCATCGTTCGGGAAAAAGACCTTGTCGGGCGCGTCGATTGCGTGGTTGCAGCCGGCGATGCCGCGACCGTAAAACCCCATCCGGAAATGCTCTGGTTTGCTTGCGACAAACTCGGCGTGCCCCGAAACGAGGCCGTCATGGTCGGCGACAGTTCCAACGATGCCTTGGCCGCACAAAGCGCAGGGATGCCGGTGTACCTGGTGACAACCGGCTATAACGGCAGTGAACCGGTGGATTGCTGGGCTAAAGAAAACGGATTTAACCGCGTATTCGGAAACATTCGCGGTGTGACCGACAGCATCCTTAATCGGCCGCAAGGTTAAAGCGTGCGCGAAAGTGTGCCGAGGACCCGAGACGGAACTTGGCCACGCGTCGACCGGTGCTCTCGATGTCTTTTTCAAGGACAGCAAGAGGGATTTGCTCTTGTTCTGCTTCGGTTTTCTTGCGGTACAGTCGATAGTTGACGCGAGCGCGCGTCGGGGTCAGATTCGGCATCACGACATTGCAACCGGCGCCGATTCCGAGAACGCGTCCGCCGGGCACAAGTGATTCCAGTGCCGTTGCCGCCGCAATGTTGCAAGTCGGGAACATCAAGCGGGTGACGGCCAGCATATTCAGGGTCAGCGTTAAAAGCTGCTTTTTTTCCATCATGCCGTCGGCATGCATATCGCCGCCCTCGCTTTCAATGTACGGCCCCATGCCGAACATGTCGGCATCGATGCGCTCAAAGGCCCGTAAATCGGCGACAAGGTCCTCAACGGTTTGTCCCGGAATGCCGATCATGACGCCCGTGCCGACCTGATAGCCCGTCCGGCGCAAGTCCGATAGAGCCATGTACCGTTCGATTAAGGTTTTTCGGCGAGGTCCGTGACCGTGGATTGTCTCAAAGAGTTTCGGATTACTCGTTTCAAGGCGCAGCAAATACCGAAGTGCATTTCGGTTGCCGGAGGCCTTGGCCCAATACTCGTAGGTTTCGCAGGATTGTTCTCCGAAAGAGAGCGTTAATCCGCACCCGTCTTGAATGCCCATGGAAAGGCTCAGTGCGTGCAAATCGCGTAAAACATCGGCAATGAACTCGACAAACCGCGCATCGTCGCGTTCTCCGCTTTGTAAGGCAAGCGAGTAGTAGCCGGCACGAAAACTCCGTTCGGCCGCCTGAAGAATTTCTTCTTTGGTAAGCGTGTAGCGCGTCAACGTGTGATTGCTCTTACGGATTCCGCAATATCGGCAGTCGTAGACACATAGGTTACTCACTTCAATTAAGCCGCGCATATAAACGGCATTGCCGAGGACGGCCTCGGTCCTTTTGTAGGCCTCGTCATAAAGCGCTCGGCATTCGGTCGGCTCTTGCAAGGTCAGTAACAGCGCAAGATCGCTATCGGTAAATGCCGTCTTTTCGAGCAGGGCTTTTAAGGCGGGCGTTGTCATGGGGCGAGCAATCCTTGTAAGCGAGCTTTTTCCTTGTTGTAGGCTTCAAGCGCTTGCGGATGCAAACTTAAAGCGCGCGTTAAAACGCCTTGCAGAAAACTGATGGCAATTCCGTAATTTGTCATCGGAACGTTTTGTTCTTGTGCGGCGCGTAGTCGCGCAAGCATATGCCGGCGTGTGACCACACACCCTCCGCACTGGATGATGATTTTGTACGGCGTTAGATCCGACGGGAAGTCTTTTCCGACGACGACATCGGTTTTAAGCGGCCCGCCGATTGTTTGCGCGAGCCAGCGCGGAATCTTCTTGCGTCCGATGTCATCGGGTTGCGGATGGTGCGAACAGGTTTCACAAATCATAACTCGGTCGCCGGGTTTGAGTGTCGTAAGAGCCGCTGCGCCGCGCGCCAACGCTGTTAAATCCGACTTCATAACGGACATTTCAATGGAAAACGTCGTGACGGGAATGTTTTCGGGGACAACCGACACCGCGTTGCGAACCACCTGGCTGTCGGTCATGACAAACGCCGGCGGCGTCTTTAAAGAAGCAAGGATTTGGGCGAGGCGATTTTCTCGAACGACCACACATTGGGCATCGGCATCTAAGACGGAACGAACGGCTTGCACTTGCGGCAAGATTAAACGCCCTTTCGGTGCACCGGTATCGATTGGCGTGACAAGAACGACCGTATCGCCCGGCTTGACAAGTCCGGAAAGAAAATCCGGATCGGGCTCGTGAAGCGTCGATAAAACACGCACCATCAGAGCGCGCAAAGCCTCAACACCCTCTCGGGTTTGTGCCGAGAGTTCACAAAACGCAATTTTGAAGGATTGTGCGCGGGCTCGAAGCGATTCGGAGAGCGGGACCGAGTCGATTTTGTTAAAGACCAGAATGCTCGGCACGGATTGTTTGCGCGCCTTGGCAATTAAGTCTTCTTCCGCCTCTCCGAAGGTATCGGCCGTTGTGACAATGAGAGCCAAATCCATCCAGGAAAAGACCGATTTGGAGCGCTCCGTGCGCTGCTCTCCGAGCGAGCCCGTGTCATCAATCCCTGCCGTATCAATGAAAACAACCGGTCCGAGCGGCGCAAACTCGGCCGCTTTTTCCACCGGATCGGTCGTTGTTCCGGCAACGGGGCTGACAATCGAGATGTCCTGACTAAGAAGCGCATTCATCAGAGAGGACTTGCCGGCATTGCGTTTGCCGAACAGTCCGATGTGAAGGCGCAATCCCTTCGGGGTTTCCGTACGCGGATTCATCTTGACGGGAAATTCAGTCATCGGAAACCTCCTCGGGTTTATTACATATCAATTTCTCGGAGTGGCTTACGCAGTTCGGCACGCACGTTATCCATGCCCGAATAAAACGCCTTCATCATCACCAGACCGAGGAATTTTCCTGTTTCCGTCACGATGATGTGATCTTTATTTGCCGGGTCGTCTTCAATGGCGCCGATAAGTCGTAGTGCCAGCATCTCTTTTAATAATGCCGTATCCAGATTGACTCCGTAAACATCGCGGAAATATTTGCGCGACAGGCGACCGGAGAAAACGCCGAGCATCAAGCGGTACTGCAAGACGGCATGCTTATCAAAGATTCGCTGCCGCTCAACACCGGTTTTTCCGGCGGCGATGCGTTCACCGTAACGGCGCAGACTGAACGTATTGACGTACAGATTGTTATTCAAAAAACTAAATGCTCCGGAGCCGACACCGAGATACTCGTCGTTATCGACGACGTACTCATCAATCCCTTCGTCGTGCGTGCGCCCGAACGTCCAACTTGTCAGTTGCCGGTATCTTGAGCCGAGCGTTTCCATGATCACGCGATACTGGTCGGCAAGTTCGTCTCCCTTGGCAGCGATAGTCCCTTTGACGCTCTTTTTGGTCTGGCTGGTGACCATGAGCGGGTAGGTCGTAATCTGGCGGGGATTTAACTGCATCAGCAGTTCCATGTCTCGGCGCAGCATCTGAAGGTTTTGTCCGCGAAAACCGAAAATCATGTCGATGTTTGTCGTCGGGAAAAGTTCGAGAGCCTGCGCCAGACGGTCGTAAACGACGGCACCGGAACCGAACTTATCGTACCGTTCGGTCATCTTCAAAATCGAATCATCGAAACTTTGCACGCCGATACTCATGCGGTCCACGAGACCCTTCAGGCGCTTGAAAGAGGGGTCGGCAATTTGCAAGGGATCGGTCTCGCACGAAACCTCTTTAATGCCGGGAAAGAGTGTTTTCGCGTGCTCTAAGGTCTTGACGAGCTCTTCTTCGATAATCGTTGTCGTGCCGCCGCCGACGTAAAGACCCGTAAAGTCGTATCCGAGATCTTTGACGTATTCCATTTCTTTGCGAAGATTCACGAAATACGCGCGCGCCGTGTGTTCTTTAAACAAAAACCGATGGAATGTGCAATACGAGCACAAGGTTTTACAAAACGGCACATGCATGTACATCAGGTACTTGTGTCCGTCAATCGGGGCAGGCGGCCTATCGAGAATCACCGGATCGCATGTCAGATAGCGATTGATATAAAAATCCATGACGCGATCGGTGAGCCGAATCGCCCAGTTGGGAAGAAGTTTGCCGACGCTGGTTTGAGACGTATTTCCTGCCATAAAACTCTTACGTGTTCGTAGTCTGCCGCGCCCGTTTTTTCGGGGGTGCGGATGAAAAAGTCAAAGAAAAAGGGGCTTAAAACAGGCTGAGCCTGAAGTTTTGTGCATGATAACCTTCAAGGGCAAACCTCTCAAGGACAAGGGAGTTGCGTTTGCAAGTCCGAAGGCAAAAAGCCGGACCTGTCCGATTTGGGGACGAAGTCCGGCTCAAGTACGGTGCATGCACGCCATGCGTGCTTGTAGAGGGTGCTATTTGTTGTGGATGGCGTACATGGCCTCGATCTCTTGTGCAAATTTCTTACACAAGGGGCCGCGCTTAATTTTCAGTGTCGGCGTCAGAAGACCGTTTTCCACGGACCAGGGCTCTTGCGAAATCACCACGTTACGCGGTAAAGCGTAGTGTGGGAATCCGGCAGCGGCCACTTTAGCCCGACGCATGATGGCTGCGCGAACGACCGGTTTCTTGTAGGCCTCGGGGTCTTTCGGGTCGACGTCGTAGCGCTTAGCAAGCTCTTCCCACTCTTTTTCATCCACGACGGACAAGAACGTGATGTAAGGCCGGTCTTCGCCGATGACGCAGACCTGCGTGAACAGGGGATCGTTTTCCAGCGCGTTTTCCAAATCCACGGGCGGAACTTTTTCGCCGGTACTCGTGACGATAATTTCCTTAATCCGACCGCGAATGCGAAGCTGATTGTTTTTGTCGAGTTCGCCCACGTCTCCCGTGCAAAGCCATCCGTCGCGGATGATTTGCGCCGTTTCTTCGGGGCGATGCCAGTAGCCTTGCATGACGCTCGGGGACCGAACTTGAATTTCTTTGGTTTCCGGATCGAGTCGCAGCTGGACTTCCGGGATCGGTTCGCCGACCGTGCGCGGATCATTCAGGCTCTTCGTGTTGACGGAAATCACCGGAGAGCATTCGGTCATGCCGTAGCCCTGAACGATATGCATCCCGAGACCGCAGAAAAGCTTAGCGACCGGAGCACTCAAGGCGGCGCCCCCGGCAATTGCAAGGTCCAAGCGTCCGCCGAAAGCTCCTAAGACTTTCGGAGCAATTTTCTTACGTAGCAAGGGACCGACGATGCTGTCAAACGGCGCGGCCCACGAGAACGGAACGTCCATCTTGTTAGCGCGGCAGTGATTTCGCCAGCCGGCTTCGATGCAGGCGTTAAAAAGGAAGCGAGAAATCGGAGAGGACTTCCGAACCGTCTCGGAAATCTTCGAATAAACGCGCTCGTAGATGCGCGGCACGGAGATGAGCATGTGCGGACGCACGATTTTTAAGTCATCGCCGAGAAGGGCAATGGACCGTGTGAACGTCACGGTCAGAGCCAGTCCGAGCGGCAGGTAGTAGCCTGCCGTCCGTTCGAATGTGTGCGAAAGCGGCAAAAACGAGAGCAGCTGAAAGTCAGGACGCAAAACGTCGTTTGCAATGGTCGAGGCCGAATCCACAACGTTCGAGACGATGTTTGCGTGCGAGAGCATGACCCCTTTGGGGTTGCCCGTTGTGCCCGACGTGTAAACGATGGTCGCTAAATCGTTCGGCTTCGGTCCTTCGGGCAGAACCGAGTTATCCAAGGCATCGCCTCGAGCGAGCCAGTCGTCAAGACCGAGAATCTCAATATCAGACGAGGTTTTTTCCGGTGTCGTATCTTCCGTGAGAACAACGGTCTTTAGATCCGTAAGAGGGATGCCGGTTCTCTCGATGGCCTCCCAGCGGTCGAGTTTATTGGTGACAAAGCACCGCGCTCCGCTGTCGCTTAAAAGGTAGGCAGAGGACTTAGGGGTGTCGATGGCATGCATCGGAACCGGCGTTAGGGCATCGGCGAGTGTGGCCTGATCGATTAGGACGGCTTTAACGGAGTTACCGAGCAAGATGCCGACGCGATCACCGCGCTTTAAGCCTGTGGCAACCAAGGCCTTTTGCCAGCGATGGATGTTGTCTTTGAGCCAAAGATAGGAAAAATCCTCCCATTTGTCTTCGGCGCGATTAAATTGCCGCAAAGCCGTTTTGTTCGGAACCTGGCTGGCTCGAAATGGGATGAAATCGGACAAAACGTGGCAGTTTTGTTTGAGTTCATCAAGTAACAAAGTGCAGTTAGCAGAGTTTTCCATGTCGATTGCAATAAATAAGGGACAACAAAGATAGGTTGTACACAGCCTCTTTAGCAAGGCGTGCCGCGAATCGGATGTGCAGTGTACAGCGAAAAAAATGTTTTTGAATCAGAAAAAAAGATGATGCTTCGGCGATTAACGTCAAGGAAGTTTTGATTCCGAAAGCGGTTTGGGCGTGATTTTGCCGAGAATTTGCGTCAGCCTCTTTTGGTCTGCGGTGCTGTACATATATTGGGCCGTATTCGTTGCCACGTGTTTGACGTATTCACGCGTTTCCGTAAACGGAATGGTTTCGGCAAAGACGGCACCGTCGACGGGTTTTGTCAGACGCGAACGCCACAGGATGGCTCGACTCGGTCCGGCGTTATAACTGGCACAACTTAACGAAACGGAGCCTTCGAAGTTGTCATAGATGAGTTTCAGATACTGCGATCCGATCATCAGATTCGTATCAAGCCTCGTTAATTGACCGTCTCGATAGTTTTCAAGAGCAATCTTCTTAGCAACCCAACGCGCCGTACGCGGCATCACTTGCATCAGGCCTAAGGCGCCGACCGAGCTTTTGGCTCCGGCGATAAAACGCGATTCCTGACGAATCAGTCCAAAAAGCCACTCTTCCGGAAGGCCCGATAATTGGGCGGCTTGCCGAACTTGATCGGCATGCGCTCGCGGATACAGGTGACTGCGGATGAGCGCTCCTGTCGTAGCGGACGTATTGATGGCGCGGTGAGTGAGCCCGATTCCTAACGCATACTCGGCCAACGCCAAACGCTCGGTTTTGCCCATGGTTCGCATAGCCCAAGACCATTCCCGGTTGCCTTCGTAAAAGAGGTTCAAGTCATAAAACCGCAAGGCGCGTTGCAGCGACGCATCGGCGGCAAAGGCGGCTTTCTTTTCTTCGGTCAAGGGCGGGCTGTATGTTTTTTGTCCGGCCGGATACGCCACATGAAGCGCATCACAGGCTAAAAGTCCGTAAAACAAATTGTTTTTCGTTAAGGACTGATAGAGCTTTTTGGCGGCCGTCTTTTTCCCGGTTGCCGACAGGGCGCGCGCTTTCCAATACTGCCAAGCCGGTTGGCTTTGTAGCGAAGCGGGCATGGCCTCGATGCCTTTGAGGGTCTTATGCCAGTCGGTCACATGCAAAGCAGCGCGCACATGCCAGGAAAGGACAGCCTCTTTATTAATAAGGAGCGGATGGTCTTTCAGGGTGTTGCCCGCCCGAGCGTAGTAACTAAGCGCTTTCGGGTCGTGATTTAAAGCAGCAAGGTAGCCGATACGTCCCCAAACGAGGGTTCGCGTCATCGGACCGAGGCGCTTGGCGGCTACGGATGCGACTTGAGCCGCCGCATCCGTGTCCGTTGCGGCAAGGCGCAGCGCTGCGACGGCCAGTCTTGTGGCCGGAACCCGAGCTAGGCGTTTTTTGTTTTTCGTATACCAAACTTTGGGTTTGGAGAGCACAGGCGCAAGATCTTTGGCCTGCAAAATCGTTTTGGCAAAGGGCGAAGATAAAAAATCCGTTGCCATCGAGAGTCTGTTTCTTTGTAAAAGAATCAGCAAATAACTCCAAGCCCATTTCGGCGAGCGAGCCAGCGTTTCATCGGCAAGTCGCCTGCACGAGGTATCCTGAATCATCGAGGTTGTCGCAAGTTCCTTTTTAGCCGCATCCAGGGCCTCGTTTGTCGGCTGTCGTTTTAACGTCATTAAGGCGCGAAAACAGCGCAAGTCCGGCTCGGTTTTCTGCCACGTCAGTTTGGCCCAGAAGGCATTGAAGGTTGCAATGTCGCCGGCAAGGGCAGCGACGCGAGCCGCTTCGCCGCGAGCGCGCTCGCCCAAATACTCGCCCTCATGCGCGGCAATAAAGCGGCGCATGTCCGACAAAACGGACGAGTCGTTCGGGTTATTCTTGGTACGCAAAAGCAGTTGCCAGAGCTCAACGTAACCGGCAAGAGGATATCCTTTGACTTGTTGAGAGAGTTCGTCAAGCGCTTTTTTGTGATTGTTTTTGTAGGCGTTTCGGGCTGATAAAAAAGCGCTGTCGGCAATTAAAGCCTGATGTGTGGTTGTCCCGAGTAGCCGCGAAGGCACGTCCTCTTGTTCGGCTTCTTGTGATTCGATTTCAAATTGAGCGTCCGTTTCAGCCTCTGCGGCGCGGACGGCAAGCGCTTCAAGTCGAGCCGGTGTTTCGTCAAGCATTCGGGCCGATGTCGTTGGCACAAGCGCAACGGAAGCGAACAAACTGACAAGGGTCAAATGAACAAATCGGCCGAACATGGGAAAATGCGATAAATCCGAGAAAACGGTTACGGAAACAACGGCTATGATAACAGCGTCACGCAAAAATGAACTTCGGGAACTGTATTTGGCGCGTCGGGAGCGCGAAACGAAAAATCACCCGGAATTTCGCGCGTTACTCAATGCGGCCGTTTTGGATTGGTTAGGCAAGGAGCGTGTTTCCTCCATTGGGTTTTATTGGCCTTTCCGCGCGGAGCCGGATATTTCACAAGCCGTGCGCGCGTGGCTTGCCCAAAATCCGGAGCGCCGTGCCGCACTTCCAGTGATTGACGACAAAAACAACGGACTGATGCACTTTGCGGCTTGGAAGCCCGATACGGCTATGCGCGTCGGAGCCTACGGAATCGCCATTCCGAAAGACGATGTCAAAGTGGTTCCGGAGATTGTGTTTTTGCCGTGCGTTGCCTTTAATGAAAACGGGGTTCGTCTCGGATCGGGTGCCGGTTTTTTCGATCGATATTTGACTTCCCGAAGTCGAGATCCGCTTCCTCCCGTGACGGTCGCCGTTTCTTTTGAGATGTTGCGTTGCGAGGAACTACAGGCCGAGCGACACGATGTCTTGTGTGATTGGATTGCCACGGAAGCCGGCGTGCGCCGTGTCGGATAGGGCGACGCCTGCGTGACGTGTCTTAAACCGATGCAAAGACAAAGCGAAAAGAATATGCAGCAAAGACAAAAGCAGTCCGTAATTCTCGTTGGCATGATGGCCAGCGGGAAAAGCACGGTCGGTGCGGAACTTGCTCGCCGCCTCGGGTGGGATTTTTTTGACACGGACGAGGTGATTGCGAAAGAAAAAGGAAAGCCCGTTTCTCAGATTTTCGCCGAAGAAGGGGAAGCGGAGTTTCGGTGCCACGAAACGCGGACGTTGGCAGAGTTGACAAATCTAAACCGAGTTGTCATCGCAACAGGCGGCGGCGTGCCGATGTTCGAAGTCAATCAAAAACTCTTATCACGAGGCTTTGTCGTGCAGTTGGTTGTGCGCGTGTCCGATGTGTTGGAGCGAACGCGCAACGACACGAGTCGCCCTTTACTGCAAGGCGATAATCCCTTAGAAAAGATTCGTTCGCTGCTGATTGAGCGGACGCCGATTTATGACGCAGTCAGTGATAAGAAAGTTTCCGTATCGCGGCGTACGCCGAATGAGATTGCCGAAGAGATTTTGGCCGATGTCCGCATTCAGGACATGATTGCGGCAAGCAAAAGCACCGAAAGGAAGGACAATGATTGAATACAACGTGGATTTGGCAAGTCGCTCGTACCCGATTTACATCGGAAAAGGGGTTATCGAACGCATCGGGTCGGAGCTTTCTGAATTAAATCCGACTCGCATTCTTGTTGTCACCAACACAACGGTCGGCCATCTTTATACCGTGCCGGTGACCCGGAGCATTCAACGTGCGTTGCCGGAAGTCCCCTTGGCGGTTTGTACTCTTAAGGACGGAGAAATCTATAAGACGCCGGAAACGCTCCGCCAGATTCTTCAGGCCGCAGCCGAGCTGCATGCCGACCGCGCCAGTGTGATTGTGGCGCTCGGGGGCGGTGTAATCGGCGACATGGCCGGCTTTGCGGCCAGCATGTGGATGCGCGGTATCCGATTCGTGCAGATTCCGACGACACTGCTTTCCCAGGTCGATAGTTCCGTCGGAGGGAAAACCGGTGTGAATTTGCCGCAAGGCAAGAACCTAATCGGGGCGTTTTACCAACCGAAGTTTGTGTTAATCGACCCGCGAGTGCTCAAAACGTTGCCGGCGCGTGAAATCAGTGCCGGTCTCGGGGAAATCATCAAGTACGGCGTTTTGGGCGATGCGGCATTTTTCTCTCGCCTTGAAACCGAGATGCCGCGGCTGAGGAACTTGGACATGCAGCCCTTAGAAGAGGTCATTGCCCATTGTTGCCACATGAAAGCGCAAATCGTCAAGGCCGACGAGCGCGAAGCCGGAGTTCGTGCAACGCTTAACCTTGGGCACACCTTTGCTCATGCCATCGAAAAGCTTGCCGGATACGGCGTTTGGCTTCACGGTGAGGCGGTCGGTGCCGGTCTGGTGATGGCCGCATCCTTGTCGCTGGCGTTGGGGTTGATTGACCCCGATGACGTGGCTCGAATCCGTCATGCCGTTGCGGCAGCCGGTCTTCCGACTCGCATCGAAGGCATCAGTGCCGATCAAGCTATTCAGGCGATGCACGATGACAAGAAGGCGCAATCGGATATGCTGCGTTTTGTCGTGATTCGTGCCATCGGCGAGAGTTTTGTCACCCCCGTCAAGGAAAGCGTCGTGCGTGCGGTCCTTAGCGAATACGGCTGGAAATAGGCTAATCGACGAGAAGGGGAGACCTCGCTAGCCCGGTGCAGGAAGCGGGGTGCTTTTCGCCCGATTCCTTTCCTTGAAGCGCTCGAAAAAAAGCGCTTTTCCCATTTTGGAGCATCGTCGGTTTCAGGCGTTGTGTGTTTTCTGCAACAGCCGTGTGGCGCGGTGCGCAAAAGGCGGTTAGCCCATATTTAGTGGGTTAAAAAGAGGAACCCCCAAGGGTTGTGGTTTGCAAAATCAGCTATTGACAACGCCGAAAATGCTGATATGATTCGCCCCCTCGCCGCAAGAGAGCGAAACAAAAAGCGCACGAAAGAGGCGAGAGAGCAAGGGACGGAAAGGAAGTTCCGAAACTTGCAAAACGGTTCGGACTAGTGTAATATGCCGAACCTTGTCGCCCCGAGAGGGAGACAAAAGAAGTTCTTTAAAAACTTGGCAACGAACCGATCAGTGTGGGAAGAGCGAAAGTAGAGCGTCAAGCTTGAAATAAAGCGTCTCGCACTGAAGAAGATGGAAGCAAGGAAGGAAACTTTCGATTCCATTTGAGAGCGAGCGAAGTCTAGGTGTTAGAGATAGCACTGAGGCGAAGAAACAGGAATTGAACTGAAGAGTTTGATCCTGGCTCAGATTGAACGCTGGCGGCATGCTTTACACATGCAAGTCGAACGGCAGCGGGGGTTTAAGCTTGCTTAGACCTGCCGGCGAGTGGCGAACGGGTGAGTACAACATCGGAACGTGTCCGTTTGTGGGGGACAACTGCTCGAAAGGGTAGCTAATACCGCATAAGACCTGAGGGTGAAAGTGGGGGATCGCAAGACCTCACGCGAACGGAGCGGCCGATGACTGATTAGGTAGTTGGTGAGGTAAAGGCCCACCAAGCCGACGATCAGTAGCTGGTCTGAGAGGACGACCAGCCACACTGGAACTGAGACACGGTCCAGACTCCTACGGGAGGCAGCAGTGGGGAATTTTGGACAATGGGGGAAACCCTGATCCAGCCATGCCGCGTGCGGGAAGAAGGCCTTCGGGTTGTAAACCGCTTTTGTCAGGGACGAAAAGTCGTATTTAAATAAAGTACGATGCTGACGGTACCTGAAGAATAAGCACCGGCTAACTACGTGCCAGCAGCCGCGGTAATACGTAGGGTGCAAGCGTTAA
>UQUS01000006.1 GCA_900544335.1 uncultured Sutterella sp.
TATATGAAGTCTGCGCCTGGCTTGCGCGGCTTATATCCCCGCCCTGAACGACGGCGCTTTACGCCGCTGTCGGTAACCCCTATAATCGGATTCCATCTTTTTCCTGAAATCAAGATATTGTGGTTTCAGGCGCTGAATCTTTGTTTTTATGTCGTGAGGTTGAGATGTTTGAAAATAAAACGATTGCCCAGGTCGATCCTGAGTTGTGGGGATTTATCCAGGACGAACAACGTCGTCAGGAAGACCACATCGAGTTAATCGCCAGTGAAAACTACACAAGCCCGGCGGTCATGCAGGCCCAGGGTAGTTGTCTGACGAACAAGTACGCCGAAGGCTATCCCGGACATCGGTATTACGGCGGATGCGAAAACGTCGACAATGTCGAGCGTCTGGCTATTGCCCGCGCGAAGGCGCTTTTTTGCGATCCCTTGGGAATCGATATGATGGTCAACGTGCAACCGCACTCGGGAGCACAAGCCAATATGGCCGCGTTCATGGCGGTTTTGCAGCCCGGCGATACGGTCATGGGCATGAGCCTTGCGGACGGCGGGCACCTGTCGCACGGCATGCGCCTTAACTTTTCGGGGCGCTACTTCCGTGTCGTGAGTTACGGTCTTAAGCAAGACGAAACCATCGATTACGATGAAGTCGAACGCCTGGCTTTGGAACACAAACCGAAGCTTATTGTGGCCGGGGCCTCGGCCTATTCGCTTAAGATTGACTTTGCGCGTTTTGCCCAAATTGCCCACAAGGTCGGGGCCCTTTTGATGGCCGACATTGCGCACTATGCGGCGCTTGTGGCAGGAGGTGTTTATCCCACGCCCTTCGGCTATGCCGATATCGTGACGACGACCACACACAAGAGCCTGCGTGGTCCGCGCGGCGGGGTGATTTTTGCGCGTCCGGAATTGGAAAAGGCCATTAATTCGGCGGTTTTCCCGGGCACGCAGGGCGGTCCCTTGATGCATGTGATTGCCGCCAAGGCCGTTGCCTTCGGAGAAGCGTTAAAGCCTGAATTTAAGACCTATGCTGCGCAGATTGTCACCAATGCCAAGGTTTTGGCCGAAACCCTTGAGTCGCGCGGTCTTCGCATTGTCTCGGGCGGCACCGAAAGTCACGTGATGCTCGTGGATTTGCGTAGCAAGGGCGTCACAGGGCGTGAGGCGCAAGATTTGCTCGGACGGGCCAACATCACCGTCAATAAAAACGCCATTCACAACGATCCGCAAAAGCCGACCGTCACGTCGGGTATTCGTTTGGGAACGCCGGCAGTGACAACGCGAGGCTGTAAAGAGGCCGAGATGGTCTTTGTCGGAAACTTGATTGCCGACCTTTTGGATTCGCCGACCAACGAAGCGGTTTTAAATCGTGTGCACTCTCAAGTGCTTGCCTTAACGGAGCGCTTCCCGGTTTATTCGCAAAATCAGGGGGCTTAAGGCATGCGTTGCCCCTTTTGTAAAAGCAAGGATACGGCCGTCATCGATTCGCGTGCGAGCGAGGACGGCTTTTCCATTCGCCGCCGCCGGGAATGCGGCGAATGCGGCAAGCGCTTTACGACGTTCGAGCGCGTGGAACTGAACATGCCGACCGTCGTCAAGCGCACGGGGCTCAAGCGTGAGTACGACCGCGAAAAGATTCGTGCATCCATGAAGCTTGCGCTACGCAAGAGGCCGGTCGGAAACGATCGCATCGAGGAGGCCATCGGATTTATCGAGCAGCAGATTCGGACGCTCGGTGAGCGGGAAGTGACGTCCATGCAAATCGGTGAGTTTGTCCTCGAACAGCTCAAAAAGCTTGACTTAGTGGCCTACATTCGTTTTGCCAGTGTGTACTTTAATGTCGAAAACCCCGAAGGGTTCCAAAAGCTTATGCGCGAACTTGAAGGAATCGATCGTCGAAAGCACTAAGGAGCGCGTGCGCTATGGTGCCTTGCGATGAGACTTGGATGCACGAGGCCCTGAAGGAAGGGCGTAAAGCCGCTGAGATTTCCGCTCCGAATCCGGCTGTCGGCTGTGTTCTGGTCCGGGACGGAAAAGAGCTTTCCCGCGGTCACACCCAAAAGCCCGGGGGCAACCACGCCGAAATTGAAGCCATCGAAGCGGCAAGAAAAGCCGGACTTTCCGTGCGCGGGGCCACGGCGTATGTGACGCTTGAGCCCTGCTCGCATCAGGGAAGAACACCGCCGTGCGCTAAGCGCTTGATTGCCGAGGGTATTTCCCGAGTGGTCTTTGCCGTCCGAGATCCCAATCCCCTTGTTTGCGGTCGGGGAGAGGCGATGCTACGCGATGCGGGTATCGACGTGACATCCGGCGTTTGCGAGGCCGAAGCCAGGCAGGCGCATGCCGGATTTTTCTCGTGCGTCACACGCCGCAGGCCGTGGGTGCGCTTAAAGTCAGCTGTTTCGCTTGACGGGCGCACGGCGCTTGAAAACGGCATCAGTCAATGGATTACGGGGTCTAAAGCGCGTGAAGATGCACACCGGTATCGCGCGCTCTCGCAGGGCATTTTGACGGGCATCGGAACGGTTCTTGCCGATAATCCGCGTCTTAATGTACGTCTTGAAGGGGTTCACCCGAATCCGACAAAGTACATCATCGATCCGCGTGCGCAAACCCCCGTGACGGCGGCAGTTTTAACCGGGGCGAAGACCGTATTGTTTGTCTCGGAAGTTGCCTTACCGGACAAAATCGCTGCTTTAAAAAGTGCCGGGGCCGAGGTCCTTACGATGCCGACGGACCGAGAAGGACATTTTGACTTGCGTCAGATTCTTGAGGCGATTGCCGCGCAAGGCGTGAACGACCTTCTTTTGGAGGCCGGAGCGCGACTTAGCGGGGCTTTTCTGCAGGCTTGTCTCGTCGATGAACTTCTCGTTTATATGGCGCCTGCCTTAATCGGGCCGGGAAAGCCGCTTGCCGACCTTGCAGCGAAAACGCGTATGGACCAAGTGGCGCGTTGGCAGTTTGTCTCCGTTACGCCGGTCGGCGAAGATGTTCGACTGATTTTAAGAGCCATTTAATAAGAAGGATTTTCACTATGTTTACCGGAATTATTCAAGCCGTCGGACGCGTCCGAGAGCCCGAAAAACTCGGCTCGGGCCTGCATTTGACGATTGTATGCCCGCCTGCATTTGACCTTAAGAGCGTGCGTATCGGCGATTCGATTGCCGTGAACGGTGCGTGTATGACGGTCGTGAGCAAAACGGACGACAGTTTCAGTATCGATGTCAGTGCCGAGAGCCTCTCGAAGACCTGCGGCCTAAATACGTTTGGCGAAGTGAACTTGGAAAAAGCCTTGAAGTTAGGCGATAGCATCGACGGACATTTGGTGAGCGGTCATGTGGACGGCGTCGGTCAGGTCGAGTCCTTTGAAAAGATTGACGAAAGTTATCGACTCATCGTGCGCGCGCCTGTCAAACTCTCTCCGTATTTTGCCTACAAGGGATCGGTTGCCGTCAACGGCGTCTCTCTCACGATCAATTCCGTGGAAGATACGGCCATGGGGGCGCTCATTTCCATTAACCTTATTCCGCATACGTTGGTTGCCACGACGCTCAAAAATTTAAAAGCGCAGGACATGGTCAATTTGGAGGTCGATACCATCGCACGCTACGTCGAGCGCATGATGCGCCTTCAAAACAATGCCGAAAATGAATTAATCTAATTTACAATGGCACCGAAAGATTTCATCCGGACACAAAGGAGGACCGTATGTCGCAAGTGGATGTGATTGAAAGAAACATGGACGGTAAGAATCTGCAAATCGGCATTGTGGTTTCCCGGTTCAATGAATACGCCGGTAAAGAGTTGTATGCCGCGTGCCTGGAAGAGTTAAAGCGCCTCGGTGTGAAGGAAAAACACATCACGAAGGTGACGGTTCCCGGGGCTCTTGAAACTCCGCTTGTGCTTTCCAAATTAGCCGGTACCGGCGAGTACGATGCCCTCATTGCGTTGGGTGCCGTCATCAAGGGCGAAACCTACCACTTCGAACTTGTGGCTGAGGAATCGGCGCGCGGGGTTTCTCGGGTGGCTTTGGAATACGGCATTCCGATTGCCAACGGTATTCTGACGTGCTACTCCGATGAGCAGTGCAAGGAACGCACCAAGATTAAGGGAACCGATTGCGCCCAGTGCGCCGTCGAAATGGCCAATTTAGTGGCCGAATTTCCGATTATCGATGAATTTGAGGATGACGACTTTAATGACGACTAAGGAGCATTTGCCCGTCGGCGGAGCCCGTCGTCGGGCGCGCGAGTTTGCGCTGTTAGGCGTCTATCAGTCTATCATCGACCCGGATGCGGATTTTTCGACCATTGAAACGGGCTTGACGGATGTTTTAACAGACGAAAACGACGGACCCTTGGCTTGCGAGCTCGACGTGGATGATTTCAAGTCGTGCGACCGCGAGTTTTATCGGACGATTTTGACCGGCGTTTTATCCGAGCGTGATGCTCTTATGGAGCTTTTAGCCAAGCATGTCGACCGGGATCCTGCGCGTCTTTCCGTCATCGAGCGGGCGTGCCTGATGATTGGCGCGTGGGAGTTAAAGCACTGTCCGGAAAATCCGTATCGCGTCATTATCAATGAGGCGGTGGAACTTACAAAGCAATTCGGTGCGGACAAAGGTTACCGACTTGTCAACGGAGTTCTTGACAAGGTGGCGCTTGACGTGCGCCCTGACGAAGTCGCTGCACAGCACGCGTCATAGTCGCACGCGACAGACTCCGTACTACAATCTAGGCGTCCGATGTCTTTAAAAAAGAACGGACGCTTTTTTGTCTGAGGGGGATCAATCGTCATGGCTCAATCGGGCGAATTTTCGATTATCGATCGGTATTTCACGCATGCCGCGTTCGGCGCCTGGACCAGTAAAGGCGTCGGGGATGACTGCGCCATTATCGACGCGGGGGCAACGCGCCTTGCCGTTACAACCGACATGACAACCGTCGGCGTGCATTTTCCGGTCTCTACGCGCCCGGAAGATATCGGCTACAAGGCCCTTGCTGTCAACTTGTCGGACCTGGCGGCTTCCGGAGCCGTGCCGCGCGCTTTTTTCCTCTCGATTGCCTTGCCTGAGCGCGATGACGCATGGCTTGCCGCCTTCACGCACGGCTTGATGGCGCTTTCAAAAGAAGCCAATTGCCCGCTCCTAGGCGGAGATACGACGCGTACGGCTCAGGTCGGTGAAAAACGGGCTCCCACCGTCATTTCCATTACGGCACTCGGGGAGTTGCCGCCTCAGACGGGACTGACGCGTGCAGGCGCCCGTGCGGGCGATGACATCTATGTCTCGGGAACGCTCGGAGCGGCGTGGGCGGCGCTACACCACTTAACGGGGGATTTAACGCTTTCGGCCGAGGCGTTTCCCGCTGCCTTACATCGCTTAGAGCACCCCGAGGCACGCAATGCCCTCGGAACGGCGCTTTTGAGTGCCGCGAGTGCCTGTGCGGACATTTCCGACGGATTGGCGCAAGATTTGCGTCACATCCTCAATCGCAGTGATGTCGGCGCGGAACTTTTGCTCGAAGCCATTCCGGCCGACCCCTCGGTGCGTTCTTTGCGCCGGAATCAGCTTGTAACCGCACTTTTAAGCGGCGGCGATGACTATGAACTTGTCTTTACGGCGCCTGCGGAAAAACGGGGGCTTGTTGAGCAAGCCTCCATCAGTGCCCTCACACCGATTACTCGCATCGGACGCATTGTCAGCAAGGATGCACAAACGCACCGTTTGACGGTTCGCGATGCCGCCGGGCGTCCTTTGCCGCTAACATCCGAAGGATTCGATCACTTTAACTAAAGGAAGAAACACATGGGTTTGAAGGAAAAATACGCAGCGGATAATCCAGCCAATACGGTGCGACCCGATTTGAAGTTTGTCTTTTCGTGCCCCGAGCACGCCATTGCACTTTTTTTCGGTGTCGGACTTTTAAGACCGGCTCCGGGAACCTGGGGAACCGCCGCCGGTGTGTTGGTCTGGATTGCCTTAGTCCAATTTGCGCACCTTCCGGCTTCCGGCTACTTGGCACTCATTGCGGCCGGTTTGCTTCTCGGGGTTTGGGCCAGTGAGAAAACTAATCAAGATCTCGGAGTGCACGACGCCGGATGCATCGTCATCGATGAAGTGGTCGGCGTATGGCTTGTTTTGATGATGTTTCCGCAGCATCCGATGACCTGGGTCGCTTCCTTCTTGGTTTTCCGATTCTTTGACATTATGAAATTTCCGCCCGCCGATAAGATTGACGAAAAGTTCAAGGGCGGCAAGGGCGTGATGGCCGACGATGTGGTCGCCGCTTTGTGGGCCATTGTGGCGCTCACGATTTTCGATAAAGCAGCCGGACGCTTCGGCTACACCTTCTTAGGACTTTTGTCGTGAACGAAGACTTAGATACACTCGCTGCGGCCTTCGGCGTGGTGTGTCACAAGCGCGCGATGCATTTGGCGACGGCGGAAAGTTGCACGGGCGGACTGATTGCTGCGACGGTGACGGACATTGCCGGGTCGAGTGCTTGGTTCGATCGGGGATTTGTCGTCTATACGCCCGAAGCGAAGATGCAAATGCTCGGCGTGCAACCGGAAACCTTAAATCGCTGCGGCGTTGTGAGCGAGCCTGTGGCCCGCGAGATGGCCGTCGGGGCTTTGGCTCACTCGAAAGCCACGATTGCCGTTGCCGTCACGGGTGTTGCAGGGCCTTCGGGCGGCACGGAAAAAACGCCCGTCGGGACGGTCTGTTTCGGATTTGCTGTGAAAACGCCTCAGGGTGTGTGCGCTGAGTCTTCCGAGCAGCACTTTGCGGGCAATCGTGCCCAGGTGCGCCAAGAGACGGTTCGTTTTGCCTTAAAGACGCTGATTGCACTTTGCTCGTAAGCCGTTAAAAAATCCCCGAGGTTTGTCTCGGGGATCGGCTATCAAACAAAAGACCAAAGGGCAACGAGAATGAGTTGCCCCGTCAGAATTCTCAAAAAGAGCGCCAAGGGATACACGGTCGAGTAAGCCACAAGTGCCGCATTGGTCTCGCTTTGCATGCCGGCGTAGGCAAGCGCCGGGACATTCGTGTTAGCTCCGGCCAGCATCCCCATGATGTGGTGAAAGTTCATCTGGTAGCGTAGGCGTGCAAATGCACCGGTTACAAGACACGGAATGACCGTCACGGCAAGACCTAAGAGCACATACAAGGGGCCGTTTCCGTGTAAGAGGGCATTGACGAAGTTTTCGCCGGCCGACAAGCCGACGCTCGCTAAGAAGATGGCGATCCCGATTTCGCGCAGCATGAGGTTGACCGAATACGTCGTGTAGGTCACAAGCTTAATGCGCGGACCGTAGTGGCCGAGCAAAATTGCCACAATGAGGGGACCGCCCGCAAGACCGAGTTTTAACGGAACCGGAATGCCGGGAATGGCAAGCGGCACGGATCCGATGAGAACACCGAGCAGGATTCCCAAGAAAATCACAATGATGTTCGGGTGATCGAGTTTTTGGAGTTGGTTACCCAAAAGGCTCGCTAAACGGGCAATCGAGCGCTCCGGACCGACGCAGTACACCTTGTCGCCGAGTTGCAGCCGCAACGCCTTGTGCGGGAAAAGCTGAATACCGTTACGGTACACCCGCGTGATATTGACGCCGTCTAAGCGACTTAAGTGCAAGTCGCGCACCCGCGTGCCGTTCACGCTTTCTTGTGTCACACGAATCAGGGCCGAGCAAACGGGAGAGTGTTTGTCATTAGCCAGGTCCACGTCCGGCGTTTCCCGCCCGAAAAAGGCCAAAAGGGCCTCTTTGTCATCGGGTTCGGACACAAGACGCATGATGTCGCCCACATGCAGGACGCTATTGCCCGTCGGGCTGGAGATCGTTCCTTCGTGCAAAACGCGCGAGCAAATAAAGGAACGTCCGACAAGACGCCGCGCCTCGTGAATCGTGATGCCTTCCAAGCGCGTGTTCTGCAACTCGAGCTGAAAATAAATCGGTGCCGTGTTGGCTGCGCTTTCTTCGTCCAAAAGGCGTTTGTCTTCTTCCTTTAAGTCCACCGAAAAGAGATAACGCAGGGCAATGAGCGACAAAATCGTGGCGACGACACCCAAGGGGTAGGCACAGGCGTAGGCAACGGCAATGGATTCACCTTGGTAGCCCATGACGTCCAGGGCTTCTTGCGTGGCGCCCAAGCCCGGGGTGTTCGTGACGGCACCGAAGTGCACGCCGAGGATTTGCGGCAGCGTAATTGTCCCGCCGAGCATGAAAAAGAGGGCAATCGTTACGGCAATACTGACCAGAACAGAAACAACCGTCAGGACATTGAGGTGTACGCCTTCGTGCTTAAAGGAGTTAAAAAACGAAGGACCGACCTGTAGGCCCATCAAATACACAAAGAAAATCAGCCCGAAGTCGCGTAAGAAACTTAAAACGGTGGGATTGACGCGAATGCCCGCATAGTTAATCAGCAGGGCCACAAACAGCACACACGTCACACCGAAGGAAACGCCGAGGACTTTGATGCGTCCTAAGTACGTGCCTAGGGCAATGACAAATGCGTAGGTAAAAACAATGTGCCCGATCGAATCGGGATTGAGAAAAAGCTGAGATAACCAATTCATGGCAACAGAGTCCCCGAGCCAGAAGGGGGACTATTTTTATAGTTATAAGGAATTCGGGCCGAATTATGGCACCCTACCAAGGGTTTCTCAATAAGAAACGCGTGCCTTGCTCCTTTGCTCAAAGGGTGATTCTCCGCTAGGACACGCAGCAAGCGCTTTGCCTTGTGACAGCGAAGGTTTTCGAATGTGTTTCAAAAGGTTGCCGTGCGAAGGCAAAAACAAAAAACTCCGGCTCACCCTTTCCGGGGGAACCGGAGTTTGGTTATGTCACTGAGCGTGACGGACGATTACATCATGCCGTCCATGCCGCCCATTCCGCCGGGCATTCCGGCCGGCATGGGTTTGTCTTCCGGAATCTCGCCGACCATGCAGTCGGTCGTGAGAATGAGACCGGCGACGCTGGCCGCATTTTGCAGAGCCGTACGTGTGACCTTCGCAGGATCGAGAACGCCCATCTCAATCATGTCGCCGAAAGCACCGGTTTGCGCGTTGTAGCCGTAGTTGCCCTTTTCCTGGCTCACGGCATTGACAATCACGCTCGGTTCCTCACCGGCGTTAGCCACAATCTGACGCATCGGTTCTTCCATGGCACGCAGGACAATCTTGATACCGGCGTTTTGTTCGTCGTTATCACCCTTAAGGCCTGCAATCGCCTGCTTCGTGCGGATCAAAGCCGTGCCGCCGCCGGCGACAACGCCTTCTTCCACAGCTGCGCGTGTCGCATGCAAAGCATCTTCGACGCGCATCTTCTTTTCTTTCATTTCCACTTCGGTGGCAGCACCGACTTTCACGAGGGCCACACCGCCGGCGAGTTTCGCCACGCGTTCCTGGAGCTTCTCGCGATCGTAGTCGCTCGTGGTGGTTTCAATCTGCTGACGGATGCTCTTGACACGATCGGCGATGGCGTCCTTGTTGCCGGCTCCGTCAATGACGGTCGTGTTTTCTTTCGTCACTTCAACGCGTTTGGCAGAACCGAGCTGCTCTAACGTCGTCTTGTCAAGCGAGAGACCTAAATCCGAAGAAATCACGGTAGCGCCCGTCAAAACGGCGATATCTTCGAGCATAGCCTTGCGGCGATCACCGAAGCCCGGAGCCTTAACGGCCACAACCTTCAAAATACCGCGCAGCGAGTTCACAACGAGCGTAGCAAGCGCTTCGCCGTCCACATCTTCGGCGATAATCAGGAGCGGGCGACCGGCCTTAGCGACCAGTTCCAACACCGGCAACAATTCGCGGATGTTGCTGATCTTCTTGTCATGCAAGAGGATAAAGGGCTTGTCGAGAACGGCTGTCTGGCGTTCCGGCGTATTGATAAAGTACGGAGAAAGGAAGCCGCGGTCGAACTGCATGCCTTCGACGATTTCAAGTTCGTTATTCAGGCTCTTGCCGTCTTCAATCGTAATGACGCCTTCCTTGCCGACCTTTTCCATGGCCTTGGCGATGATGTCGCCGATTTCCTTATCGGCGTTGGCGCTGATTGTGCCGACCTGAGCGACTTCTTTGGTTGTCGTCACAGGCTTGCTGATCTTCTTGAGTTCCACGATGGCAGCATCCACAGCCTTGTCGATGCCGCGCTTTAAATCCATCGGGTTCATGCCCGAGGCCACATACTTCATGCCTTCGCCGACGATAGCCTGAGCAAGGACCGTCGCCGTTGTCGTGCCGTCACCGGCGTTGTCGTTGGTCTTGGAAGCGACTTCACGGACCATCTGAGCGCCCATGTTTTCGAACTTATCCTTGAGTTCAATTTCCTTGGCAACCGTCACACCGTCCTTGGTAATGAGCGGCCCGCCGAAACTGCGTTCCAAAACAACGTTACGACCCTTCGGGCCGAGGGTAACTTTCACGGCATCTGCCAGGATATTGATGCCGCGCACCATCTTGGTGGTGGCATCGTTACCGAACAAAACTTTCTTAGCAGCCATTTGTTAATCTCCAGAAATTCTTTTTGAAATCAGGCAAGAACGCCCATGATGTCTTCTTCGCGCATGACGAGGAATTCCTCGCCGTCAATCTTGACGGACTGGCCGGAGTATTTTCCGAACAGAACGCGGTCACCGACTTTGACGCCCATTTCGATGAGCTTGCCGGCTTCGTCACGACGGCCGGGACCGACGGCAACGACTTCGCCCTGATCGGGTTTTTCAGCGGCGTTATCCGGAATAACGATTCCACTTGCGGTTGTGCGCTCCGATTCCAAGCGCTTGATAATCACGCGGTCATGCAAAGGACGAATCTGCATTTTCTAACTCCAAATAGTGAAAAATGGAAGACGCGAACTGGCGCGCCCTATCTTGTTAGGGAAGAAAAACGGTGTTTTCTTTCCCATGTACCCTCTATGTGGGGATGGGGTCGGCAAAAGTCAACCCCCGCTCAGAAGGTTTTTTGCGCCGTACCGTTTTAGCGGCGTTGTACAATCTCGCAAAAGAGGTTTTTTCGGGGCGGAAAATTGAAAAAAGCGCTTGTTTGTCAATGTATTGCACTTCTTGCCGGGTTGTTTGTTGCAACTGGTCCGAGCCAAGCCGGCCTTCCGAAGGTTTTAACTCAAGCCCTTGTGAAGGCCGGAATTCAGTCAGATGACGTGGCGCTTTGGATAGCTCCTGTCGGCAAGACGACGCCGCAACTTGCCTTGAATGAAAAAAAGGTGATGAAGCCCGCAAGTGTTGTCAAGGTGGTCTCCACGGTTGCCGCTCTCGACCTCTTGGGCCCCGACTATCGCTGGAAGACTCGTTGGTTATCCGACGGTCTTCCGGATAAAAACGGCACGGTGTCCGGACTTGTTTTCCAAGGTGGCGGTGACCCGTATTACGTCATCGAACGCTTGTGGCTTGCCGCCGAGCGCCTGAAAAATCTCGGAGTTCGCGCCGTCAAGGGTGATATCGGTGTCGATCGCCGTCTTTTTGCCGTCGCGTCGGGTGAGTCATTTTCGGACGGACAAAAAACGCGTTCGTATAACGTTCAAGCTGATGCCGCTCAAGTGAGTTTTCGGTCCGTGTGCATGGAAATTACTCCGATGCCCGAAATCGGCGTGGCCCGCATCGGGACGATTCCGCGCTTGGAGTCCTTCCGAGTAACGCGCGAAGTTCCTCTGACAAACGGAGCGTGCAACAACTGGAAGAAAAGCCTTAAGGCCCGTATTGACGAAAAGTCGGTCCGCTTTTCAGGGGCATTTCCGGCTTCGTGCGGGGCGAGGGTTTGGCCCGTGACGCTCTGGAAGCCCGATCAGTTTCTCACGAAAGTGTTTTCGCAGGTTTTTTCCGAGGTCGGAATCCGCTGGACCGGGACTGTCAAACCCGTTGGTAAAACTTCCCGGCGCCTGACGCTATTGACCGAAGAGTCCGAGCCGCTTTCGCGCCTGACGGTTCTGATGAATAAGTTTTCCAATAACCCGATGGCCGATCACCTATTTTTATCGCTTTCTTTTGCAGACGGTCACGGAACCGAGATGCCGGCTTCCTATACGCGAAGCCGAGACGTTCTTTTAACGTGGCTTCGCAATCGGGGAATTGACGATAAGAGTCTTTACATTGAAAACGGATCGGGCTTGTCGCGTAAAACGCGAATCAGTGCCGAGGCGCTCGGACGCGTGATTTCTTACAGCCTTACCGGTCCGTATGCCGCCGAATTTCTCTCGTCTCTTCCGATTGCCGGTGTGGACGGCACGATGCGAACTCGCCCCTTAACGGGCTTAGCCCATTTAAAGACCGGAAGAATGGACGGTGTTCGCTCCGTTGCCGGCGTGCTGCGCGACAGGTACGGGAAAGACTGGGTTGTTGTGATTCTGATTAATTCGAATGCGGCGCAAAACGGGATTGCCGCTATCGATGCCGTTTTAGATCGCATCGGGCAGGGGACTTTACCCTGAAGGATTCCCGGGGACTTCGAGGGCCGTCGGGACCAACAGGGGCTAACTCGTAAAATCCCGTTACGGCGTTTCCCGATATAACGCACTCGCAAATTACCGTAATGCGAGTTTTTTTCGATGCCTATGCTGACACAAGAGAATCCTTTTCAACTCGGACCCTTCGTGGACGGAGAATTTTTCGCCGACAGAAAGGAAGAAGCCTCGAAAGTAATCCAAAGTCTTTCCGGGCACAATCACTTGGTTCTCATTCATCAGCCCATACTGTTGCGGAAATGAAAGCCCCGCCCCGCAATCGATTAGCGCTTAGGCTTTAAGGCAGGTTCAGAGGCTTTTTTCAGTGCTTCAAGCAAGGGCTTTTGCTGGAGTAGTTCCGGGAGAACCACGGGTTTTCCGCTCGTGTCATACAGAACATAAAGCGGCACTCCCGTACGCCCGAAAGCATTAAGTAGGCGCGTAATTTCCGCATCACGCCGCGTCCAGTCGGCCACAAAACACCGGTATCCGTATTGTTTTAAGGCGTCTTGTGTCTGATCGGTATGCAAAGCCGTAATCTTATTGAATTGACACGTGATGCACCAGGAGGCCGTAAAGTCGATGATGACGGGTTTGCCTTCTTCAACGGCGCGCTCGACCGCTCTTGGAGAGTAAGGCTGCCAAAGGGGACCGGTTGTTCTGCGGGACGTTGCCGTATCACTGAGGCCGAGTACCGCTAAGCACGCAAAAGTCACAAAAAGCGATACGGACTTTAAAACAATCGAATGGCCGCGCCCGTATTGTTCGCGTCCGAAGGCCCACAAAAAGAGCGTTAAGGCGCCGGCACCGAGAAAGAGAGTGATCAGACCGTAGCCGTTGACCTGATGACTTAACACCCACACGAGCCACAGGACCGCGCAAAACATCGGAAGCGCCATGAAGCGTCGCAGGTAGACCATCCAGACTCCCGGTTTCGGAAGCCATTTGGTCCAGACCGGAAAGAGCGTTAACAAAAGCCAGGGAAGAGCGATCCCCATGCCCAAAGCCAGGAAGATGGCGCAGGCCTCGTAGGCCGGTTTTGTGACGGCAAAACCTAAGGCCGCTCCCATAAAGGGCGCCGTGCAAGGACTTGCGACCACGACGGTCAAAATGCCGACTCCGAAGGTCGACCAAGGACCGGAAGAGGGTAGCGCCTTGGCAGCACGCGAATCAGCCAAGTGACTGGCGGCCGTAAATTCGAAAACGCCCAGGAGATTGAGTGTCAGCGCAAAAAAGAGCAGGACTAAGGCGGCTACGAACCACGGAGTTTGGAGCTGAAAGCCCCAACCGACGGCGTATCCCAAGGAGCGCACGAAAAGGAGCAACGCAGCAAGTGCCAGGGTACTTGTCAGGACGCCGGCCGTAAACGCCAGGCCGTTGACAGCCAGTGACCCGCGTCGCCGCGTCTTGTCGATTAAATGCAAAAACTTCAGACTTAAAACCGGGAACACGCAGGGCATGAGGTTAAGGATCAAGCCGCCGGTAAACGCAAGCGTCAGTGCGGAAAGAGCCGTTAAGGGCGCTACAGGCGCGACCTTCGTTGTGACCTGTACTGTCGCTTTCTTTTGAGCGACTTTGGCATCTTGACCGATTTTTCCCGGGCGCACGGGAATCGTCGTTTCGATAGCCCAACCGCGATTGGCTGCTCCCCCGTCGGCAATCAGCGTTCCCGTCAGACTCGAAAGAGTGCCGGTAAACGAGTCTTTCAGCGTTAAAAGGAGAGACGCATCGGACGAGCCGGCTTTGTGGCTGACGGGCGATGTGCGGGCGATTAGATTGCCGTCCTCGGCAATAAAAACCAACGACTCGGAAACAAGACCTGCGGATGCGGGTAACTCAAGCAAAATGCGGCGACCGTCTTGAACGGCCGTAATGGGAGTGTTGGTGACGCGCTCTGGCGTCTGAGTCTTAGTCTGAGCAAAAAGGGCACTGGCTACCGAGGGTTTACTGGCCACTTCAATCGGAAACGTCAGACGCAATTCGGCCTTCTGCGGCACACAAACGTCTTTGCAGGCAACCCACGAGACTTTGGCTCGAATCGTGGCTTTGGTTCCGTATGGTGTTCCCCAAGGCACGTCCAGCTTAAAGGGAAGAAGAACCTTATCCTGATACACATAACTTGTGAGCGGTCCGGTCGTTAAAACCGTCGGGATGGGCCAGCCGGCAGAGGTCATAGTCCAGCGCTTGGGAACGGTCCACTCGACGTGAGTTGCTTCGCCGCTATCGCCCGGATTTTTCCAGTAGGTGTGCCAGCCTTTTTTGTGCTCTAAAAGAATGCCGACTTCGTAGGCGCTTCCCGGGGTTGCAGCCGTTCGATTGGTCACAATGCTCGCTCGCACGGCATCGCGACTTTCGTCGGCCTCGTGAGGGCGATTCAGAAAATCGGGCGGAAGCTGGGCAAAGGCATTTATGCACACCGCAGCTACTAGTGCGACAAGACTGGCCCGAAACAAGCGTAAAAGTCGGTTCATAGAAACGCCGCAAGGAAACATCTGACTTAATGACATGGACCACACACTTATACCCGGCGTAACCGTTAAGAGGTTCCGCGAGATAATTTGGGTATCGCAACCACAAAATGGAGGTCCATGTCATGTTACGCAAGAATATCGTACAAACACTCGACGCGGCAACTTCTTGGAAGGTCTTCGGCCTTGATTTGGCCAAACATGACCTTGCCGTTGTGGCGATTCCTGCCGATGGTTCCGAGGTGCAATACGTCAAGCGCTACAGCTACGCAGACTTTCTTGAGTTCACTGCTCAAATCCCTTCTGCCACCATGGTGTTCGAGCCCGGCAACGGCGCCAACCATTTTGCTTTAAGGCTACAAGCGCAAGGTCACACGCCAAAGATGGTGAGCGGCGCATCGGTTAAAAGCTGGATTACTCTGCACATGAGCGGTCAGAAGGCTGATCTCAATGATGCCTACGCTCTTGCAAGACTTTCCGAAGATCCTGATTTAAAGACGGTGCGCATCAAATCGGTCGATCAGAACCGATTACAGTCCTTGCAAGCGATGAGAAAGCAGTTGGTTGAGCAACGAACCAAAACGATTGTCAGCATCAAAGGAATCTTCCAATGCTGGGGCATTCTCTTCAAGAAAGACAGTAGAAGTCTCAAAAAGTTCAAAGAAGCGGCCAATAACAACAAGGAGCTTTTAGGAGAAGAAGTCGTAGAGGCAATGATCTTACAAATCGACCGCATCGCAGATCTGGACAAAGATATCAAACATGTCGAAGAATTGCTGAAAAAAGTGACGATGCAAGATCCTCGGGCACAGCCGATGCTGGATATACCGTGCGTCGGATTGCAAACGGTAAGTCGTTTATGCGCCATTATGGGCGACATCAAGGACTTTGAAACGCCTCGCAGCTTCGTAGCCTTTATCGGCCTGGTGCCTAAAAATATGATTTCGGGAAACAAGACGACAACGCCCTCAGGTTATGAGCAAGTCGGTCAAGGCAAAGTCAACCGGCGAGGCGACAAGATGGCGCGCTCGCTCATTATTCAGTGTGCTTCTAGCATGTACATGAACTTTCATAAAGACAATTTTCCGGAGTGTGCATTGAAAGATTGGATTCAAAAGCAAAAAGACGCGCATAAGCCCTACGGCAAAATCATGGTGAGCTTAGCCGCCAAACTCCTACGAATTATTTATGCCGTGCTCAAGCACGGTGAAGCGTTCAGTTATGAAAAAGCCGGGATTTCACGATCGGCATTAGCCGCTCTAAAAGCCGCACAGCCGGCGGAAGTTGGAAATGCCTAATAAAGTGAAACCCAAACCATAGAGACGGATCAATCCGAGAGATAAGAAAAAATGAGAAGCCTTTTTTGGGGCCTGCCTTACAGCCATTCCTGACTCATTGCACATTGTTGCATCTGACTTTTTACTGGAACAGGCAGGTTCTTCTGAAGAGTTCATTTTCGGCCATGCTATACATTGTTTCGTAGCGACAGACCTTAGAGATTAATCGAAGCGCCCCTCTTGTTTTTGACGATCATTTCGGAAGTCCTTTCTATGATTTAAAGGAAATCAAGTACCCAAAAACGAATGTATCTGCCCGTTAAGGGGCTCCCCAAATGTATCTAAGCCAAAGCCAGATTAGCGACTGGCGTCGCAAATACTGCCTTCGGCGTCGATACAAGGGTCATCGCATTCGTCGATTTAGTAAAGGCCTTTCGCGGCATATCCTCGTTCGGCAGAGCCTCTCTGCGGTATTCCACGGTGCCTTGACAAAATCGCGGCCTGCGATCGTGCCCGAATCAGCACCCTTTAAAACCGCCCGTTCTGTCTGTTCGGGTGAATCAACGCTTTGTCCTTTGGACTGGCGGAGGAAGGATTTTTTTGTTCCACCCCTTGACAAACGTGTGTAGTCCAGAGATTCGTCAGGAGTTGCTTACACGGATTTCACGTTGAATGCCCGGCATACGACCGAAACCCCCGATGAGAAATCCGCTCGATTTCTCTAAAATTCGAGAATTACCCGGTCAGAGTCTTTTCTTGGGAGTCCGTTTACAGTGTCCGTTCTTCATGAAAAACACATCACGCTCATCGTCACGGGCAGCATCGCCGCCTACAAGGCCTGCGAGCTCGTTCGCCTGCTTTCCAAAGCCCGAGCCGATGTGCACGTGATTCTCACACCGGCCGCCGAACGTTTTGTCGGAGCGACGACCTTCGAGGCCCTAAGCGGAAATCCCGTTTTAACCGATGCAAGCCACACACCGCTTTCGCACATTCACCTCGCGCAAGATGCCTGTGACCTCATTCTCGTTGCACCGACAAGTGCCGATACACTCGCAAAAATCGCCTTAGGTATCGCCGACAATCTGGCCTCTCAAACCGTTTTGGCGCGCACGGTGCCCCTCCTCGTTGCCCCGGCAATGAATACGGCGATGTGGGAAATCCCGGCCACGCGTCGTAACGTCCGACTTTTAAAAGAAGACGGCGTCCTTTTTGCCGGGCCCGTAAGCGGATCTCTTGCCTGCGGCACCACGGGTGCCGGTCGCATGATTGAACCGCTTGACATCGTTCAAGCTGCCGAAAAAGCCCTCACGAAACCCGTTCTTGCCGGAAAAAAGCTTTTGATTACCGCAGGCCCCACTTATGAAGCCATCGATCCGGTGCGGGGTCTGACGAACCGCTCGAGCGGTCGCCAAGGCTATGCCCTGGCGCAAGCAGCCTTTGCCGCCGGCGCCGATGTGACCCTCGTTTCCGGTCCCGTTGCCTTAAAGGCACCCTACGGCGTTACGGTCGTTTCCGTGACATCGGCTCGTGACATGCAAGAGGCCGTGATGTCTCGGTTACGGGGAACCGATGTCTTTATCGGTGTGGCGGCCGTGGCCGATTGGCGCCCGACTCAAACGGAAACGCACAAGATTAAGAAAGACACGAACGGGACACCGAACCTGACGCTTTGTGCCAATCCGGACATTTTGGCCGGCGTTACCGCATCGCCCGACCGCCCGGCGTGCGTAGTCGGCTTTGCCGCCGAGACGGAAAACGAAATTGCCCAAGCGCAAGTAAAGCTCACGAAGAAAGGTCTTGACATGATTGTGGCCAACAATGCACCGAACACCTTCGGTAAAGGCACCAATTGTGCGACGCTGATTACGGCCGATGCCGTTCGCGCTCTTCCGGAACTTGATAAGATTGAACTTGCCCGTGAGATTCTGGTGTCGGTTGCGCGCATGTTAAAGGCTCGGCCATGAAGAAAACACACTCTTTTGATCCGGAAAACGGCGACTACGTCAAGTACATCGAAGACATTCAACGCGGTCGCATTAAACCGCCCGCGAGCACCAAACCGATGCTCGAGACACCGGTTGCCGATGCCTCTTCAACTGAGACGCCGCCCAAAAAGCGCAAAGTCGGTGCTCCGCCTGCCGTACTCGGAGCTCTGGCAACCTTTCTCGTGATTGCCGGTCTCGGCTTTGTCTCTTACGGTATCATTTTCGAATCCGACGAATTCATCCCGATCGGGATGTTTACGCTGTTTGCCGGATTCGTCTTTTCCATGAATTTACGCAAGTGAAAATCAAACTTCGCATTACGGACGAACGCGTCCGCGCACACCTTCCGACCTATGCTACCGCCGGAAGCGCCGGGCTGGATTTACGTGCCCTGTTGGATGCTCCGCTTACAGTAAACCCCGGGCAAACATCGCTCGTGCACACGGGCTTGAGTATTCACATCGCCGATTCCGGTTATGCGGCACTCATTTTGCCGCGTAGCGGACTCGGGCACAAAAAAGGCATTGTCCTCGGAAACCTCGTCGGTCTCATTGATTCGGACTACCAAGGGGAACTCATGATTTCCGTTTGGAATCGCTCCGGCGAACCTTTTACGCTCGAACCCATGGAGCGCATTGCGCAACTGGTGATTGTCCCGGTCGTTCAAGCTCAATTTGACATTGTCGATTCCTTTTCCGAAAGCTCGCGCGGCGCCTCGGGGTTCGGCTCGACGGGAACGCATTAATTACAATCGGTTATGCCACAGGTTTCCCTATCGGCAATGCCGCACGACAAGGCAAAGCCCGGCCTTATCGCGTACTTGGCGCTTTTCTTGCTGATCCTATTTTTCTCCGGGCTTTCCGGACACTTGGGACCGTACCTTGCGTGGTTCGATTACACCACCCTCATCGGTCGCTTCGGACGGATTCTTGATACGCAAACCTTTCTCGGAGCGGGCGGCACAGGGGCTCGTGGCGGCCTTCTTTATGCCGTTTCCTTTATCCCGAGCATCATGCTTGCCGTCGGGGTCGTGGAAGTGGCTACCCGATACGGCGCCTTAAAGGCGGCCGGAGTCCTTCTCACACCGATTTTGCGCCCTCTTTTAGGGCTTCCCGGAGTTTGCGGCGTTGCAATCATCGCCAGCTTGCAAAGTTCGGATGCGGGAGCTGCGATGACGCGCGAGCTGGCCGAGAAGGATTTAGTCACTGATGACGAGTGCACGATTTTGACAGCCTTTGAGTTTTCCTCCGGGGCCTCGGTGATTTTTTACCTCACGGTTGCTGCCGTTTTATTCCCTTTTCTTCCCGTGCATTTTTTTCTGCCCCTCGGGGTGGTGCTCCTTTTTAAGGTCATCGGCGCCAACCTCATGCGCCTTTATCTTCATGTCAGGAGACAGTCGTGAACGCCCTCGAAGTCTTTATCTCGGGACTACGTAAGGGCGCTGCCATCGGCGTTCGCTTTATGCTCCCGGCTCTTATTGCGGCCTTTGTCGTCATTGAGATGCTGCAAGTCTCAGGCGTGCTTCGTCTTCTTGCCGAGCACGTCTCGGGCGTGATGTCCGTATTCGGGCTTCCCGGTGAGGCCCTTGCCGTCCTCATTGCCGCTTGGGCAAGTGCCGCCGGCGCCATCGGCATGGTCGCAGGTTTAGCCTCCCGAGGGCTCCTGACACCCGAGCACGTGGCTATTTTGCTTCCCGGTATTCTTCTTATGGGGTCGCAGCTCCAGTTTTTCGGACGGATTCTGGCCGTTGCCGGCGTCTCAAGCGAGCGCGTGTCGGTCATGATGGCTATCGGGCTTATGAATGCCGTAGGAGGCATGCTTGTCATGCGGTTTCTCGTTTTCTGAGATACGCTGTTACAAAAAAAGACGCCTCGGAGCGATATAAGAAGCTGGCGCTTACTACAATGCGCAATCTCTAATTGGGTTGGTGTCTTATGCAGTTTTTTCCATTGACGCGTGAAACGTATCCTCTGTGGCTTTCCTTTTGGGAAAAGACCCCGTTTCGTACGGCCGATACCACGTTTATTAACTTATTCGGTTGGGCACCGGTATACGGTCTGGAAGCGGCCGTTGAAGGAGACCTTTTTTGGATTCGTCGAACCCAAAACGGCGAGTCGGCCTTCTGGACGCCGCTCGGGGACACACGTTCCGTTAATTGGGAAAGCGCCTTGGCGCCCTTTCCTGCCGGTACGCGTTTTGAGCGCATTCCGACGGACTTAGCCCTGCAAATGCAAGCCGGCACGAAGCGCATCGCCGACATCACGGATACGCCCGAGCAGCACGAGTACCTGTATGAAAGACGTGCTCTGGCCGAGTTTTCCGGTCGCAAACTTCATAAGAAACGCTCGCACATCAATGCCTTCGAACGCCTGTACGGTGTCGATTACCGCCCCTTGACGGTCAAAGACATTCCGGCGATTTCGGCTCTGAGCGAAGCGTGGCTTGCCGCGCAAACCGAGCCTGCCGCCTCACTACAAAGCGAGCATGAGGCTCTGGTGCGCATGCTTACTTTGTGGGAAATCGATTCGACCGTGCGCTGCGGGGGACTTTTTTACGAGAATCGCCTCATCGGGTGCGACTTCGGCTCTGCCGTCGACCCGACGATGTTTGTCATTCACATCGAAAAGGGCCTACCGGAGTTTCGCGGCGTATATCCGACGCTTGTCAAGTACTTTGCCGACCGCAGCATCGATCCGTCCTATACGCTAATTAATCGCGAACAGGACTTGGGCGATGCGGGCTTAAGGTACTCAAAGACCACCTATCAGCCCGTTGACTTTGTCCGCAAAGCCGCTTTTACGCTGCGTTAAAGCTTTTTATACAGTGCTTCGAGCGTTTGAACGGCGTCAGCCTCGAGCCAATAGTCGCACACGTCGATAATCGGCGCTTCCGGGTCGGTATTGACAGCGACGATGACCTTGGAGTCTTTCATACCGGCTAGGTGCTGAATCGCCCCGGAAATTCCGAACGCTAGATACAGGTCCGGCGCCACAATCTTTCCCGTTTGTCCGACCTGAGTGTCCGCAGGGGCAATGAAGGCATCGACAAGAGCCCGCGTGGACGCCAGACCCGCATGCAGACGGTCGGCAAGCTTCTCGGCGGCCTTAAAACCCGCTTCATCGATGACACCGCGACCGGCCGCCACCACAATGCGAGCCGATTCCAAATCCACGGTGTCTTCCCGTTTTTTCTGTGTACTCACAAGCGTAAAAGCGCGAGGGCTCGGCACGGGCTCGACATTTTGGACCGAGGAAGGACTTTCTTTTTCGAGGACCGGATCAAACGCCGTTGTCCGCACCGAAGCAATCACGGGCGTTGCGGCAATTTTGACCGTCGCAAGAAGGCTTCCGGCGTAGATGTAGCGCTTAAAGGTATCGGGCGAGACAACATCGCAAATTTCCGATAAGGCCGGCACGCCGAGAAGGGCTGCCACGCGCGGCATGACGGCTTTGCCGAGAGTTCCGGCATCAAAAAGAATGTGCGAATAGCCCTCGGATTGAGCTTTAACCTGACACGCTCCCCCTTCGGCACCGACCGACGCCATCTGGCACACGAAGACGCTTCGTACGCCCGAAAAAGACGCCACTTGCGTTGCGGCGTCTTCGGGAACTTCTCCGATAAGGAGTACATCGACCTCCGGGGCAATTTTCTCGGCACACGTGAGGGTATGGCGCGTTGCAACAGGGACTTTACCGCCTACGACCAAAGAGACCACTAAAACGTTCATGATGCCATCTCCTTGATCACTTTCTTTTCATGAATTAATTTAAAGAGAAGCTCATCGACCGAATCGAGTTTTTCCGAAGCCCGTTCACGATCGGGTTCCGTGACGTTGCAAATCTCGGTCTTTCGCGCAAGATCGATGCCGAGCGTTGCGGCATCGACGGTTTCAATCGGCTTTTTGCGCGCTTTCATCATGCTCGGAAGCGTGACATACCGAGGCTCGGCTAAGCGTAAATCGGCCGAAAGGACCGCCGGGAGTTCAGCCGTCAAATGCTTAAGTCCCGCATCGCTTTCCTGGCAGACCGTAAGAACCTTGTCGGCCAATTCGATTTTGGAGACACACGTTGCCACGGGCCAACCTAAAAGCGCCGAGAGCATAGCCGGCACCTGACCGGCATCGTTATCGATGGCTTGTTTACCGGTTAAAACCAAATCGGGTGCTTCCTGACGCACGATCGCTTCCAAAATTCTGGCCACAGTAAAAGGCTCGATCGTATGCTCCAAACGCACGTGAACGGCACGATCGGCGCCGATTGCCATAGCCACGCGCAAGATATCGGTCGTCTTTTCCGGTCCGATGCTCACGGCAACGACTTCAGAAGCCTTGCCGGCTTCTTTTAGTTGCACGGCGGCTTCCACGGCGATCTCATCAAAGGGATTGATGCTCATTTTCAGTCCCGTGAGTTCGACGTCCTCGCCGTCAGCCCGCGGGTGCACCTTGACGTTGTAATCGACAACGCGTTTGACTGCCACAAGTACTTTCATCGCAAAAATTCCTCTTAGCGTCCGCAAAGTCCTTGCGGCCGCAAAAAACTAGTTTGGGATTATACGAAAGAAGCTTCAAGAAAACCCTCTTACTTTCGGCAATACCCGGGCCGTGTCTTCAAAGGCAATGCTTTTTTCGCCGTTTCGTGGCATAGTGATGCCACTATTCGGGGTTCGCTTTTCGGTGCCCCGATTCCGATTCCTTACTTTTAATCATTCGGAGTTTTATCCATGTTAAGCGACATTGAAATCGCACAATCCACAAAGCTCACGCGAATCGATGACCTGGCCCACGCCTGGGGGCTCGAGGACGACGAGTTCGAACCGTACGGACGCGACAAAGCCAAAGTCACCCTACACAAAGATCGGAAAGCGACCGGCAAACTCATTCTTGTCACGGCGACCTCAGGTATGCCCGCAGGCTCCGGCAAAACCACCACGTCCATTGCTCTTGCCCAAGGGATGAATCGCCTCGGGAAAAAAGCTGTTTTGGCACTGCGCGAGCCCTCGCTCGGGCCCGTATTCGGCATGAAAGGAGGCGCGGCCGGCGGCGGCTACTCACAAGTCCTTCCGATGGAATCGATTAACCTGCATTTCACGGGAGACTTTCACGCCATCGGTGCGGCCAATAACCTCATTGCCGCCATGATCGACAACGCCCGGCATTTCCGTCAGGTCGATTTGCGGGAAGTCACGTGGCGCCGTGTCGTCGATTTAAACGACCGGCAACTACGGTTTATCGTCACAGGTCTCGGGGGCGCGGTTAACGGGGACCCGGCCGAAACAGGCTTTGACATTACCGTAGCCAGTGAACTCATGGCCGTTCTGTGTTTGTCTGACTCCGAAGAAGATTTACGACGCCGTATCGACAACCTCGTTCTCGGCTACAAGTTCGACAAAACGCCCTTTACCTGCAAAGAACTCGGTGCGACGGGAGCCGTGATGGCGCTTCTTCTGGAAGCCGTAAAGCCTAATCTCGTTCAGACCACCGAAGGGACGCCTGCCTTTGTGCACGGCGGCCCCTTTGCCAACATCGCCCACGGGTGCAATTCCGTGGCCGCCACCAAAGCGGCGATGACGCTCGGCGAGTATGCCATTACGGAAGCCGGATTCGGAAGCGATCTCGGAGCTCAAAAGTTCTTTGACATTAAGTGCCGTCATGCGCATTTAACGCCGAGCGCCGTAGTGCTCGTCACAAGCCTCAAAGCACTGCGTTGGCACGGCGGAGTGGACTTAAAAGAAATCGGGAAACCCGATCTTGAGGCGTTAAAAGCGGGGCTCTGTAACCTAGATGCGCACGTGGCGAACTTAAAGCACTTCGGGCCGGGTATCGTTGTTTCGATGAACCACTTTGCCGGTGACCCCGAAGAAGAAATCGCCGTCCTTCGCGAGCACTGTCAGAAGCTCGGTGTGCGCTTTGCCGTGAGCCGCGGCTTTGCCGAAGGCGGGAAAGGCGCCGAGGATTTGGCGCGCGAAGTGCTCGCAATCTGTGAGGAACCGGCACGGCCCCTGTCCTTTACCTATCCGATCGATGCGCCGATTGTCGAAAAAATCACGGCCGTGGCCCAAAAGGTGTACGGCGCCGGAGCCGTCTCCCTTTCCGAAGCAGCCAAAAAAGACCTCAAAGCCATCGAGGAGTTGGGATTTGACCGCTTGGATGTCTGCCTTGCCAAAACCCCGCTTTCGATGACGCACGACGCGGCGATTAAAGGCGCCCCCAAGGGCTGGACACTTCCTGTCGCACGTTTGATTTTAAATGCCGGAGCCGGCTTTATCGTCGCGACAACCGGTTCAATTCTGCGTATGCCGGGGCTACCGCGTTCTCCGGCCGCTCTTAAGATTGACGTCAAGGACGGAAAGATTACCGGGCTTTCCTAAGGAGAACTTTCCCGAACACACAAAACCCGCCGATTCGGCGGGTTTTGCGTCACCGGATATCTTGTCGCTGATTAATTCGACACAACACGGGCGGCCAATTTTCCGAGCAACGGCTCGAACTTAACGCCGTACCAGTGGTTCTTTTCCGTTTGCGTGGCCTCGATACTCTCAACGGTAAAGTCGGCAGCAATTTTGGCCGCTTCATTGACGTCGATTCCTGCCAGATAGGCGCCTGCAAAGGCCGATGCATACACGTCACCCGTACCGTGGCACCCTTGAGCAATCTTGCGATGCTCGTAGTAGTACATGTCGGTCCCGGGGCTACTGACGGCAACACCGGTCTTGCCGGGGCGATACCCGATTCCGGTTAACACCACGGTTTTGGCGCCTAAGTCGTGAAGGGCTTCGGCCAAATCGGCCACATACGCCTCATCGTACGTCTCGCGGTACTCTTTTCCCGTCAAAAATGCTGCTTCCGAAATGTTCGGAAGGAGAAAGTCGGCTAAGGCCACAAGTGTTTTCATCGCTTCGACATAGTCGGCATTGAAAGCCGGATAGAGCTTGCCGTTATCTGCCATCGCAGGATCAATAATCGCCGGCGCTCCGCTCTTGGTGCACGTCTGAATAATGCGTTTGACGATAGCAATTTGCTCGCGACTTCCGAGGTATCCGGTCGTCACGGCATCGAACATGATGCCCTCTTTGACCCAGTGTTCACGAATCGGTTCCATCTCCGAGGTTAAATCCCGGAACGTGAAGCCCTTAAATCCGGCCGTGTGCGTTGAAAGCACAGCCGAAGGAAGAATCGCCGTCTCATGACCGCACGCCGACAAAATCGGCAAAGCCACCGTGAGCGAACACTGTCCGACACAGGAAATGTCCTGAATGGTTAAAACACGTTTGTATGCCACAACCTACTCCCCGTTATTTGTGCTGCGTTCTTGCGCAGTCTCTTTTTTCCGAAGCGACTCGACGTGCTGCAAATACGCCTCGTCAACATCGCCCGTAATATACCGGCCGTCAAAGCACGAACAGTCGTAGTGCTTAACAGCCGGGTTCAATTGAATAATCGCGTCTTTGAGGTCCTCTAGGTCCTGATAGACCACCGCATCGGCACCGACGACCTTGGCTACCCCGTCCTCATCTAGGCCGTGTCCGCAAATGAGTTCGTCACGTGTTGTCATATCGATGCCGTACACGTTCGGGAACATCACGCGCGGGGCCGTGGAGGCCACAAAGACTTTGCGTGCACCGGCCTCACGTGCCAATTTAACAATCTCGCACATCGTCGTGCCGCGCACAATCGAGTCGTCGACAAGAAGCACCGCCTTACCTTCGAACTCCACGGGCATGCCGTTTAGCTTCTGACGCACGGTTTTCACGCGCATCGATTGACCGGGCATGATAAACGTACGCCCGACGTAACGGTTCTTTAAAAAGCCTTCGCGGTAAGGGAGCTTTAAGGCGGCGGCAAGTTGCTGCGCCGCCGGGCGTCCGGAGTCCGGAATCGGCATAACGACATCGATATCGGCCGGGTTGATTTTCGAGCGCACCCGAGCGGCTAACTTTTCACCGAGCGTGAGGCGCGCCGCATAGACGCTTACGCCGTCCAAAACGCTATCGGGACGCGCAATGTACACGTGCTCGAAAATACACGGGCACAAATCGGTTTTCTCGGCGCAGACGGCACTGAAAAGTTCGCGGTCGCGACTGATGAAAACCACTTCCCCGGGCGCCACATCCCGCATAAATTCAAATCCGAGACCGTTTAAGGCCACTGACTCGGATGCGACCATGTAGTCATACGTGCCGTCTGCCTTCTTTAAGCGTCCGATGCAAAGCGGCCGAATCCCGTGGGGATCTCGAAACGCCACAAGACCCTTGTTGATAATCAAGGCTACGTCGGCAAAGGCACCGCGCACGCGCGAATAAACCGAGCGCATCGCAGCAAAAAGGCGCTCGGGATTAAATTGCCCGCGTCCCGAGCAGTGCCGGGAAATCTCGTCGGCCACGACGTTTAAAAGAATTTCCCCATCACCGACCGTGTTGATGTGGCGAAGATCTTCATCGTAAAGCTCGTCGCGAAGCGCCTCGGCATTGGTTAGATTTCCTTCGTGGCAATACAAAATGCCGTACGGGGCATTAACGTAAAAAGGGGAACTTTCTTCGTTGGAAGAGGCTGTGGCGCAGGTTGGATATCGGCAGTGACCGACACCGGAATTGCCCGCGAGGTTACGCATATCGCGCGTACGAAAAACGGCATTGACAAGCCCAAGCCCCTTGTGCAGGTGAAACTGCAGCCCCTCGACCGTCGCAATACCGGCGGAATTTTGTCCGCGATGTTGCAGTAACAGGAGCGCATCGTAAATGACCTGATTGACGGGCTCATTACTGATTAATCCGACAACTCCGCTCATAGTGTGTTTTTATCCTATTTGTTGCCTCAAAAAGAGGGATTGATTAATAAATTCGAAATTCCTGACGCATCCGGGCAATGGTTTCCGGGAGAATCGGCATCGAGAGATCAATCACGCGCTCTGCCGGGACAATCAGAACGGAATTGCGCCAATAGCCCGAGCGCGTAAAACTGGTCATGCCGAGTAAAAAGACGCAGGCACAAACAATCACCACCCCGCGCACAAACCCGAAAACAGCTCCGATGGAACGATCCTCAAAGGAAACCGAAGCAGCCGAAAGTGCGGCCCCGGCAATCCGTCCGAGGATTCCGCACGCAAAGAGCACGACAACGGCAATCAAAATCGCCCCGAAAATCGTCCGTATCGAAGCATCGACACTCGGCAAGGGAATGAGTTCCCCGGCCCAGGGAGAAAACCTGAGCGCCAGGACAATCGCGAGCACCCAACCGACGATGGCCATCAGTTCCCGAACGATGCCGCGAAACAGTCCGACGATTGTCGAAATCGCGAGGACGGCAAGAATAATCCAATCGACTTCATTCATAGGGCGATTCTTTTACGGTTTCTTCGCAGGTTTTTCGGTCATCACACCACCGTTTGTCACAGAATTAAGGGCGAGTTTATCTAAAGCAGCACGGGCCTTATCCATCGAATCAAAGCGCCCGACGCGCACACGCCATAAATCGGATTTGTGACGCTGTGTTTTTTCGATGTATACCGGCAGTCCCAGCTTACGAATGCGCGCAGCACGCTCGACGGCCGAGGCCTTATTGCTCGTTGCGACAATCTGAATGTAGTAGCGCTTGCCCGAGACCTCAACGGCCTTATCTTTTTCCGCCGGTGCCTTGGTTGCCGACGCCTGACGCACGACAGGGGGCTTCTTGGCCGTCTTCACCTGTCCGGAGGCGGCGGCTTTTGCGGGCTCTGCCTTCACGGGCGCACTTTTAACGGGCGACGCTTTTTCTTGGGTTCGTGGAGTCGATTGAGTTACACCGGATGTCGGGGGATTGGCCTGACTTAAGTTGCGAGCCACCTCCTCGGCTTTTTTGGTGTTTTGTGCCGTTTCCGATGCCTTCGGGGCAATGCTCATGCGCTGCGCATACGGAACCTTAGAGGGTGTCCCGATTTGCGTTTGTGCTCCGCGCGAGGCGTATTCCTCCGCCGGCTCAAAGACCCAAGGCAACACGGCGCACAAAAAAAGAACGAACGCAATAAACCCGACAACGCGACGACGAAAACCTCTGCGGTCCGTCTTTTTCGTGGCCTCATCCAAAGACGTTCCCGCATAGTCGGCACCGAGATTGCCGGACGGACGTTGCTCGGAATTCGGACCGAACAGTTTTTGAAATTTATCGAGCATGAGAATCGGACTGACAGGCGCACGCCCCGAGGGCCTGCAACGTTTGTACGGCTTGTCCCACGGTCACAAAAGAACCGAACACGAGGATTCTAACAGGGTGCCGCAGATTACGGTTTGCTGCATCAAGCGCCGCTCGAAGGGCCGAATCCACCGAATCAAAGTCGCTGATGGATTCATCGGCAATTTTGGCCTGATGCATCGCCTTCTTTA
Organism: uncultured Sutterella sp.; assembly: GCA_900544335.1. Classification (GTDB taxonomy): domain Bacteria; phylum Pseudomonadota; class Gammaproteobacteria; order Burkholderiales; family Burkholderiaceae_F; genus Duodenibacillus. Next base: position 28,542 of record UQUS01000006.1, read on the forward strand.
ACTCATCAAGGCGAGCACCTCGCAGCCCCGTTAACCCCGAGATAAACCAGTGACTGACAGCCGGCGCCATCGTTCGTGCTACCGAGCGCATGTCTTTGTCGCTAAGCATCGCAAACACCGCATAAAGCATCTCTGAATTCGATTGCGTCGCCGTGATGTTTTTAAAAAGCACACAGGCTGCCTGCGGGTTGTGTCCGACATCGACAAAGACAGGGATGTTCGGAAAACCCGGTACCGTAAAGCGCTCAAAGCGCCCGGGCATGTACGCCGTCTTCAGACCTTTTTCAATCGCCTCACGCGTGACGGGAAGCCGGTCGGAGAGAAGCGTAACGGCCGCAATTGCCCCGGCTGCATTTTGAATCTGATTTGTCCCGGCAAGTGCAGGCTTTGGCAAATCCTCGTACGCAGTCGCACCGAACGAAAAATCGAAGGTTTTTTCCTTAACGCGCGTTGTGAAGTCTTTCCCGTAACGAATAAGCGGCGCTCCGATTTTTCGGGCGTAGTCAATGAGCGTTGCGGGCGGATTTAAATCGGTCACAAGAGCCGGTTTCCCAGGCCGATAAATGCAGGCTTTTTCGTAAGCGATTGCCTCGCGCGTTGTGCCGAGGTAAGCCGTGTGGTCGATTCCGATGGCGCAGACAATGCCGCAATCGGTATCAATCGCGTTCATGGCATCGAGGCGCCCTCCGAGGCCGATTTCGAGCACGACGGCATCGAGCTTGGCATCGGAAAAGATCTTCAGGATTGCAAGGCCTGTAAATTCAAAATACGTGAGCGGCATTCCGTCACGAGCGCGGTTGACTTGGTCAAAAGCGCGGCACAGGACCGAATCTTCCACCTCTTGACCGCAGATGACCGCCCGCTCGTTAAAGCGGAGCAAATGGGGAGATGTGTGCATGCCGACGCGGTACCCGGCGGCAAGTAACACGGAACTAATCAGAGCACAGGTGCTGCCTTTGCCGTTCGTGCCCGCCACGGTAAACACAGGGCAGGAAAAGGAAATCCCCATACGCGCAATCATCGTGCGCATACGCGTCAAGCCCAATTCAATGGGTTTGTCCGTGAGATTTTCGGCGTACGAGAGCCAAGAAGTGAGGGAATCCGGAGTACTCTTAATCGAATCAAAGGCCATGATTACAGGACCAGTCGGACCATGAAGCGTCCGATTTCAAGAAAAGGACGAATGAAAAATGTCGTGGCTCCCGTGGCAATGAGGACCAGCATGATGGCAAGTCCATAGCGCTCCAGTTTGGAAAACTCATAAGCCCAGCGCCAAGGCAAAAGTCCCGTGAGGATTCTTCCCCCGTCCAAGGGAAGAATGGGAATGAGATTAAATGCCATGAGCATGAGATTGACGGAAATGCCGGCGTAAACAAAAGAGACCACGAGATTCAAAACGCTCTGATCGGGCGTCAGGATAAGCGCCAGGCGCAGCAAAAGCGCCCAGGCAATCGCCTGAATCAGGTTACAGGCAGGACCGGCAAGGGCCACCCAAATCATGTCACGCTTGGGGTTACGGAGCATCGCAAAATTCACAGGGACCGGTTTTGCCCAACCGAAGAGAATGCCCCCCATACCCGTCAGAAGCGACGACAAAAGGAGCAACCCCGGAACCAAAATCGTTCCGACCGGGTCGATATGGTGTAAGGGATTAAGGCTTAATCGTCCGAGTCGATATGCCGTACTGTCACCGAAACACCGGGCCGCATAGGCGTGCGCCGATTCGTGTAGCGTGATAGCCAGAACAGACGGAATCGCGTAAACCAGAAGTGTCGTCAGAATCTGAATCATAGGGTGCGCAGTCTAGCAAAAGCGCCTCTTTTCGGCTTAGGAAAACGGCAAAATCAAGCTGAATACAGATAAAAATATCCTCCGGGATTCCCGTAAGAAAACCGGAGGAGTCAGATCTTAAAACGGTCGGCGTATCCGAGACGGACACGCCGTTAAATCCAATTAGAAGACCTTGCAAGCAACGAAGCCGAAGGCAACGCTGAAGACAATGGCGAGAACGCCCGGGATGAAGAACGCGTGGTTAAACACGTACTTACCGATGCGGGTCGTACCCGTGTCGTCCATCTGGACCGCGCCAAGCAATGTCGGATAGGTCGGCAGAACGAACAGAGCGCTGACAGCAGCGAAGCAGGCAACGAGCATGTAGCTGTCGCCGGGGTTAGCAGCCGTGATGCCGAGAGCCGCGATGATGGACGGCGTGATGGCCTTAGCGGTAGCAGCCTGAGAATACAGGAGCATAGCGGCTAAGAAGAACACGACAGCGAGCAGGGCCGGATACTGAGAAACGGACGAAGCCGCGAGAGCCTTAATTTCAGCAACGTGACCGGAAACGAACGTGTCGCCGAGCCAAGCAACGCCCAAGACGCACACGCAGGCAACCATACCGCTCTTGAAGACGCTGGTGGAAGCAACATTACCGATTTGAATCTTGCAGGTCATCGTGATGATTGTGCCGATTGCGAGCATGATGCTCATAATGGCCGCGTCACGCGGAACGATGACGGGCTTAATCAGACCGACAGCCGGAGAAATCGCGGAAGCATACAGAACGACAGCGATAACGCCGAGCAGGAAGATACCGACGGAGCGCTTCGCAAAGGGCTTGAGTTCCTTGACGATTTCGCCCTTGGGGGCTTCGATCAGACCGGCAGCCAAACGTTCACGATAAACCGGATCGTTTTCCAGTTTCATATCGGAAATGAGCGTCATGATGAAGGCCGTAACCATGCAGCCGGCAAACGTCGTGATCAACCAAATACCGAGCAAGGCCGGGTAGCTCCAGCCGAGCGGTTCCAGAACGCCGCTCATGTAAATCACGGCCGCGGAAACCGGAGACGCCGTAATAGCAATCTGGCTGGCGACGACAGCGATGGAAAGCGGAACGACCGGCTTGATGTGCTGTTCCTTAGCGACTTCAACGATAACAGGAATCATCGAGAAAGCCGTGTGGCCCGTACCGGCGAAGATTGTCAACACATAGGTGACGGTCGGCGCAAGGTAGTTGATGTTTTTCGGATTGCTACGCAGGATGCGTTCTGCAATCTGAACGAGATAGTCCAGACCGCCGGCCAACTGCATCGCGGAAATAGCCGCAATCACAGACGCGATGATCAGGATCACATCCCAGGGAATCGAACCCGGTTTCATGCCGAGGCAGATGCCCAGGACAAGTACGCCCAAACCGCCGGCGTAGCCGATACCGATACCGCCCAAACGGACACCCAAGAAGATGGCGCCGAGCAGCACAATAATCTGAAGAATCAACATAATATCCATAACCCCTCCAGGTTTCGGTTAGTTGTTGTTATTAACAGCCTTCGGGTCTAACTCCCCGAGTTCCGCCCGTCTTCTCGAGCGGACCAGGCTAACGTATCTCCGCGGTGAGCGCCTCCTAAGGGAAGCGCTCCGCACGGAAATTCTTTCTCACCTTACATTACGAACTTCGGCGCAATGAGGTTCTGCAGGTTGAAGGTCTTATCCCATTCTTCCTGCGTCAGGAGCTTGCGTTCCTGAACGATGACTTCGTGCAAGGACTTGCCGGTGTGGTAGCAGTAGTGCGCGACTTCCGAGCAGGCCTTGTAGCCAAGGTGCGGCTTAAGAAGCGTGACGATACCGCAAGAGTGCATCACCATCTGGGCGGTGCGTTCGGCATTAGCCGTCACACCGTCAACGCACTTGGTGCGCAGTGTGTTGCAGGCGTTGCTCAAAACACGCATCGACAGGAACAGGGCAAACGTAATAACCGGTTCCATCACGTTGAGTTCGAGCTGGCCGGCAGAAGCGGCGAGCATCACGGTTGTATCCAAACCGATGGCCAAGAAGCAGCTCTGGTTGGTCACTTCCGGGATCACGGGGTTGACCTTGCCCGGCATAATGGAGCTACCGGGTTGCAACTGCGGCAGATTGATTTCAGCCAAGCCGCAACGCGGACCGGAGGCGAGCAAGCGCATATCGTTGCAAACCTTCGTGAGCTTAACAGACAGGCTCTTGATGGCAGACGAGATGGCGACGTAACCGCCGCAGTCGCTCGTGGCAGCAATCAAATCCGTGCTGTTCTTGAAGTCAATGCCAGTCAATTCGGCCAACTTCTTAACGGCAAGAGCCGGATAATCCGGGTGAGCCGTCACGGACGTACCGATAGCCGTTGCGCCGAGGTTGACGATCTTGAGGTGTTCCTGAGCTTCGCGGATGGTCTTGAGTTCATCGGCAATCGTAAAGCCCCAGCCGTGGAATTCCTGTCCGAGTGTCATCGGGACGGCATCTTGCAAGTGGGTACGACCCATCTTGAGAACGCCCTTGAACTCGTCGGCCTTCTTGTAATAGGCTTCGACCAAGTCTTCGACAGCCTTGAGCATCACATTGCTGCGAAGCAACAGCGCCAAGTGCAAAGCCGTCGGATAGGTGTCGTTTGTGGACTGACCGAAGTTCGCATGGTCGTTCGGGCTAACCAACTTGTAGTCGCCCTTAACCGAGCCAAGATGTTCGGCAGCGAGGTTGCAAATGACTTCGTTGCAGTTCATGTTGGTCGATGTACCGGCACCACCCTGCAGCCAGTCGGTCACGAACTGATCACGATACTTACCGGCGATCAGTTGATCGCAAGCCCAGCAAAGGGCATCGGCCACATTAGTCGGAATCGTGCCGAGTTCCTTGTTGGCAAGAGCCGCCGCCTTCTTGACATAGCCGAAAGCAATGACGAAGAAGGGTTCCTGACTCATCGGCATTTCCGTGATATGGAAGTTGTCACGACCACGGGACGTCTGAACGCCGTAGTAGCAATCATCAGCAATCTCACGATCACCAAGGAAGTCGTTTTCAATACGAGACATATGTCTTACTCCTGTTGTTAAAGGACTTGTGTCCTTGAAAAAACTATTGTTACAGCCTACTTAGGCCGCTCCCCCTAGTTTTCTGAATCCCTCCGAAGCTCTGTAGTTATGAAAAAACGTGTCCGCGACAAAGCAGGACACTACAGAACTTTTCCCTAGGTAAACTCCCCTAAAAATTAGGGAGATTTGCTTAGTTTTGTTTCGGTCGAGAGGATAGCACACTCTGGAAAATAAAGCAGGGAGAAACTCTCTTACGCCCTGTTATTCAATCAATAATTTTTTCGTTACCGAAAGCGTCTAAGTAGAAATCTCAGAGCCTCTGAGATTCAAGCAAAAGATACCCCGGAACCCACATCCGGTTTGAGACAGAAATCTCATCCATTCGATGCCGGAAAATCGGGGCAAGAACCTTATCGATTAAAAGCGATACGAGTAGAAAACATTTATCACACGAGTGCGCAATTGCCGTGTCCCGAAACAAAACATACTCGACTGTTCCTTTTTTCTGCACGACAAGACTGAAGCCCATGCCGATATCCTCAAGACTCTAAACGAATAGAAAACAATTAGGCCATAGAGCGGGGCAAAAGAAAAGACCGTAAGAGCGCGCTAGCGAAGGGTTTAGTCAATTCGTTTCGTCAAAGTCGGAAGACCTCACGACTTTTTCACCTAAAAACCGCAAAACCCCTTGAGGCACAAGGCTCCGCTGGGTAGAAAAACTTCGTTTTTGTGTAGTGCAACGTTTTAGTGTTTAGCAGGTTGAGCACCACGAAAGAATCCGGATTTCCCGCGCTCTCGTCCCCTTGTTTCGCGGTCTCGTCCGATGCTTCTCATTCAACCTCCGTACCCTGCGACCACCAAGGACCGAGAGTTTCACTCGGAGTGCCGGAAACTTTTTCGCCTCGCAGTCCGACAGCCAACACAAATCATAAAAACGGCGAGGATTTCTCCTCGCCGTCTCGAAACAGTACTTAACCTGAAAGGTGATTATTTTGCAGGCTTAATGGGAATTGCCTTCTTGGGTGTCGGCAGAACCTTGTCATAGTTCTTGATACCCTGCTCGGCCATCTTGCGACGGATGAAGGCAATCTGGGTCTTAAGCGGCAGATCCTTCGGGCAGAAGTCGTGGCAAGCCAAGAGCGACATGCAACCGAACACGCCCGAGTCATCACCGATGACTTCGTAAAAGTCCGCATCGTTACGGGTATCGCGCGGGTCAAGACGGAAACGAGCGATCTTGTTGATGGCAACGCCGCCGGCAAAATCCGGACGAATACGAACCGTACCGCACCCGGCGATACAGCATCCGCACTCGATACAACGGTCGAGAATGTAAATATCCTCGGCAAGCTGCGGATCCATCGGCACTTCCTTCTTGCGAAGATCGATTTCCTCGTTCTTCATGTGCACCCAGGTCTGCATGCGCTCGCTCATGTTACGCATCCACTTACCGGTGTTGACCGACAAGTCGCCGATCAATTCGAAAGCCGGAAGAGGAGCGAGCGTAAATTCCGTGGGCAAATCGCGCGTAAGCGTACGGCAGGCCAAACCGGGCTTACCGTTAATCATCATGGCGCAAGAGCCGCAAATACCGGCACGGCACACGAAATCGAACTGCAAGGACGGATCTTGTCTGTCACGCAATTCGTTTAACGCAATGAAAAGCGTCATGGAGTCGGCTTCTTCCAACTCGAACGTTTGCATATGCGGGACGCTTGCCGGATCAGCCGGGTTGTAGCGCAGGATGCTGATCTTAAGCAAACGGTGCTGCTTTTTCACTTGTGTACTCATCTGTCAGCTCCTTAGTTATTCCAACGGTTCATCAATACGTTCGTTGTGACCCTGCAAACGCTTGGGCAACAAGCTGTGGAACGGCATAATCGCATCCTGAATCGCGTAGCGGTCGGCACCTTCGGCCTCCATCTTGGCGCGCAAGGCATCGATTTCGGCCTGACGCTTGGGCGTCTCGGGGTTGTCGATGTAGTTCTTGGCACCGTAACCACGCCATCCCGGAGGCAGTTCCATCTTGCTGATGTCCAAGTTCTCGTAAGAGAGCGTGGGCAACGTGTCGTTTTCGTTCTTCCAGGTGGCAATCGTGCGCTTGAGCCAGTGCTTATCATCACGCACCGGGTAGTCTTCACGGAAGTGCGCACCGCGGCTTTCCTTACGGGCAGCGGCACCCAAAGCCGTGCAAAGCGCGACCTTGAGCATCTTGCGTGTGCGGTAGGCATACGTCAGTTCGGAGTTGGCACCGGGCTGGTACTTGACCGGCACGTTGTAGGTCTTCTTCAAGAGGTCTTCCAACTCGGACACGGCGCTTTCCATATCTTCGCCGCGACGGAAAATACCGATCTTGCTCGTCATGATTTCCTGCATACGTGCACGAATCTTGGCAGCATCTTCGTTGCCCGTGTTATGCAGGAAGCCGTCGAGCGTGGCCTGGACCTTGGCCGCCGCATCGTAAATGAGCGAGGTGGGAATATCGATACCGTTTTCGGGCTTGTCGCAGAAGTCGGCAATGAATTCACCGACGATCATACCGGCGACAACGGTTTCAGCAACGGAGTTGCCGCCCAAACGGTTAAAGCCGTGCATATCCCAGCAAGACGCTTCACCGGCTGCGAAAAGACCCTTGAGAGTACGGGACTCGCCCGTGTAGTTGGTACGCACACCGCCCATGGTGTAGTGCATAGCCGGACGGACCGGAATCCATTCCTTCGTCGGGTCAACGCCGAGGAAGTAGTGGCAGATTTCATACACTTCACGCAAGTTGTGCTTAATGTGGTGCTCGCCGAGCAACGTGATATCGAGCCAGAGGTGTTCGCCGAAGCGGCCCTTGACACCTTTACCCTGAGCAATACGCTCTTCCATACGACGGCTCACGACGTCGCGGCTCGCCAGTTCCTTCTTTTCCGGTTCCACATCGGGCATGAAGCGATGTCCGTCGCAGTCACGCAAAAGTCCGCCGTCACCGCGGCAGCCTTCCGTTACGAGAATACCGGCCGGGAAAATACCCGTCGGGTGGAACTGAATGGCTTCCATGTTGCCGAGTGTGGCAACACCGCTTTCCAAAGCGAGCGCTGCGCCCGTGCCTTCGCAAATCTGAGCGTTAGTCGTGACACGGAAAAGCTTACCGGCACCGCCCGTGGCAATGGCCGTGGCCTTGGCCACATAGGCGAGCAATTCGCCGTTAATCAGGTTGCGAACAATCGCACCGTAGCAACGCTTGCCGTCCTGAATCAAAGACAACGCTTCGACGCGTTCGACAACAGGAACGTGTTCGGCAATCACGCGGTCGCTCACGGCATTGAGCATGGCGTGGCCCGTGCCGTCGGACACAAAGCACGTACGCCACTTCTTTGTACCGCCGAAGTCACGCTGACCGATCAGACCCGCGGCTTCCTTGCGTTCCGTAATCGTGACCTTCTCACCGTTAATAATGACCTGACGGTCACCCGGTGTGATACGGCTCCAGGGAACACCCCAAGCGGCCAGTTCACGCACAGCCTTCGGGCTGGTGTTGACAAACATACGCACGACGTCTTGGTCGGCACCCCAGTCAGAACCGCGAACGGTATCGGCAAAGTGGATGTCTTCGTTGTCTCCCAAGCCTTTAATCACGTTAGCCAGAGAGGCCTGCATGCCGCCCTGAGCCGCCTTCGAGTGCGAACGCTTCGGAGGCACGAGAGAAAGGACGATAGAGTCATGGCCGCGACGTTTGGCAGCAACTGCCATGCGCAAGCCGGCAAGACCGCCACCGATCACCAGCACGTCTGTGTAGATAATCTTCATTTAATGGACTCCTTGATCCGGATGGACCCGCAAAAAATCTCGGTGTCTTCCCAAGACTCGTTGCAGTAGTTGTGTTTCCGTTCGGTGTCGTAACAACACCGACTCCCGAAGTTATCGGGATGTGAGGATTCACGAAAACTCCGACGAGCTTTTCTCATTGGCTTTACAAATGAGAAAAGAGCGCCGGACTTAGCGAACCTTACAGCGGCATTCTACAACCAAAAACTCGGGAATTAAAAGCGAATTTCCTGCCTGAGAACAGGGTTTTAAACCTGCCGAATCCCTTACGTAGTGTCGGCAAAACGTTGCAAATTTCAACGATAATTCAACGGCTTTTTGAAAGACCTCTCACAGACCCCGGTGTCGCTTCGTCTTATCTAGTTCTTTCGACCTAGTCCTATCGCCTAGTCCTTGCGCGACTCGGCATCGCCCAAGTCATCAAAAGCAATTATCAAACTTTCAAATCCGATAGAATGCACCTTACAAAACCACTCCGTCAGAGGTCATCGTGCTCAAAAAAGGACTTGCCAAAGGCGAAAAACTCGCTCCGCTCTCCGAGCGTCTTGCCAGGCTCGGACTTGTTCGCGACTGGGATTTCGTCCTGCATCTTCCGCTGCGCTACGAAGACCAAACACGCGTCACTCCCGTCGACCGCTTACAGCTCGGCGAGACGTCCTTAGTGGAAGTGACCGTCTTACATAGCGAAATCGTCCGCCAGAGGACCGAACAACTCGTAGCGTTAACGACGGACAAGACGGGGGACCTGAGTGTTCGGTTTTTGCACTTTTATCCGAGTACCCGTGCGCAGTTTAAGCCCGGGGCACATTTGCGCCTTTTCGGTGTGGTCCGCACGGACTTTCACGGAAGACCGGAAATGGTTCACCCGAAGGTCAAAAACGCGTCTTTCGAGCTACCGAAAACACTCACACCCGTGTACCCGAGCGGCGAGTCCGTGACACAAAACTGGCTTACTAAGCGCATCGCCCGAGCCCTTTTGGACGTGGATTTAACCGACGCTGTTCCCGCTACCTGGTTAAAAAAACTCGGGCTCCCTTCCCTTTCCGGGGCCCTCAATGCCCTTCATCGACCGGCACCGGGCGCCGATTTAACGGCACTTGAGGAAAAAACAAGCCCCGAGTGGCAGCGCCTTAAATTCGATGAGCTCCTTGCCCAGCAGATTGCCCTGAGACTCAATAGGCAAAGAAAAGCAGACCTTACGGCCCGCCCAATCAAGCCGGTGCTCGGGAAAACGGTCGAGCGCCTCCTAAAGACCCTTCCCTACGCTCTGACAGCCGCTCAAAGGCGTGTTATCAAAGAAATCAACGAGGATTTATCCAAAGTTTCTCCCATGAACCGACTTCTACAAGGCGATGTCGGCTCGGGAAAAACCGTTGTCGCCACGCTCGCCGCCCTGCGTGCAGTCGATGCCGGCTTTCAGGTTGCCCTGATGGCCCCGACGGAAATCCTTGCCGAGCAACATTTTCGGAAAGTCGCAAAGCTCGTTGCACCTCTCGGGGTTCGCGTGGCTTGGCTTGTCGGATCGTTAAAGCCCAAAGGAAAAGCACTGTGTCAGGAAAAAATCGCTGCCGGCGACTATGACATCGTCATCGGCACGCATGCCCTGATTTCCGAGGCGGTCACATTTCATAACCTAGCCCTAGCCGTCATCGACGAGCAGCATCGTTTCGGCGTGGAGCAGCGATTGCGCCTTCGCTCTTGCGAGGGAGACGAGCAGTACACGCCCCACCTACTCATGCTCTCGGCAACCCCGATTCCCCGAACCTTAGCGATGAGTTATCTGGCGGACATGGACGTTTCCGTTATCGATGAGTTGCCGCCGGGACGCACGCCGATTCAAACCAAACTCGTGAGCCTTGCGCGAGTCGATGACGTCGCACGGGTTCTTCTGACAAACAAGGCCCAACACTTGCAAGCCTACTGGGTTTGTCCCCTGATTGAAGAGGGCGAGAATTCGGCCCTTTCGGCCGTATCGATGCGTGCCGCGTGGCTTAGAGCGAACTATCCGGACCTTAAAGTCGGATTGCTGCACGGCGCTTTAAGTGCCGACGACAAGCAACGCGTGATGCACGCCTTTGAAACCGGGGACCTGGACGTTCTTGTCTCGACAACCGTTGTTGAGGTGGGCGTCGATGTTCCCGGAGCGAATCTCATGATTATCGAGCAAGCCGAGCGCTTCGGCCTTGCCCAACTTCACCAATTACGCGGTCGCGTCGGACGCGGTTCGATTCCCGGCCACTGCATTCTTCTTTTCTCACAATCAATCAGCCAGAACGGCAAAGAGCGCCTGGCGGTCATTCGAAACACAACCGACGGCTTTGCCATCGCCCGCGAAGATCTGCGATTGCGCGGGCCCGGTGAATTTTTAGGAGCTCGACAATCCGGCACACCGCTTTTAAAGTACGCCGACCCGACGCTCGATGCATCGCTATTGCAAGCAGCCTGCGATGCAGCAACCGAATGGATTGCTGCAGCGCCCGAGCAAGCGCGCGAACACGCTCGTCGCTGGTATGCCGGCCGTGAAGGCTTTTTGGAGGCTTAAAACTCATGACACTGACGGAATTACGCTACATCATTGCCATCGCACAGACCATGCATTTCGGACACGCCGCCCAAATGTGCCGCGTCTCGCAACCGTCGCTTTCGGTGGCCGTTAAGAAATTGGAAACAGAACTCGGGATTCAAATCTTCGAGCGTAAAAGTTCATCGATTATGGCAACGCCCTTGGGGCGCAGTATCATCGAACACGCCCAGCGAGTGCTCGAGGAAGTCGACAAAATCAATCAGTGCGTTCAAATCGGCAAAGACCCCTTGTCCGGACCCTTGCACCTCGGAGTTATTTACTCGATCGCGCCCTTTTTAATTCCCGGTCTCGTGGCGAGCATCTCCGAAACTGCCCCCTCGATGCCGCTCATTCTCTCGGAAGCGAAAACCGCCGAGTTGCTCGAACAGTTAAAAACCGGCCAAATCGATGCGGCCGTCATGGCGCTTCCCGTCGATGAATCCACGCTAAGCGTCGCGCCCCTTTATACGGAAGAGTTTCTGGCCTGTGTTCCCGTCCACCATCCTTTGGCGCAAAAAATCACCGTGAGCAAATCCGAAATTCGCGACGAACCGCTGCTCTTACTCGGTCAGGGTCATTGCCTGCGCGATCAAATTCTGAACTTTTGCTATGACAAAGCGCATCCGGATTCGACCAACGGGAAACCCTCGACCAGTACCTCGCTTGAAACAATTGTCTACATGGTGGCCCAGGGACTCGGGATTACGCTTTTGCCGTCAAGTGCGTACCCGTATTACGACAAAAATCCCATGCTGCGCTTTATTCCCTTTACGCGCGTCAATGTCCCCAAGAGAACGACGGCGCTTGTCTGGCGTAGGACATTCCCGCGTCTTGAAGCCGTCAAAGCCCTTTATAAAACCATACAGTCTTTGAACCTGTATGCCTGCACCCCGGTAAAGCTTCAAGAACCGATTGCCTCGGAATCCGAGGCCGATCTTCGAACGCAGGATCAACCGGCCTCCTGAGTGTTTTCATGCGTAAAGACGTTGATTTACGGTTCACACTAGATAGGGCCCCGAAAAAGGCACTTTCCGTTTTGGATTTATTAAACGGAAAAGTGCTGACGCCCGAAAAAAGCGAGGCAGACATCGATTCGCTTGCGCGTAGCGCGGCCTCAGGCAACGCGCAAGCCCAATATGAGCTCGCCAAAGTCCTAACTGCCGGCACGCCTGCTGCACAAAATAACCGTGAAGCCGTCAAGTGGCTTAAAAAAGCGACGGAAAAAGAACACGCGCAAAGCGAACACCTTTTAGGTGTCTTAATCGCCCGAGGACAAGGCGTACGTCCGAATCCGGAAAAAGCCGTGGCCCTATTTCGGAAAGCGGCCACGTTGGGCTATGCCCCGGCGCAATACGACCTGGCGCGCGCTTTGCTCTGGGGATTCGGAGGCAAAACCGATGCCCACGAAGCCTTAACGTGGTTTCGGCTTGCCGCCGCTCAAGGACACACATTAAGTCAAAAAGAAAGTGCCGAAGCGTACAAAACGGGACGCGGCTGCCAAGTCGATTTAAGACAGGCGACGTCCTACCTTAAAAAAGCCGTTCTCAGCGGCTGGACCGAAGGGTGCGGCGAGCTCGCCGACTTGTACATGCGACCGGACAACCCCGCACAAAACGAATCGGAAGCGGTTCGGTGGACGGCAGAAGCCGCTCGTAACGGTGATGCAAAAGCCCAATACCGTCTTGCGCTTTTTTACGCCTCAGGGCGCCTAACAGATACGGGCGGGTCTCTTTCCCTTTCTTGGGCCGTGCGGTCGGCCAAAAGCGGATTGATTCCGGCCTATCTACTCTGTGCGCGACTGCTGCAAAATCAACATCGCCCCGTCGCGGCTCTTGCGCTTTTAATGTGCGCCGAACGCGTGAGTGAGAATACCGGAGACCTACAGGCCCGGACCGAATGTGCACTACGGAAAAAGGAACTGACGCTCACGCTCGCTGCCTTGCAGATACACAAGGCCGAAGCTTTGGCTGCAACGGCAAGCGATCCCGGTGAAATCGTGCACGGCAAAAGCGATGCGATTGAGTAAGAGCGCAAATGCCTCCTTATAGCACAAATAGGAGCTTTCCCGACAATTCAAGAGAAACAAGCCCGTATTCTTGTACGGACCTGTTCCCCCTACCCCACACAATCGAAGGCGAGCACAACTTTTTTCAAGCGTGTGAAGTAGTATTGATGCGATGACGAGTCGCCCGAAAGCCGTATTGACGCTTTCGCGGAACGACACGGCACGCATCAACCGAATCCCGCTACGGCGGGTTACCAAGGAGAATCGAATGAATCGTCTCGCGCTGATTGACAAAATTGCCGCCAAACACGGCATTTCCAAGGCCCAGGCCGGCCGCATCCTTGCGACAGTGACAGAAGAAATTGTCGCCACCGTCAAGAAGAATGACCCCCTGACACTCGTCGGTTTCGGCACCTTTAAGCTTCAGGCTCGTCCGGCTCGCACCGGTCGCAACCCGCACACCGGCGAAACTATCAAGATTCCGGCCAAGAAGCTCCCGAAGTTCGTTCCGGGCAGCGCCTTTAAGGCAGCCGTCAACAAAAAGTGCGGCAAGTGCAAGAAGTAAGCTCGTAAGAGTCGGATTTCAAGGCGCAGGTTGAGACTTCAATCTGCGCCTTTTTTATATGGTGAGGTGCCCTACTCGGGTTTAGCAGGTTTGCAAGCAGGAATTCTGATGGTGACCGTAAGGCCGTGCGGCACCGTCGCCGAAAGAGACACCGTGCCCGAACAGCGCCTGACGATTCGCTCGACAATGGCCAATCCCAAGCCGGACCCGGCCGTTCCGCCGCGCGCCGCATCCCCGCGTTCAAAGGGTCGCATCAGACGCCCGGCCTGGCTCATATCCAGACCCGGTCCGCAGTCGCTGACAATCAAAACAGCCTTGTCATCCTCGCGCTTTAACTCCACCGTCAGATCGAGTACACCGTCTTGGCTTTTCCCGTAGCGAAGCGCATTGGTATATAGGTTTTGCACTACACGCGACATTTCGATCGAGTGCGCCATAACCCAAATGTCCGGGTCAATCGAAACCCGGAGTCTCACGCCCGGATCGATATCGATACGGGCAATGCGAACGGCATCGGAGACAAGGCGACTTAAATCAACGGCCGCCAGGGGTAAACTGTTACGCCGCGCGTAGTCCATGAACTGATTGACGATGCGCTCCATTTGCTCCAAGTCGCTGACCATCGCTCGGTGCGTATCTTCCGGAAGGTCCGCCAGTTCCGTTTCCAGTCGCAATCGCGTAATCGGCGTACGTAGGTCGTGAGAGACGCCGGCAAGCAGCACCTCGCGGTCTTTTTCCACACGAGTGATGTCCTGAACCATGCGGTTAAAACTGGCGTTAAGTTCGCGAATTTCTTCCGGACCGCTGTCTTCGGGAAGGGTCTTGGGAACGCGACCGCGACCGAACTCGCGCGCCGTCAGCGAGAGCTGATTTAAAGGTGCCGTCAGTCGACTTGTGATTAAAACCGCACAGAGAATACTCGCGACAAAGGCCGCCAAAGCCCACCAGAGCCACGTTTTTCCATACGGGGGATTCAAAATCGTCGCGTTGGTCCTGAGCCAATACGCATCCCCGTCAATCGTAAAGGAGACCCACAACCCCGGCTCATCGTTTACGCGCTCGGCAAGAACCGTTCCAGCCCCCAAGGAGTACCGCACAGTGGCCTTGATATCTTCGATGGAACTGGCGTACGAGCCGCCCTGAGAAAGCGGAACGACTTTGTCCGTCGGCTCCTTGGGAAGAATCCGCAATCCCTCCCGGTTTGCCAGAACCAGGAGCAAATCGGAACGATACACGGGGTCGGCGGAAATGAGCGCGTAGCGCGTCAAATTGGCCATGGAAACGATTTGCTGGGCCGTCGCCTGCACGTAAGGCGTTTCGTTTAACACACGAAAGCTTTGCAGCCACCCCATCACGCAAAAGACGATGAGGAACATCAGGAGAATAAACGTACGCCAAAAAAGATTCGGCGTACGGGCCAAGGACGACGGCATCGATTCTTCCTTTAATTAGGACGCGTCACTCGATTCGGGATCGTCGGGAATAAAGACGTACCCGAGTCCCCAAACCGTCTGCAGATACCGGGGCTTGGAGGGATCGATCTCAATTAACTTACGCAAGCGACTGACTTGAACATCAAGCGACCTATCGAAAGCCTCATACTCGCGACCGCGTGCCATTTCCATGAGTTTTTCACGCGAAAGCGGCACTCTCGGATGACGCGCAAAGGCTTTCATCACCGAAAATTCGCCGGTCGTCAGGGTCACGGCCTTTCCGTCCTTGCGAAGTTCGCGGCGGCCTAAATCCAGTTCGAAATGACCGAAGCGTACGGTCTCGTTTTCTTTCGTAGGCGCTCCGGGTTGATCGGCCTCGGGACGACGACGCAAAACGGCGTGAAGACGCGCTAAAAGTTCGCGCGGATTAAAGGGCTTGGGTAAATAATCATCTGCCCCGAGCTCAAGACCGACGATGCGGTCGACATCCTCGCCGCGAGCCGTGAGCATAATAATCGGCGTCGTATCCTTAGCCGCACGTAAACGGCGCAAGATCTGCAAGCCGTCTTCGCCCGGCATCATCAAATCCAAAATCAGAGCATCGAACCGCTCGCGCATCCAAATACGATTCATGCTCTGTCCGCCGTCGGCAACCGTGACGGAAAAATCATTTTCACCCAAATACCGGCGAAGTAAATCGCGCAGACGCGGGTCATCATCAACAACCAGAACCTTCGGATTACGGGGTAAATCGGTCATGTGTGTTTGTCTCCAAAAAAAGGAAACGAATACGTTTCGGTTAGGATTGTGCCGAGATTTTCAAGCGGCTTGCTCTGTTACAAATTCTAGTTACAATTTTTTCAAACGAGGAGCCCCTTTTTCAATTTCCTTCTCCTAAACTTGCCTCGTGTTGATTGTCGTTGAGGACGCGAGACCTCCTGCTCCTTGCGACGCGGAGTTCTTTACATAGTAACTATGAAATCGATTCTGTGTAAATTCCTTCTGGCCGGGCAATTGGCGCTTATCGGAAACATGTGCGCGGCGCAGCCGGAGCTATTTATCTTTAACGACGAGCCCGTGACAGATTCCCGAAATTACTTTTGGGATCAAATGAACGTTGTCGAGCGCGCCGCCCTGTGGCCGGTTTTAACACAGGAACAACGCCTGACGCACTGGCGCTTTATGAATAAGTCCGAACGCAATGCGCTTCGCAATACGCTACGCCCGTACGGCGGCTTTAAATTGCATTTGCAATACACGGGACACCGCCTGACACAAACCGGTTCGATTGACGAGATGCTTCAGATGACGCAAGAGCAGCTTTCGCTCCTACGGCGTCAGGTGCACCGCGTCTCCGTGGAACTTCGGGACGGCATTCCCTTTGAGTGCTCCGACCCGCGCAACTGTTCGAGTAGCCTGATACGCTTTATCGACGATTGAGACTAAAAAGCGGCGCCGTAGCGCCGCTTTTTCGTTACGGAGCAGAGAAATCCGTCCCCGCCTTTTTAGCCTTCGCTAAGTCTCCGGCTAAAGCAAACGTAATCCCGTCGGCTTTGAGCATCTTACGCAGCGCGGCATTAACTGCGTTAACGTCCAAAGCGCGCAACCTATTCTCATAGCGTTTGCTTTCGGTAAAATCCGTGCCCGTGTCCAAGAACGTAATCCAACTGCGTGCTAAGTGCGCATCCTGCGCTCGATTGACCGCACGCGACTGCAAGAGACCCTCAACAGCTTCGCTCACTTCTTTTTTCGTAAAGCCCTTTTCCAGCGCCTTGGTAATTTCATCGCGCATGGACTTTTCAGCCTTCGCGAGGTTTTGCGGCGCCACGATGGCGTAGGCAATCCAGGCCGCACGATTGCCGTATCCGGGAAGCAGAATCTGGCTATAAACGCTGTAGCTTAAGCCTTCCTTTTGACGTAACCGCTCCATCAAGCGACTGGAAAGCGAAGTGCCGCCTCCGAGAATCCAGTTAGCTACTTCCATGGCAGGCGCATCTTCATCACGGAAATTTCCGGGAAAATCTATACGCGCAAAGACGGCGGCATTTTCTTTTTGCGGCGTATCGATGACAAAGCGAGCAGCCGGAACCGGCTTAAATTGCGGGAAATACCGTTCATAGGCGTTTTCTTTGCCGACGGATTTTTTCATCCCGATCGTTTTTTCCAGAATCGCCCGAACGGCCTTGGCATCAAAATCCCCGATGACGGCAACGGCGCCGTGTTCGGTGGAAAAGACATTTCGGTACCAGTCATAGCACGCTTTTCGGTCGATTGTTTTCAGCGAATCGATGATTTCCTCGGTCGTGAGCGTGTTTCTCGGATCCCCGTCCGGATACAAGCGGAAGTGGCGCACCAGAGCATCGCGTCCGAGCGTCATCGGATTGTCGCTCTTGGCGGCAAGAGCCGTCGCATACTGCCGGGCATATTGCTTGACTTCTTTTTCAGGGAACGTACTGGTTGTAAGTAGCTTACCCATGAGAGAGAGCGTCTCTGGGAGCGTCTCGTGCGTACAGGTAAAGGAAAACACATCGCCCTGAACTTTAAGTTCCGTAAGGCGGTCGGCAATAGCGTTTTTATCCAGGCCCTCGGCTCCGCGCGTCAGCAAGGCTTCGAGCATACCGGCCACAACGGATTTTCCTTGAGCGGCTTTTAAATTGCCGTACTGAAATGAGGCAATGACAGTGACTGTTTTTCCGCGGGTTTTCTTCGGAAGCAAGGCAACAGCAACGTCGCCGACTTGAAAGCGCTCCGTACGGCGCATGATGTTTTCTTGGCTGACGTCAAAGGCCTCTCCCGTGTCGCCTGCCTCGGAAAAGTGAGCTCCCGAAAGCACGTCGGCTAAAGCCGGGGTCGTCATCTCCGGCGCTCTTTGCGGTTTGTCATCGGGAATAAACTCCCCGACAACGCGGTTATCACGCACAAAATACGTTTGCGCGGCGCGATTGACAGCCTCTTGCGTGAGCTTGGCATTCTTGTCGCGATTGACAAAGAAAAGTCGCCAATCGCCCAAGGAAATGTAATCGGAAAGATCGACGGCAAAGGCTTCCGGGTCACTCAGGGTCCTTTCAAAGGCCGTCTCCGTATCGGCCGTCGTCACTTTCAACTCCTGCGCCGTCACGCCCTTTTTCTGAAAGCCTTTTTCGATGGCTTCGATCATGGTCGTACGCACGGGCTCGAGCGCTTCGCCCTTTTTAACCATCGCACCGAAAAGTACGAACCCAGGGCACTTTCCCGGCAGGTGCCAGCCGAAAACCTGACTGGCAAGACCGGTTTCCACCAGGGCCTTATACAAACGCCCGCGAGGCGCATCGGAAAGAATCTGTACGGCTGCATCCACACTCATACTCTCATCGCTTAGGCCCGAGGGAACGCGATAGCCCACGGCCACAAGTTGCATCTCACCGGGCCGTCGAATCTGGAAATACCGCGGACCGTCAGCCACGGGTTCGACCGTCCATTCGTGCGGCAGCGTGCGCGTCGGTTTGGCAATTTTTCCGAAGGACTCCTCAATCCAACGCAACACCTTCTTGGTGTCAAAACTTCCCGAGACGGTTAA
Organism: uncultured Sutterella sp.; assembly: GCA_900544335.1. Lineage (GTDB taxonomy): Bacteria > Pseudomonadota > Gammaproteobacteria > Burkholderiales > Burkholderiaceae_F > Duodenibacillus. Next base: position 47,315 of record UQUS01000006.1, read on the forward strand.
AACCGCATTGTCGGGCTGATACCACTTGCGATAAAAAGCCTGCAGATTCTCGATAGGAACGTTTTCGATGTCGCTTCGAGCACCGATTGTCGAGCGCCCGTAGGAATGCCAGTCGAAAAGAACCGACTGCATGCGTTTTAGCATGACGCTCACGGGTTTGTTTTCCCCCATCTCGTATTCGTTGCGGACGACGGTCATTTCGGTTTCAAGGTCATTCTTGGCGATATTGGAATTGACCATGGCATCGGCACTCCAGGCCAGAGCCCAACGCATGTTGTCGTCGTTTGCTGTAAAACTGACGAAAAAGTTCGTTCTATCCAGCCACGTCGAGCCGTTCATGCGAAAACCGCGACGCGCAAATTCTTTATCCGGGTCGGGAAAGTTGCGACTTCCCTTAAAGAGCAAATGCTCCAAAAGATGGGCCATGCCGGTCTCGCCGTAGTTTTCGTGGCGAGAACCGACTAGGTACGTCGTATTGACCGTTGCCGTCGGCTTACTGCGGTCCTCGAACAAAACAACCTTCAAACCGTTTGAAAGAACATACTCGGAAATGCCCTCGACCGTGTGCACGGGTTTGAGCCCGGAAGCACCCGCTCCGAGCGTAGCAACAGAAACGACCGTCATGATGAAAACTTTGATAAATTGAAAGACCATAGGGACAAGCGATGAATCCACCGACTCTTCGTGAAAACGTTTGCATATATTAAACTAACGCGATTGTCAGGCGCTTTGTCTAACCATTTTTAACAAATCATCCCATTGTGAAACTTCTATTCGACCTTTTCCCCGTCATTTTGTTCTTCGCATCGTTTAAATTCGCCGGTGCAAATCCGCAGGCGTGTGCCGATGCCTTGAATGCGTTTCTTCCGGGCGCGTTCGACGTCGCACAAGCCCCGATTCTGACCGCAACGACGGTGGCGATTGTCGCTTCCTTGGTGCAGGTGCTTGCCGTCTTTTTGAAAGGGAAAAAGCCCGAGCCCATGCTCTGGATTTCGCTTGGTGTCATTCTCGTATTCGGAACTCTGACGATTGCTCTTCATAACGAGATGTTTATTAAGTGGAAGCCGACCATTTTGTATTGGATCTTCGGAGCGATTTTGTTGTACGGAATCGCGACGGGCAAAAATTTCATGACGATGCTCCTTAAAAAGCAATTGGCCCTACCGAAAGAATGTTGGGATGCCACGCAAAAAATCTGGTGCGTCTTTTTTGCCCTCGTCGGTCTCGTGAATTTGGCGGTCGCCTATCTGTGCTCGACGGACACCTGGGTAAACTTTAAAATGTTCGGGTTACTCGGTATTACGTTTGTCTTTACTTTGGGATTCGGTATTTGGATGAGCAAACACCTCCCGGAGGAAAAGGAAAAAGTTTCTGGTAGTAATCATCATGAAAACGCTTAAGACTGCTCTTCTTTCCGGCGCTTTGTGCGCACTTAGCTTGAGTGCCCTCGCCTCGGTGCAACCTTTTCAAGTCAACGGAACGACGGTCACGAAAGCCGCTCAAGACGAACTCATTGCCGCTTTTGTCAAGCGCGGAGTCTCCCACGACGAACAGTTAGAAAAGCGCGTGCGCTACATGCTCGTTCGGGATACGGCTTTGGTGCAACAAGCCAAAAAGGCGCGCCTTGAAAAGCGTAAAGACGTGCAGCAGGAGATCCGCAAAGCACGTGATGCCGTTTTGGTTCGCGCTTTAATTGCCGACTGGATTGAAAAGAATCCGGTAAGCGAGCAAGACATTCACGCGCTTTACGAAAAAGAAAAGGCTGCATGGGGTCCGGAAGAAGTGCTCGTTCGCCACATTCTCGTGCGTGATGAAGAGCAAGCCCAAGGACTTCTCAAACGCATTCACAGCGGGGAAAAATTCGATGCGCTGGCACGAGAATATTCCATCGATACCGCACAAAACAAAAATGCCGGAGGTCTAATTGAATGGACTTCGCCCGCTGTCTTTGATACCGATTTTGCCCAAAGCTTTAAGACACTGAAACCGGGAAAGATTACCTCAAATCCCGTTAAATCTCGTTTAGGTTGGCACATCATCAAACTCGAAGGGCGTCGCGAGGCGCAGCGCTGGGCCAATTTCGAAGCGGTTCGCCCCCAGTTAAAGCAACTGCTGCAACAACAAAAGATTCAGACGTTCATCGATTCGGTTGTCAATAAAGCTCGCGTGACCGACGTGCAACCTGCGAAAGCACAACAGACCAAGTAACCCTCCTTACGCATGTCCGAATCGTTTTTTTCCGGGGTTCTGTCCCCGGACTTTTCTCTTGTTAAGGCAGGTGAGCGCCGCTCTTTGACGCCCGCCTCCGGGGCCAGTCGGGCAGCCGCTCTGGCGGCTCTTTTTGAAAAAGCTCGGGAAACACACCGCCCGATGACGGTCATTTGTGCCGATGCTTCCGAGGCCGCCCGCCTAAGTGATGAGCTTTCTTGGCTTAAACCCGAAGCGCGCATCGGCATGCTCCCGGACTGGGAAACGCTCCCGTACGACACGATGAGTCCGCACGAAACCCTCGTGAGCGAGCGACTCGAAACACTGTGGAAACTCACTAATAACGAGAAAGGTCAGTTTCTCGACGTTTTGTTTGCCTCGGCCTGCTGTGCCGCTTTTCGCTTATCTCCGCGCTCGTACGTGCTTTCCAACACCTTCTTTTACAAGGTCGGACAGAAAGTTAACCTTGAGAGTCTGAAACACACCTTGGTTCAAAGCGGCTACAGCCGCGTCGACCAGGTCTACGGAGCCGGAGAATTCTCGGTACGCGGCAGCATCGTCGATATTTTCCCGATGGGAGAAGTCACCCCGTTTCGTTTGGATTTATTTGATGACGAAATCGAATCGATTCGCATGTTCGATCCGGACAGCCAACGCTCCGGGAATCCGACCGATGCGATTCGTATCCTGCCGGGTCATGAATTTCCCATGGACGAGGCTTCGCTCAATACCTTCCGGACCAATTGGCGTAAGACCTTCGAAGGCGACCCGACGCGCTCGGTTGTCTATAACGACACCTTCAAATCCATTGCGAGCGCCGGCATCGAGTACTACCTGCCGCTTTTCTTTGAAGCGACCGAAACGCTTGCCGATTATCTGCCGCCCGAGTCGCTGATTGTGACCGTCGGGGATGTCGAGCAAGCCGTAAGCGCTTTTTTAAAAGAAACCGAAGAGCGCTACACGTTCCTGCAGCACGATGCCGAACGCCCGGCACTTGCTCCCAAGGCGCTCCTTTTAACGGCACCCGACCTATTTACAAGTTTTGCGCCTTTCGGGCGGTTGCGTCTTTTAGCCGCACCCTCGGAACTGCCGGACGTGGCCTTAGAGCGCAAGGCTCAAAAGCCGCTTGCAAAACTTGAGAACTACCTGACGGTCTGCGCAATGCAAAATCGGCGCGTGCTCCTTTTGGCCTCCGGTCAAGGGCGCCTCATGCGCTTGGAAGATTTGCTGCAAAACGATTTCCGGCAAGCCGAACGCATCGAAAGCATCGCCGAGTTTTTCCACTCCACCGCTCCCGTTTGCTTAGCCCAAGCGCCGATTAGTTCCGGCTTTACCGTCAACAATCCTAAAGTCGCCTTTGTCACCGAAGGGGAAATCTATCAACTGAAAGCCACGGGACGCATGCGGCGCCGTCGCTCGGCAGCCGATACGCTCGAAGCGACGATTCGCGACATCGGAGAGCTTGCGCCCGGAGATCCGGTCGTGCATGCCGAACACGGCGTCGGTCGCTATGTGGGCTTGGAGACCATCGAAACCGGCGAAGGAAAAAACGAGTACCTACGGATTGACTACGACAAGGGCGCCAAGCTTTTTGTGCCTGTCTCGCAGTTACACCTGATCGGTCGATATACGGGAGCCGACCCCGACCACGCACCGATCAATTCACTCGGGCGCGGCGAATGGGAAAAAGTCAAAAAGAAAGCCGCTCAAAAGGCACACGATACGGCAGCCGAACTCTTAAATTTATATGCCGTCCGCGAGTCGCGCACCGGGTGCCGTTATGAAATCAAACGGGCCGACTATGAGGCGTTTTGCGAGGGATTTGCCTACGAAGAAACGCCCGATCAAACTCAGGCGATCAATAGCGTACTCGACGATATGCAAAGTGCGCGTCCCATGGACCGCCTCATTTGCGGCGATGTCGGATTCGGGAAAACGGAAGTGGCCTTGCGAGCCGCCTTTGTGGCCGCAATGAACGGCAAACAAGTGGCCGTGTTGTGTCCGACAACGCTACTTGCCGAGCAGCACGCGCGCTCGTTTACCGACCGCTTTGCCGCCTGGCCCGTGACAGTCCGAGAACTTTCGCGTTTTCGCACGACCAAACAGGTTACGCAAGCGCTTGAAGGCATTGCCGACGGGACGGTCGACATCGTCATCGGAACCCATAAGCTTTTGGGAGAGAAAGTCCGCTTTAAGCGTTTAGGGTTGATTATCGTCGACGAAGAACACCGCTTCGGCGTGCGGCAAAAAGAGCGCTTAAAGGCCCTGAGAGCCGAAGCCGACATTCTCACGCTCACGGCAACTCCGATTCCGCGCACGTTGGCGATGAGCCTGGACGGGATCCGGGATTACTCGATTATTGCGACGGCACCCGAAAAGCGCCTTGCCATTAAGACCTTCGTGCGCCGCGAAACCGATGACCTCATCCGTCAAGCGGTGTTGCGAGAACTGAAACGCGGCGGACAAGTCTACTTTCTCCATAACGAAGTCGAAACGATTGAAAACCGCTTTGCACGCCTTAAAGCGTTGCTGCCGGAAGCGCGCATCGGCCTAGCACACGGGCAGATGCCCGAGCGGGATTTGCAGGTTGCCATGCGCGCTTTTTATGAGCAGCGTTACAACGTGCTCCTTTGCTCGACCATTATCGAAAACGGCATTGATATTCCCAATGCCAATACAATCATCATGCACCGAGCCGATAAGCTCGGCCTTGCCCAATTACATCAATTACGCGGTCGCGTGGGCCGCTCGCACCATCAGGCCTATGCGTATTTGCTGATTCCCGGGGAAGACGCCATCACGAAAAATGCCCGCAAGCGCTTAGATGCCATCGAGCGACTCGATAATCTCGGGAGCGGCTTTTATCTATCGATGTACGACTTGGAAATTCGCGGTGCCGGTGAGATTCTCGGCGAAGAGCAAAGCGGAGAAATCTCCAAGGTCGGTTTCGAGCTTTATACACAAATGCTCAAAGACGCCGTCGATGCCTTAAAGTCCGGCAAGACCCCCGCACTTGACCATCCGTTCGGGTCTCTTTCCGAAATTAATCTCCACCTAAGTGCCCTGCTTCCCGACGACTACGTTCCCGATGTCTCAAGTCGCCTGACCTTTTACAAGCGCTTGGCTCTGGCGCGAGATATCACGGAAATCGAATCGGTAATCGATGACCTCACGGACCGATTCGGAAAACTTCCCGAACAGGCCTTAAACCTAATTGCCGTCCATCGCATGCGCATTCACTGCAAGACTTTGGGGATTCGGAAAATCGATGCCGCCGAGAGCGCCATCGTTTTTACCTTTGATGACAAGCCGCACTTTAACCCGCTTGCTTTGGTGCGCCTGTTGCAATCGCGACGGGATATGCGCATGACTGCTCCGGAAAAATTAAAGTTTACGGTTGCTACCCACGGGCGAGATGACCGTGTCCGAGCCATTCGGCTTCTCATCAATCCGCTCCTTGCCTCAAAAACCGAGTCTTCGGGCCTTTACAATACCGTCCCATGACAGAGCAAACTTATGCCCTAAACGCTCCCTGTGAGCTTGTCATTGATTTGACGGCAACGGCAGAGGAAACGGCGTCACTGACCTTTTATAAAATCCCCCGCCTGGCGATGGACCAGGTCGGGGATGTTTGTATCGACTGGGGTGACGGCGTTTTAGAGTACATCGACTGCACGCTCTCGGAAGTCGAATTACAGCGCATGGCTCGCGATGCTACGTTTACCCCCGTTTTACGCGTGGCGCACAGGGGGCTAGCCGAGGCCGTAACGCGCATTCGCATTCGTACGACATCCGGATTTTTACCGCTACGCGCTCTGGCGCATCAAACCTATGCCATCGTCTCGCCGCTACCGACTTTGACGGTCGGTCAAACGGACAAAAACGGGAAATTACTTCCCACCAAACGGCTTTTGCCGCTCATTGAACCTGACGAGAGCGGGAAAACGGCCCTTACGTTTGTTGCGGGCGACCTTTTTATCAATAACCCGAACCTTGCAGTCTTAGATCGCGCGTTTTACGCCAGCCGCATTCGCACGGTTGATGCGCACCTTTTCGATGCCATTGAAAACCCGGTCTCGATTCGCGAAATCTTTGCCCGAAGCGACTTAGAAGTCCTTCCCGGGGGGCTCCTGAGCCACGTCGGACCGAACACGGTCTGCACGCGCGCCTTTGCCGATTGCCACGCATTAAAAGAGGTCTCGGACCCCTTTGCAGGCGCTCCCGTTCCGTTCGTTGTCGATGCGTTTTTGCAAGGCGCCCCGCACACAGCTTTTGCGTGGGCAGATCCTGCCCGTCGCGCTCAAATGGGATGGGTTCGTCCTAAAGCCGGTCCCGACGACCCAGCCTTTCGCTTCGTTTACAAAGCCGATGGAAGCAACGAGTTTGTTTTGGCGTTTTACGAAACCGATTTGGCCCTACCCGGAGACTTTTGGATTGAGTGGGGAGACGGCTCGTCCGAGCGCATTGACTTTGACGGACCGGCAACGATTTGCCACCGCTGGGAAAAGTCCGGGCTTTACACGGTGCTCATTCACTGGACGGCGCCCTACCCGGTTCGACCGTTCCGATTTTTCGATTCCTTAGTGCAAATTCTCGACCCCTTGCCGCCGATGCACCTTAAAGCTCTCGGCGAGCGCGGCGACTACTGCGGATGGGCGGCAGGATTTGAAAATCTGACGGAGCTACCTACCGGGCTCTTTCGCAACAATCCGGACATCAAGAATCTGGAACAGTGTTTTGCCGGGTGCGTTGCCCTGACAAGCGTTCCCGATGACATCGTTTCCGATTGTCCGAAATTAGTCTGTGCCGATGCCATGTTTGCCTTTTGCTATAAACTCAAACGACTTCCGGCAAGTTACGCCAGGCTTGCGCGCCGCCTTGATCTCGATTGCTTTTGCGAAGAATCTGAGGAGGAGTCGGCATGAGAACCGCCTTAAAGCTTGAACTTTCCGTTCGACGCAATCGAGAGCTCGTTCGCTTTTCCTTCTCGAAGCGCCTTTGGGGTGAGGAAAAGGTCATTCACTACGCCTTGGATACGACCCATAGCGACACGGTGACCTGGGACGCCGATAAGCCCACACAGGTGGAATTGACGCTGGATAAAGGAACCCACACCCTTGCCATTGACGTCGACGGTGTTTTGCCGTGCTCGACCGTCAGGCTCCCGGAACAGACCGTTGCACTCACAGACGAACTTCCGCTTCTCGTTGACCCGGTAACCGGCAAACCCTCGCGCAAAGCCGCGCTTTGGAATCCTGCGTACCCACCCGTCGGTCTGGCGCAAATCAGCGAAGCGCTTTTCATGCGTAACGCCCAGCTCATGGACTTAACGGAAACCTTTGCTCGACTTCCGAATTTAAAATCCGTGCCCAAGCTTGTCTTTTTGCCGCTTTCTCACGCACGCATCTTCACGGGACTATTTAAAAACAGCGCCCTCGAGACGGTCGATGCCGCGCTTTTCAGTGCCGCCGTCAATGCGACGGATTTCCGCGAAGTCTTTTACGGATGCCGCGCGCTTAAAAGCGTTCCCGAGACGCTTTTCGATGCCAATACGAAAGCCTGGCGCTTCGATCGCGCATTCGAAAAAAGCGGTCTGACAAGCATTCCGAGCGCACTTTTTGCGCATGTGCTTCACGGAGCCAGCTTTGCTCGGACCTTTGCGCACTGCCCCTTAAAGAGCGTGCCCGAAGGCCTGTTAACGGGTCTTAACCCGACCGACGTGGACGGTATGTTCGAACCCGAAGAGACTTTGCCGCACGACCCGCTTAAAATTAAGGCCGCTCCTCGGTTTCCCGCCTCCTTCTTTACCGATATTCGAATGGCTCGCGGAATTCCGACGTTGTCGAAAACTCGCTAGTCGTTTGTACGCGCATCATGTCCATTTACATCATTCTTCTGGCCGCCATCGCTTTGATGGTGATTTTGATTCGGAAAAAAGTTCCGATCGGACCGGCAATTTTGGCCGGCGGATTGTTGATTTGGCTCGCTCTTGATCGCAGACCGGCTTCCCTTTGGGCTGCCTTCAAGTCCATGGTCACGATGCCGCGAAGCTACGACTTACTCTTTGCCTTGTACTTCGTGGTGTGCCTTGAAATCGAGATGCGCAAAAGCGGCATTCTCAACGGCCTCGTGCAGTATCTGCACCACTTGATTCCGTCCAAGAAAGTGACGCTCGCCGTGATGCCGGCTTTCCTCGGCATGCTCCCTTCGATCGGCGGCGCACGGTTTTCCGCTCCGATTGTCAAAACGGTGGCCGAAGGACAGGACATCAGCAACGAATCGAAAGCGCTCATCAATTTCTGGTTCCGTCACATTATGGAATTTGCCAATCCCATTGTGCCGGGCATTCTGTTGACGTGTGCGATTGCCAATGTGTCCGTAAGTTCCCTGATTGTCCACATGCTCTGGGTCAGTGCCGCGATGTTCATCATCGGCTGGTTCTTTTTCGTGGCTCCCTTAAAAATTGTCGAGCCGACGAAAGAACCTTCCGACGAAATGCTTGCCAAGTACCGTATCGACTTTATCCTCGCACTTTTGCCGATTTTCGGGGTGTTTGCCCTGTCGATGGCGTTCGGTCTTGCCGCATCGGTCTCGCTCCTGATTATCGTCGGATTGCTTTACCCGGTTTTGCGACTTTTAAAGCGCGATGTGAGTCTGAAAGAAATCTTCGTCGGCGCCGTGGAAAAGAAACTTCTACGTGACGTTGTGATGATTTTGTACTTTATTCAGCTCCTCGATGCAAGCGGAGCCCTCAATCAAATCGTCGCGAGCTTTCACGCTTCGGTCCTGCCGCTTCCGCTGATTCTCGCGTTCATCAGCTTTTTAATCGGCATGCTCACGGGTATGTCTCAAGGGCACGTAGCGATGATGATGCCGATTGTGGCGGCTGTGGCACACGGGTCACTCGATTTAATCGGTCTTGTGCTCGTGTTCGGCGTCGGCGGACAGATGGTCACACCGACGCACGTGTGTTTGATGATTTCGCTTGATTACTTTAAGGCCGACTTTTTCAAGACCTTAAAAAAATGTATCTGTGCCGAGGCAGTGCTACTGATTATTTTCTCGGTTGTCAGTTACCTGACGTGGGCCGGATAAGTTCCGGCCCCGAGAGCGTCTTAAATTAGAGTTTTTGCACCGAAACGAGCGTAAATTCCTCTTTTTCAAGAGCGGCTCGTGCGGCTGCCTCGTCAAGCGGAACGGCGCTTTCAACTAAGGCCGCTTTATCGGCCAAATCCACGGAAACCGCCGTCACACCGGGCAGGGCCTTAAGGGCATTACTTGCGGCTTTAGCACAATGCTCGCAGTGCATACCGTCAATACGTAGTTGTGTTTTCATCACTTTCTCCGAACTTAAAGAACAAGCGGCATCCGTTTTACCGAAAGCTTCGGGATGCCAAGCAAAAAGGCGCATTGCGTTTCCGACAACGCAAAGCGAACTTAAACTCATCGCGGCTGCGGCGAACATGGGGCTTAAGTGCCAACCGCAAATCGGGTAAAGAACCCCGGCCGCCAACGGAATTCCGAGAACGTTATAAAAGAACGCCCAAAAAAGGTTTTGCCGAATATTGCGCATCACGACACGCGAGAGCCTAATTGAGGAGGCAATGTCCGAAAGATGCGAACTCACTAAAACAACATCGGCCGAGTCCATAGCCACATGGGTTCCGGCACCGATAGCCATGCCGACGTCGGCTCGTACGAGCGAGGGCGCATCATTGATTCCGTCCCCGACAAAAAGCACGTGACGCCCCTCGCGGTGAAGTTTTTCCACAAGGGCTTCTTTGTCTTCGGGCGTCATGGCGCCGACGGCGTGCGTAAGACCTAACTTCTCTCGAACGTCTTGGACCACCGAGTCGGCATCGCCGCTCGCTAGATAAATCTCCATGCCGAACTTTTTGAGCGTCGCAATAAAGGGCGCTGCCGAGTCTTTTAAGGTATCGCTTAAGGTAAATGCGGCGCAAACAACCGCGTTTTCCCGCAGATACAAAACCGTCTGTCTGCTCTTATCGGGGATAAGGGCAGCATTAAGCGTTGCCGGGGTAATCGAAAGAGCATCGGGATTTCCGACCTCAATAACACGCGATGCGATTGTTGCCCGTACATAGCCTTGATCGGCGTAAAAGTCCGTTGCCTCCGCTTCCTTTGCCCCGTGTTCCTTGGCATACCGACACAGCGCTTTGGCAAGCGGGTGGGTACTAAAAGACTCAACGGACAAAACCCAAGAAAGAATCTGGTCGACACAGTGGGACGGAGTGACCGAAACGGATGTCACGGAAAACTCCCCTTGCGTCAGAGTCCCGGTTTTATCCAAAACCGCCGTATCGATGCGGCTCATTTCTTCCAGCGCGGCGGCATTTTTAAAAAAGACGCCGTTTCGGGCCGCCAGGCTCCCGGCAATGGTCACGGCAACCGGAGTCGCCAGGCCCAGGGCACACGGGCAGGAAATCACAAGCACACAAACCGCATTAATGAGCGAAAACTCCGTCGGGTATCCCAATAGCGACCACAGGATAAACGTCAGGATTGAAAGCACGATGACAATCGGAACAAAGACGGCGCTCACTTTGTCGGCAACGCGTTCAATCGGGGCTTTGGACTCCGTGACCGAATCCACTAAATTGAGAATCTGAGCAAAGCGCGTGGAAGCGCCCGCTTGAGTGACCTTTAAGTGAACCCAACCGCCCACCGCATGCGTGGCGCAAAAAAGCGTGTCGCCGACACGAACCTCCCGCGGAAGGCTCTCACCGGTAAGCGATGACTCATCGACTTGTGCCGATCCGTCGACAACGATGCCGTCGGCTGCAATCGCGTCCCCGGCGCGCACGAAAAGAATGTCGCCTGCTTGAATATCCTTAGCATCGATTGTTTCGGTTTTTTCACCCGCAAGGCGCACGGCCTGATGGGGGATTTGTCCGGCAAGCGCTTCCAACGAGGAGGCTGTTTTGTCCCTCGCTTTCCCTTCGAGCCATTTGCCGACGCCGACAAAGGCATAAATCATGGCAGCAGAATCAAAATAAAGGCGCGACAACGTTTCCGTGCTCAAGGTGCGAGAGTCCGTCAGTGCCGAGATTAAAATCGCGAGACTGAAAAGAAACGAGGCGCTCGAACCTAAAGCAACCAGCGTATCCATCGTCGGTGACCGGCGCACAAGGCCTGTGACGCCCGCGAGCCAGTGCCTGCGATTAATGACAAGCACCGCCGCTGCAAGAGCGACCTGAGAGAGGGCGTTTGTAAGCGGGTCGATATTAAGTTTCCCCCCTCCCATCGCGAGGACAAAAAGAAGTGCGGCCAGAAGCACCGTGGCAAGAAGTTCATAAGTCCCTTCGCGAGGGGGTCTGGTTACGGTCACACGATTGACCTGTTCGGATGCCGAGTAACCGGCTTCCTGAATTCGTTTGCAAAGGTCGTCCGATGAAAACTGCGCCGTATCCACACGAACAACGAGCGTGCCGCGAACCAGATTCACGGCAGCCTCTTTGACGCCCGGACACGACAGGGCCGTTCGCTCTACGCGCGAAGAACAGGCGGCACAATGCATGCCGCCGACGGTGTATTTCAATTGTTTCATGAAAAGCGAAAATCAAAAGATGAGAAACATTCTCATCTTCGAAATTCTAGACCAAAAAAAAGACCGCCCGATATGACTACCGAGCGGTATCTGACTAGTCCCGAAGAGGCAGAGCCTCTTGCCTGGTTCTTAAGGAGAGTTGAAAGCAAGAACTGTTTCTCAACTTTCAGGGCGTAGTCTACGAAAAAATGTTGCACTTTCCTATAACTCCAAAGTCTATAAAAGGGTAGTTCGTTCGGGTTAGCGTCAAGCGAAAGTGCAAAAAAAAGGCGCTTACAGCACATAGCCGAAAGCGCCCGAAACCTGCAGGGAGGTTCAATCAGAACGTCGGATACACCGCACCCTTGTACTGCTTGAGGATGTAATCGCGCACGACCTGAGAGTGCATCACTTGCGCAAGCTTACTTAACGCTTCGCGGTTATCCCCCGTGCGAATCACGACCACGTTGGCATACGGAGAATCTGCGCTTTCGATAAAGAGCGAATCCTTAGCCGGGTTCAGTCCCACACCCAACGCATAATTCGAATTAATGACGGCGAGCGTCACGTCATCCAAAGCACGCGGCAGCACGGCCGCTTCCATTTCCACAATCTTAAGGTTATGCGTATTGTTGATGACATCGGCCGGTGTGCCGTTGATGCCGACACCGGGTTTCAAGCTGAATAGACCGGCATCGGAAAGGACCTTCAAAGCACGTCCGCCGTTTGTCGGATCATTAGGAATCGCAACCTTGGCGCCGTCGGGAACCGACTTCAGATCTTTAATCGTTTTGGAGTAAACAGCCATCGGTTCGATGTGCACGCTGCAAAGGACGGACAAATTGAGTTTACGATCTTTGGCAAAGCTTTCCAGATACGGAACATGCTGGAAGTAGTTCGCATCGATTTCCTTGTCAGCCAGTGCCAAATTGGGCTTGACGTAGTCGGTAAATTCGATGACTTTCAGGTTCACGCCCTGCTTTTTCAATTCAGGGGCCGCAACCTTCAAAATGTCCGCATGCGGAACGGGAGTCGCTCCGACGGTAATCGTAACTTCCTTGGCAGCAACTGGCGCCTGATCGGCTTTCTTATCTCCGCATCCGGCCAAAGCCAAAGCAAACACCGAGCATGCCGTCAAAAGTAACGCTGTTTTTTTCATATCAAATCGTCCATACAAAGAGAGGAAATAAGATGGACGTGATTGTAACGGCGGGAAAAATCGTCAGTCTTGATTTTTCTGCCCTTTCTTGTGTTTTGTCTGACTTCCTAGGTGAAACGCCTAAATATCCAATTCCAGATCCTCGCCGTGCGTTTCCATCCACAAGCGCCGTCCCTGAGCCTCGCCCTTGGCCATCAGAAGCGTCATAACGGCATCGGTCTGGCTTTTTTCCAGATCTCCGAGCGTCACGGGAAGCAGGTGCCGGGTATCGGGATGAAAGGCGGCCTCCGCCAGTTGCTTTTCACTCATCTCACCGAGACCTTTAAAGCGGGAAATGTTGAGCTTTTCCGCCTTGATGCCGTCTTTTTCCAACTTGGAAAGCGTGCGCTTTAATTCCTTATCATCGGCACAATAGAGTTTCTTTTCGGCCTTTTTTCCGACCTTAGGCACATCGATTCGATAAAGCGGAGGCTGCGCAATAAAGACGTGCCCTTCGCTAATTAGTTTCGGGAAATGCCGGTAAAAGAGCGTGAGCAGTAGGACTTGAATGTGACTGCCGTCCACATCGGCATCAGCCAGAATACAAACCTTGCCGTAACGCAAGCCTTTTAAGTCGACATTCGGGTCATTGAGTTTGTGCGGATCGACGCCGAGTGCCACGGCAATGTCGTGAATAATCTGAGAGGCGAAAATTCGGTCGGCATCGACTTCCCAGGTATTTAACACCTTGCCGCGTAAAGGCAAGATTGCCTGATACTCTTTGTCGCGTCCCTGTTTGGCCGTACCGCCCGCACTATCGCCTTCGACAAGGAAGATTTCATTGTGTTCGATATCGGTCGATTCGCAATCGGTAAGTTTCCCGGGAAGAACAGCCACGGTCGAGCCGCGCTTTTTCTCGACCTTTTTCATCTGTCTTTGGCGGGAAAGCGCCTGTTTATTGACGAGCTCGGCAAGCTTTTTCCCGTTTTCCAGGTGGGCATTGAGCCAAATCTCGAACTGGGGACGCACGAAACTTGAGACGAGGCGGAAGGCGTCGCGACTCGTGAGTTTTTCTTTGGTCTGTCCCTGAAACTGGGGATCGAGGGATTTGGCCGACAAAATGAAACCGGCACGGGCAAAGACATCCTCGCTTTGCAGTTTGACGCCCTTACTCATCAAGCCGTGGGCTTCCATAAAAGCGCGCATCGCACCGAAAAGACCGTCGCGAAGACCTGCCTCATGCGTGCCGCCGGCCGGCGTCGGAATGAGGTTAACAAAGCTTTCGCGCACGGGAGTGCCGAACTCGGTCCAGACAACGACCCAAGAAGCGCCCTCCCCTTCGTTAAAGCCCTCGGTCTCGGCATCGGCCCAGCCCTGCGCTTCAAAGGGTTCGATTAAAAGCGGTTCCTGCACCTCGGCCAAAAGGTACTCGCGCAGTCCCCCTTGGTAGCACCAGTGCTGCTCGTCGCCGTTTTTCTCATTGAAGAAGGACACGCGGCATCCCGGAAGCAGCACGGCCTTACTTTTCAGTAGGCGAATTAAGTGCGTAATCGGAATCTCGGCACTGTCGAAATACTTCGGATTCGGCACACAGACCACACGCGTTCCCGTGTAGTGCTTTGAGCGCGTATTTTCCACTTGCGTCAAAGGCTGCGTCACAAAGCCGTTTTCAAATCCGATTTCAAACTGCTTACCTTCACGCCAGACCGTCACGTGCATCGATTGACTTAAGGCATTGGTGACCGAAACACCCACCCCGTGTAAGCCGCCCGAAAAACTATAGGCTCCGCCTTCGGTCTTATTGAATTTTCCGCCGGCATGTAAGTGGGTAAAGACGAGCTCGACGGTCGGAATGCCTTCTGTCGGGTGAATGCCTGTCGGAATACCGCGACCGTTATCTTCCACGCAAATCGCGCCTTCACGCGTGAGTGTTAAACGGATGCTGTCTCCGAAACCGGCGAGAACTTCATCGCTCGCATTATCGAGAACTTCCTGAATGATATGGAGCGGGTTGTCCGTGAGCGTGTACATCCCCGGGCGTTGCTTGACGGGCTCAAGCCCCTTAAGAACCTGAATGGAAGACTCCGCATATTCATTCGCACGCTTTCGAACAGCCATTATTCCCTCTCAATTCGGCATCACGGACACCGCTATGCCCGCCCGAGCCGTTTTTACCATCGCCGCACAAAAATTTTGTGGCGTGATTCTAGCCGAACGGCTTTTTATTTCGGAGGATTTTCACCTCTTGCGACCCCGCAGGTACTGTTAGAATCGCCCTTACGTCAGATTTCTTAACTCGGAGACTAGAAACATGGAACAAAACACCTTTCAACGTCTGAATATCTATTTAAAGGGCGGTCAGACCGTCTCGATTGACTTTAAGGCCGAACAAGCATCCAAGTTAAATGCCCAAATCGAAAGTTTTATCGAAGCGCTCGGGGACGCGGCCCAGAAAGACAAGAATTTCCTCTTTCAGGGGGCTCGTGTCGTTCTAGTGCGCCTGAGTGATGTTTCTGGTCTCGATGTCGTTTCGATGATTCTCAAGGAAAAACCCCAAGCGCCGCAAGAGGCTCAATAAACACCTCGGATGAACCGATCCAAAACCCGTAAAGCGCCTGTCCTTGCGGGTTTTTTAGTCCGAAAGCTTGTCGTAAAGGCGAGCAAAGGCTCCGAGCAAAGTGCGAATGAGCGCATTGACGGCCGGCTTATCTTTAAGTGCCTTGACCCAAGAGGGCGAGACTCGGTAGTAAAGCCGCACGAACGCCCGTCCCGGGGCATTTGTCAGCAAAGCGCGGTCGCGAAAACGCCGCAAAATACGGACTTGAGGGGCGTCATACGAGCCGTACGCCATCGTAGCAATGTAGCAGTGTCCTTTGTCGTGCTTATGCTCGATTTTGTCCAAAATCCCTTGCAAGAGTTTTAGGTTGTTCTCTAATTGGCCGCGCAAGCTGTCGGTCACTTCAAAACTTAAAAGTCGCGTCAGGATTGCTTGCGCCTTGGTAGTCTCGGTGCGCAAGGTTTCGGTTCCCGGTGGACAAGTATGTAAAAAGTTGATGTTGGCAACGACCATCGACATGGCTTCGTTAGCCACCCAACTTGAGACAAAAATGCACAACGGGGCATCGCCTCCGAACTCTTCTTTTAAAGAGACGAGCATGGGTTCGGTGGTATCTAAGAAGCGCACGGCGCATTTGATGGCCATCACCGGCATGGAACGCATCGGTCCGATGTTATCGACGGAAACGGCAAGGCGCTCGTGAATTTTCAGAATGCTCTTTAAGAAGGAATCGGCCTGCTCTTCCGTATCGATGTGCTCGAGCCCTAAAGCATCGCGAAGTCTTGTGTCCCGGGACAATTCCCGAATAAAAAGAAACGCCAACTGTTTGCAGGAAAAAAGCTCGCCCCCGCCGACGACGCGGATGAACTCAGCACGGTCTTTGTCGCTATTAATGAGCGAGGAAATCTGACCGATTCCGCCCAAAAGGTCCCCCTTCATAAAGGCCACACATGCGGCGTTAATCCGCGCGTTGTAGCCCTCTTGCTTCATGTAGCGCTTTTCGGCCTTATCGAGCTTTCCGTCCGTCAGAAGCGAATAGGCCGACGTATCGGAAAGCTTTCGAGACGAGAACCAAAAAAAGGCGCACGCAACGCGGCTTTGCACGTCCGAGAGGCGCTCCTTGGCATACGCAAGAGCCTCGGCATCGCGCTTAACGGGGCCGAGGACCGTGGAAAAATCCGTCGGAAACTCACTTTTTTCCCCGGTTTTTAAATGCTTGAGCAAAAGTGCGACGTTTCGGGCGATTTCTTCGGGGCTTTCGTCGGAAGTAATACCGAGAATGCGGTAGGGATTCTCAAGAAGTGAATGAACTTTAATCATCGGACGGTGTCGGAAAAATGAAATTTCCTCGGATTGTAAAGCACGCACCGTCGCCTTTGGCACCCCCTCTGACAAGGGCGATTCGGGAGGGGTAGAATCGGCGCGTTTTTCCCGAGTCTTAACGGACTTCGGGAATTTTCAATGACACATCACGACGCGTTTTATCCCATGTTTTACGGCTGGAATTTGTGTGCTCTCTCGACCCTGGGGAACCTCATCATTCAGGGTACGGCCATCTACTCCATGAACTCGTTTATCGAGCCTCTGTTCGAGGCCTATGGGTGGAGTCGAACGGCAACGAGTGCAAGCATGGGTATAGCCGCACTCATCGGCTTCGGATGTGCCCCGCTCATCGGAACGCTCGATATGCGTATCGGTTCGCGCAAAATGATGTGCATCGGATCGCTTCTGGCCGCCGCAGCCCTGTTCGGCATGGGCTCGACGGACAACTACTACATCTTTACGGCCTGCTTTTGCCTTGTGTGGGCGGCAAGCCAATGCTGCGGGGGACTGGTAGCCAACGGTCTTTTGTGTCACTGGTTTAAGGTGCATCGGGGGCTGGCCTTCGGTATTGCCGCCGTCGGCATGTCGTTTGCCGGATCAATCATCCCGATTTTTTCCCTATTTTGTATTACGCATTGGGGCATTGCCAACGCTTACTACATCCTCGGCGTCTGTGCCGCTCTTCTGTGTATCCCGTGTTTCCTGATGGTGCGCGAACGCCCGGAAATGATGGGGCTGACGCCTGACGGTCTTGTTGTTGAGAAAAAGACCGCCACTGTCGCTGAGCAACAGACAGACACATCTGAGGATGCGCCGCATCGCAAGGATCCGTCCATTCGGCAATTCCTTTGCATGAAGGAAATCTACCTTATCGGTTTGGGGGCCGGTCTTGGACTGATGTGTGCCTCCGGCCTAATGTCCCAATTAAAGCCGCGTTTTACCGAGCTCGGATACGACCCGGTCACAGCAATGACCTTTATGTCCGTCGCAGCCGTCTCATGCGGTTTAAGTAAGTTTTTCTGGGGTTGGCTTGCCGACACCATTCGTCCGATTCGAGCCCTGCGTCTTGTGATGACTTTACACGTGATTGCGTTGGCGATTTCCGTGGTGCACTTCGAATATTTTGCGACGTTCCTGTACTGCATCTTCATGGGAGCGTGCTGCGGATCGTACTGGACGCTACTGCCGGCTGTCGTGGGCTTTTACTTCGGACCGACACACTTTCTCGGAACGTACCGTTTCATCAGTTTCTTTTTGCTCTTAAAGTCCTGTGCCTATCCGATTCTCGGGTATTCCTTTGATAAAACGGCAAGCTATGAGGCAGGCTATCTTGTGTACCTAGTGCTCGTCTTTATCGGTCTTATTCTCACGCTTCTTCTCGATGAGAAGAAAGGCTCCGAGTACAAGGCCATGACGACCGGTAAAAGTTAACTCAAGCTCTTAGAAAAAGGGCTCGGCGGCCAAGAACAGCACAATCAGACCGATGAAAAAGAAAATCACGGCGCTCGCATGATTGACGTGTGCAGCGCCCTTTTGCCCTTCAAAAAAACGGCGCGCATGACCGTCCAGGATTGCATAGAGCATCCCGCAGGCGACAACCATCACGGCATACACGGCAATCATAATGACAACTTGCGGCACATACGGTTTGTCTAAAGCAATAAATTGCGGAAAGACCGAAATCGTGAACACGAGCGGTTGCGGATTGTTGACTTCCTCCTCGCCCTGAAGGACGAGGATTCCCTACTGAGTCACGGGGCAAGCCTCGTGATCTCTTCGATGGG
>UQUS01000007.1 GCA_900544335.1 uncultured Sutterella sp.
GACACCGTGAAGGCCAAGGAGCTTGCCCTGCAGATGTTCTCTCAGGGGGCCTCCATCGTCTACACTCCCGCCGGCCAGACCATCATGTCCATCATTGAGGCCGCCAAGGAAAAGGGCGGCTACATCATTCGCACCTGTGCCGAACAAAGCGCTAAGGACTGTGAGTTCTTGCGGGACATGGAGTATTTAGGGCGCCTTTGGACGGAAATTAAAGATAAGACCGTTCACAGGGCGGCGCCTTGCCTTTTGTACGAGGACCTCTCGCTTGCCCAGCGCGTGTTGCGCGACATGGTGCAGACACAAACCGATGTTATTTGGGTCGATAATCCCGAAACTTTCGAATCGCTCAAGGTCTTTGCCATGCGCTTTGTCCCGTCGGCCTTAAAGCGATTGATGCTTTATGAAAACGACAGGCCCCTTTTTGAAGTGCGCGGAATCGATCGGGAAATCGCTAAGGCGCTTAAGCGGCGTGTGGACCTGTCCTCGGGCGGGTACCTCGTGTTCGATCAGACCGAGGCGATGACGACCATTGATGTCAATACCGGCGCCTTTGTCGGAAAGCGCGATTTTTCCGAAACGATTTTCAAAACGAACCTGGAAGCGGCGCAGATGATTGCCCGGCAACTGCGCCTACGCAATCTCGGGGGCATCATCATCATCGATTTTATCGATATGACGAGCGACGAGAATCGCGCGGCTGTTCTCTCGGAACTGCGCCGTGCAGTCAGTCTCGATCACACGAAACTGACGGTCTCGGAATTTACCGAGCTCGGACTTGTGGAAATGACGCGCAAGAGAACGCGCGAGTCCTTAGCGCACGTCTTATGTGAAACGTGCCCGGTGTGCGGCGGTCGCGGTCAGATTAAGACGGCGCGCACCGTCTGCTACGAGATTATGCGTGAGACATTAAGAGAATTTCGTCAGTACCGCGATGCCAAGAGCTTTAAGATTTTGGCGAGCCAATCGGTCATTGATTTTTTCTTAGAAGACGAATCGGCCGCTTTAGATCTACTGCAGGAAATGATGGGTAAAGTCGTTCTTCTCGAGGTTGAGCCGAGCTGCACGCAAGAAGAGTACGACGTCGTTATCCTCTGATGACCGGCGGCTTGCGCGGAATTTCGCGGAGCATAAAAGCGCCGAGCGCGCACAAGGCCGAAAGCGCAATTAAGACCGTAAAGACGACGGTAAGCGATGTCGCATCGGCAAGTTTCCCGAGAATCGGCACAAATAGACCACCGACGCTAAAACTTAACCCGAGTGTGACGCCTGAGGCAAAGCCGATGTTTTTGGCTAGATACGTTTGTCCGAGCACAACGAAAGCCGGGTAGGGGGCATTGATCCCGAAACTTAGCGCCGTCAAGACCACATAAATCCAGAACATATTCGGGCATAAAACGAGCGCTGCCGTACTCGGAATGAGCACGAGGGACCCCAAGCGCAGCGTTCGAATCAGACCGATTCTGTCGCCCAAGTACCCGCCAAGAAGCGTCATCGCCGCGCACCCGAAGGCTAAAACGGCAATCGTTGTTCCGGCAACGGCTTCGGTCACGCCGAGTGTGCGGATGCAGTAAAGCGGCAGGAAGGCCGAGACCGTACAAAAGACCACCGAGCGTCCGATAATCACGAGCGTCAGACGCGCAAACGCATGCCAATCGTTGGTGCCCTCTTGGGAACGAACTTTGGAAACGGCGGAAGCGTTTTCCAAACGACTTTTCGCCGTAGCCTCTGTCAGGCGAGCATTCAGGATCAAAAGAACGAGAGCAAAAGCAACACCGAAAACGCCGAAAAGCGCCGTACTTTTAAGTCCCCAGAGCGTTGCAGCCCAGACGGCAATCAAGGGTCCGAACCCGAATCCGGCATTGCCGCCGACGGAAAAGATTCCGATACCGGTACTCTTTTGGTCTCCGGATAAAAAGTTGACGGACCGGGCAGCCTGCGGGTGAAAGATTGCCGATCCGATTCCCATGAGCGTGACGCCCGCAAAAACGGACCAGTAGCCGCTTACAAACCCCGTCATCGCCAGACCGATTCCGGCGAGCAAAACCCCCGTTGCCATGAGGGCGTTTTTGTCCGACCTGTCGGCCAATAGCCCGAAAATCGGTTGCACGGCCGACGACAGGCACGATGAGGCAAACATCAGTCCGGCAATTTCCGTGTAACTTAAGTGGTAGTAAAGAGCAAAAAACGGCAGGAGTGCCGGAAGCGCCCCCGGAGGTAAATCAGCCACGGCGTGTGCGACCGAAAGAATGCAAATGTAGCCCTTGTGCATCATGTGTCGAATTCCGACCTCTTACCGGTTAAAACGCAATGTACGAGCGGTAGAGCATGTACGCAGCGATGATAAATAGGTTGCAGGCAAAGATGCGCTTTAAGGGTTTGGTGTTAATGCTGTGCGCCACTTTGGCGCCCAAGGGAGCAATAAGAAAACTTGCGCAAGCACATAGGAAAAGCGCCGGAAGGTGGATAAAGCCGGCCGTGACCGGCAGGCCCGGGAGCCCCGCGATGCCAAGACCCGACCAGATGTAGCCGATGCTTCCGAAAACCGCAATCGGAAAGCCCAAAGCGGCCGATGTGCCGACGGCTTTTTTCATCGGGACGTTGCAGTAAACCATAAGCGGGACGGAGATAAAGCCGCCGCCTGCACCGACAAAGGCGCTCACGGCACCGATGAAAATACCGGCGATAAACATGCCGAGGATGCCCGGAAGTTCCCGCGTCGGAGACGGTTTGGCATCCAAAAACATCTTGGTTGCCGAAAACCCGACAAAAAGCGCAAAAATGAGCGCAATGACTGCCGTCGATAAAAGAGAAGAGATTTTTGCACCGAGGACGGCACCGACCAAAATGCCGGGCGCGACGGAAAAGACGACGCGCCACAGGACCGCTCCGCGCTTATTGTGTGCGTACATCGACGAGAGGGACGTAAAGACAATGGTCCCTAAGGACGT
The DNA here is from genome assembly GCA_900544335.1 of uncultured Sutterella sp. Lineage (GTDB taxonomy): Bacteria > Pseudomonadota > Gammaproteobacteria > Burkholderiales > Burkholderiaceae_F > Duodenibacillus. Next base: position 2,949 of record UQUS01000007.1, read on the forward strand.
TGCAATGGCGACATGCACGACCACATTGTCACCGATTCCGGTATACGGGAGCAAAAACGTAAAAAAAGGCGTCAGGATCATTCCGCCGCCGATGCCGAGTAGGCCGGCCAAAAACCCGACGAAAACGCCCATCGCAAGAAGACAGGCTACAAGAGTTACGGTCATAAAAAGTCTTGAAACAGTGCAAAAACAGGGACCTACGCATTATACGAGAGGGAAATTTGCCCTTTTGCGTACGAAGATGCCTTCGGGAGGCTTTGTGAACAAAAACGAAACAACCCTAGGGAAAATACCTAGGTTTCGGTTATCGGCCCCAGAGGATTTTTCAACGCTTTGAATTTGCAGAAAAAATCATTTGTCAAGGGTTTGGCAAACACAATATATTGTGTTTTGCACTGAAAAAGACCACTACATCATGCATTTTTAAGGTTGATTTCGCCCCCGATTTTTGCTAGGGTGCGTTCCGCCAATCGGACTTCGGAAGACACGCATGTGTATGTCTTTTGCGCAAATCCGATGCCTACGAACACGAGGAATAACGATGCCCTGCACACCGGAACATTTAATTAAGCGCGACGGGTCAATCAAGGATTTTGACCCGAGTAAGATTCAAAAAGCCATTGAAAAGGCCGGCAAAGCCACCGGCGAGTTCGGCCCGGCGATTGCGGCGGAGATCACCGAAAATCAGGTGATGCCCAAGATTCGCGCCTTAAATGTTGCTACGCCCCACATCGAGCAGGTGCAAGACGCCGTCGAACAGGCGCTCTTTGAGTCCGGGCACTTTACGACGCTACGCGCCTACATTGTGTATCGCGAACAGCGCGCTAAGAGCCGTGATGCGAAAAAGACCTGGATTAACGTCGAAAGCTCCATTAACGAGTATCTCGATCAGAGCGACTGGCGCGTTAATGCTAACGCCAACCAGGGCTATAGCTTAGGCGGCATGATTTTGAATGTCTCGGGCAAGGTCGTTGCGAACTATTGGCTCAACTTCATTTACCCCAATGAAATCGGCAAGTGCCACCGTGAGGCCGATTTCCATATTCACGACTTGGATATGCTCTCGGGCTATTGCGCCGGCTGGAGTTTGCGGACGGTGTTAACCGAAGGCTTTAACGGCGTGCCGGGTAAGGTCGAAGCCGGTGCCCCCAAGCACTTATCGTCTGCCTGCGGACAGATTGTGAACTTTTTAGGCACCATGCAAAACGAATGGGCCGGCGCTCAGGCCTTCTCGTCGTTTGATACCTACATGGCTCCCTTTGTCCGCAAGGATAATGTCCCGTACTCGGAAGTCGTGCAGTGCATTCAGGAGATGATTTATAACCTCAATGTACCGAGCCGTTGGGGTACGCAGACGCCGTTTACGAACCTGACGTTTGACTGGACGTGCCCGCCCGATTTGGCGCCTCAGCACCCGATGATCGGGGGCGAGGAGATGCCCTTTACGTACGGGGACCTGCAGGAAGAAATGAACATGATTAACCGCGCCTACATCGAAGTGATGACGCGCGGTGATAGCAAGGGGCGCGTTTTTACGTTCCCGATTCCGACATACAACATCACGCCCGATTTTGATTGGGAAGGTCCGAACGTCAAGCTTCTGTTTGATATGACGGCGCGCTACGGGTTGCCGTATTTCCAGAACTTTATCAACTCGGAACTTAAACCCAATATGATTCGCTCGATGTGCTGCCGTCTGCAGCTTGATTTGCGCGAACTGTTAAAGCGCGGAAACGGCCTATTTGGGTCGGCCGAACAAACCGGCAGTCTCGGCGTCGTGACGATTAACTGCGCGCGTTTAGGTTATCTGTATCCGGGAGATGAAAAAGCGCTTTACGCCCGCTTAGATCACCTTTTGGATTTGGCCAAAGAATCCCTTGAAATTAAGCGCAAGGTCATTCAGCGCCACATCGATCAGGGTCTTTTCCCGTACACCAAGCGCTACCTCGGGACGCTGCGCAATCACTTCTCGACCATCGGTGTGAACGGAATTAACGAGATGATTCGTAACTTCACGCACGATAAAACCAATATCACGAGCGAAGAAGGGCACGCTTTTGCCTTAAAGTTCCTCGATCACGTGCGCGAACGACTCGTGGAGTTCCAAAGCGAGACCGACCACATGTACAACTTGGAAGCGACGCCCGCCGAAGGCACGACCTACCGCTTTGCCAAGGAAGACCGTAAGCGCTTCCCGAACATCATTCAGGCCGGAACACCCCAAAATCCGTACTACACGAATTCGTCGCAACTACCGGTCGGGTACACGGACGATCCCTTTGAAGCGCTTGAGATGCAAGACGATTTGCAGCGCAAGTACACGGGCGGAACGGTCCTGCACCTTTATATGAACGAAGCCGTCAGTTCGGCCGAAGCCTGCCGCGATCTTGTTCGCAAGACCTTAACGCGGTTCCGTTTGCCCTACATCACCGTCACGCCCACGTTCTCGATTTGCCCGAAACACGGGTACCTGTCGGGGCGTCACGATTTTTGCCCGAAGTGCGATGCGGAGATCATTGCACGCAAGAGAGCGCGTCAGGCCCAAGAAGCGGCTAAGCGCGCCTAGGAAAGTTAATCCTCTCGTTAGGATTTCAAGGAGTAAGTTATGACAGAACAAAAACAAGACGATATCGTTTTAAAGGACAGCGAACGTCAGCGCTGCGAAGTCTGGACACGCGTGATGGGATATCACCGCCCGGTGCAGTCCTTTAACATCGGCAAGAAGGGAGAATTTGCCGAACGCAAGTACTTTGTCGAAAGCAAGTGCCACTTGGGTAAATGCGGCGAGTAATCGCACGCACCCCAAGCATTTTGCAGCATGACAAAGACCATTGCCATCAACGCCGGGACCAAACCCGGCGTTTGTGCCTTCACGGGAAAAGAGGCCTCGGACATTCGCATTGCGGCGGTCACGCCCTTTACGACGATTGACTACCCCGGACTCCTAAGTGCCGTTGCCTTCGTGCAAGGGTGCCCGTGGCGCTGCCCGTATTGCCAAAACGACTGGATGCAGTCGCGCGAGTTTGCCGAAGGGACAGAGCCCGTGAGCTGGGAAGCCTTTTGCGTGCTTTTAAAAAAACGGGCAGGGCTTTTAGACGCTGTGGTGTTTTCCGGGGGCGAACCTTGTATCGACCCGGCCCTGCCGGCGGCCATGGCCTATGTCCGGACCCTCGGAATGAAGGTGGGCCTACATACCTCAGGCGCCTATCCGAGGCGCTTAAAAGAGGTCATTGACCTCGTTAGTTGGGTGGGGCTTGACGTCAAAGGGCCGCCCGAAGATGCCGCCGTCTTCGATCGCGCGGCCGGCCGGCCCGGCGCTCATCAGGCGTTTTTAGAAAGCTTTGAGATTGTGCGGCAATCGGGTGTCGCTTACGAGGCGCGCACGACGGCGCACCCGGATTTACTCACACCCGAGGCTATTTTGGCGATTGCGCAGTTTTTAGCATCGCACGAATGCAAAACCTATGCATTGCAAATCTACCGTAAGGCACCCGGGATGAAAGCGTCTTTAAGTTCAGTCGGAGCCGATTACCCCGGGGACGAACTGGAAAAAACGCTTGCAGGGCTGTTCCCGTCTTTTACCTTGCGGCGCAGTTAGCGGTTAAGCGCCAGAGTTCTTCTTTTCTTCTCCAAGAACGAGCCCTTGATTTCCTGCGCCGAGCATCAAGGCCTTTCATGGCGCAAGGTGCGCGAGCAGACCTTTCGGGCAAAGCTTAAGTTAAGCGTAACGGCAAACAAAGCCCTTTGGGTCGCCTTATTTAAAGCGCAGAAGTCTTAATGCCCAGGCGACGACAATCAGGCACACGCCCGTGTCGGCAAACACGGCCATCCACATCGTGGCGTATCCGGTCACGGCCGCGACGGCAAAGAGGGCTTTCACGCCGAGTGCAAAGACGATATTCTCGGTCACGCAACGACGTGTGGCAATCGAAAGGCGTTTTAACCAGCCTACTTTGGCCACGTCGTCATTCATCAAAACGACATCGGCCGATTCGATGGCCGTATCCGAGCCTGCGCCTCCCATGGCAATACCTAAGCGAGCGCGGGCCAACGACGGGGCATCGTTAATGCCGTCACCGACCATGGCCGTCGGGGCCTTGCTGTCAAGTTCGGAAATAATCGCAAGCTTTTCTTGCGGCAGTAGCCTGGCACGCACGTTGTCAATGCCGGCTTCTCGAGCAATTTTCGCAGCGCTTTTTTCGTTGTCACCCGTGAGAATCCACACGGCAACGCCTTGATTTTTTAAGGCTTTGACGGAGGCGGCAATTCCGGGCTTGGCGGTGTCGGCAAAGGCAAAGACGCCGAGCGCACCGAAAATGTTACTCACGGCCATGCAGGTATTGCCGTCGTTTTCAAGTCGCGAAAACGCCTCATCGACTTCCGGCGTTAAAAGCCCTTTGTCTTTAAGCCACGTGCGGTTTGTAAGCGTAATGAGCGCTCCGTCCACGCGCCCTTGAACGCCGTAGCCAGGAAGATTTTTGAGGTCTTTGACGGCACTTAATCGCACGGTTTTGTCGCAGGCGCGTGCCAGGGCTTGGCTCAAGGGGTGCTTGTTGGCAGCGGCAAGACTTGCTGCTAGGTGCCAGCAAACGGATTTGTCGCATCCTGCAACCGGAATAAGGTCTTTAAATGCCGGACGCCCGACGGTCAAGGTGCCGGTTTTATCAAAGACCGCCGTTTGAATTGTCGCCGCCGTTTCCATCGGGGCGCCGCCTCGGATAAAGACGCCTTGCCGACTGGCACAGGTCATCGCCGAAAGCAGGGCCACAGGGGTAGAAATCACAAGGGCGCAGGGGCATCCGATGACAAGAAGGACGAGCGAGCGGTAGATTGTTTCTTTATCTAAGGTTCCTGTCCACAGCACGGTGCCGATTCCGAGAAGTAAACTCGCTACAAAGATGGTCGGCGTATACCAGCGCGCAAAGCGGTCGATAAAGCGCTCGACACGGGCTTTCTTTTGCTGGGCCGAGAGAATGGCTTTGGAGATGCGGGCAGCCGTTGAGTCGGCAGCCGCACGTGTCGCACGAATCGAGAGAGACCCGTCTAAGGCAATGCTCCCGGAGCGCACAACGGAGCCCTCACGCGCCGATTCCGGTAGGGGTTCGCCCGTAATACTTGAGACATCGACGGAACTGACGCCATCCACAACGACGCCGTCGGCGGCAATCATTTGCCCCGGAACGGCGCGGTAAATCGTCCCGGGGCAAATCGCTTCGGGGCTGCTTTTAATCCATTTACCCGCGAGGAGAATTTCTACCGTACTCGGCGCTTTCTCCAGAAGCGTCTGAATGCTGCTACGGGCATGTGCGAGAGTTTTGTCTTCGATGGCCTCGCCGATTTCATAAAGGACCATGACCATGGCCGCTTCCGGATACTGACCGATGGCAACGGCCCCCAAGACGGCTACGGCCATCAGGGTATTCATGTTAAAGACAAAGCGCGGCAGGTTACAGATCCCTTTGATAAGAGTTTTAATGCCGCTTAAGACAATAGCCGCAAGACACACGGCAAGAATCGCCGTCTCGTTTAAGGTTCCGGCAATTTCAAACGCTTCGCCGCAGCCGGCTAAAACCAGCGCCACGCCTAAACGGAAGGCGCCCCAATGCGATTCGGAGGCGGTAGCTTTCTTTTCCGTGGAAAGAATTTCACTGGCCGGGAGATTCAGGCTTGCTAACTTGGTAAAAAGGTCTTCGGTTAACGCCTCGGGAAAGCGCTTGGTAAAGGTGGCGCTTTTGTCCGCAAGGTTGACGGTAAGAACCTCAAAGGCGGTGTCGTTTTCAAAGGCTTTTTTAAGTTTCTCGACTTTCTCTTCACTGTCAAGATCGGGAATCCGCACGGGAAGCGGTGAAGTGGTTCCGTCTGCCTCGTTGACGACCTCGCCCGGAAAGCCTGCTTTTTTCAGGTTCTCGAGCAGCAGTTTCGAGGTCGCTTTCTCGCTTTTGGCGACAAAGCGCATCGTGCGGTGCATGAGGTCGGTCGCCACAGGCTCAAAGTCAGGGTTCTTGGCAAAGTACTTTTCGATTTCGGCCTTTTCGACCGGGCAATCCATTTCTTGGATATGAATAAGAAAAGTGGTGTTTTTCATGGTGTTTCGGGCAAGAAAAATCTGTTTCAGGGTGCATTTAAAACCCTGTAGCGGCTCCAGAGTCAAGTACAATCGGAAAAACGTCGGAGGAACTATGCGAATCGGAGAGCTTTCGGAGCGTTCGGGTGTCGGAATCGAGACTATTCGCTTTTATGAAAAAGAGGGGCTATTGACGCCGGCCAATCGCACGGAAAATAACTACCGTGCTTATACCGAGGCGCACCTTCGGGAGTTGATGTTTATTCATCACTGTCGCACGCTCGATATGCCGCTTTCGGACGTAAGAACCTTGCTGTCGTGCGATGCGACCGACACGGTTCAAGCCGAGCATGTCCATGAACTTATTGCGCACCACGTGCGACTTGTCGATGAGCGGATTGCCAAACTCAAAGCCTTAAAGGAACACTTAAAAGAGCTCGCATCGCGCTGCTCGGGCTCACACGAAGGCGCTCCCTGCGGGATTTTGGTCGGACTGCAGGAAGATGCCGGGGATGCGGCAACGCCGAGCACCAAAAAGGAGTAACGAGATGGACTTTTGGCGAATGCTTCTTGCGGCGGTTCTTGTGGCCGTGCCGACGCTTTTCTTTGTCGTTCTCGGGCGCCGTTTCTTACCGCGCCTTATTTGCTCAAAGACCAAAAGCGGATTCGGCGGGGCACTCGTGCTGTTTGTCCTCGGACAGGTAGCCGTAACCGAATATCTTTTTTGGCAAGGATACGTCGTGGCAACCAGTTTTCCGTGGTCTGAGTACGCCGAGGGCTTAGATCGCTTTGCCGCCTATGTGACGGTCGGACCTTCGTTTATTCAGGCTCTGCTCGGCCTTGCGCTTTTGGTCCTTTTGGTCACAAAGCGGTCGAGTGCCGCCCTTGCCGGTGTGATTGTTTTACTCTGGCTTATGGGTCCGGTTGCCGTCCTTATTGAAAGCTGGTACTTTCAACTCGCGTTTTCGGTGTCGGCTCTGCTTCCGATGTTTCTTTGGGCTGCTTTTTGGACCGCTTACCTGGTGCTCTCGCCCCGAGTGGCTTTAACGTACGGAACGGTGCGAGGGCACCGATTAGCCGATTAAAACGAAACGCGGTCCGGGTCTAAACCGGAAAAGCACGAAAGCGGTAAGGAATCGATTTCCGTCATTTCCCGAACGTTAAGGCGCAAATTGAACACATCGGCAAAAACCGGTAAATCGGCCGGATTCATCGTACGCGGAAGAACCGAGACCCCGTGCTGTAAGCACCAACGCAGGGCCACTTGTGCCGTGGTGACGCCGTGGCGCTTGGCAATGGTTTCGAGTTTGGGATCGGGCATCACGTCCCGTCGCCCGGTCGGGTCCCAGGCCGTGACGTGGATGTCGTGCTTGATGCAAAAATCCACCGTCGATTTTTGCCAATACCCCGGGTGAAACTCCAGTTGATTGACCATCGGAGGGACGCTCGCACGCGCCAGAAGCGGCACTAAGTGGTGCGTAAGGAAATTGCACACCCCGATGGCGCGTACGCGACCGCTTTTATAGAGTTCCTCTAAAACGCGCCACGTTCCGGCATTGATGCTTTGCCAGGAAATGGCATCCCCGTGTGTTTCGGGCCAATGAATGAGGTACAAATCGAGGTACTCGAGTCCGAGGTTTTCCAGGGTTTTTTCAAACGCGGAAATGACGGCCTGACGGCTTCGGTCCGTCACCCACAACTTGCTTGAAATGAAAAATTCGGAGCGGTCGATTCCGCATCGGGAAAGCACTGAGCCCAAAATCCGTTCGTTGCCGTAGGCGCTTGCCGTATCAAAACGCCGATAGCCGGCGCGAACGGCTTCGGTTAAAAGTGCCTGCATCTCCGGAGTCGGTTGCAGCTGGCGTGTTCCTAATCCCATGCAGGGAATAAAGACTTGATTGGATAATTTGAAACCGTCGGCAATGGTGGACATGAAAACTCTCCGAAATGTCCTCGGATGCTAATCAATGCCGATAAGAACTTCTTTGATAAGACGCAAGAGATGGCGCTTGACTGTCTTCTTCAAGCGTCTTTCGGATTCTTGCCGCCTTTATACGAAAAAAAAGACTACCCCGAGGTAGAAGCCTCGGGGAAGCGTGCTCTTTTTATCGCAAATGCGCCGCCTGACGGTGCCGACGCAATTGATCTAAGAGTGCAGCCGCACGCGGCGCTAAGGCGCCTGCCGTCACACCGGCCGTGCGGTCCTGAACGCCGGCACCGTGCAGCCACACGGCTCCGAGCGTGGCTGTAACAAGATCAAACCCTTGCGCAAAGAAGGCTCCGAGCATGCCGCTTAACACGTCGCCCGAGCCTGCGGTCGCGAGTGACCCGTTGGCAATCGGGTTAATCCATGTGCGCGAACTACGTAGGGCAACGACGGTCCCGGCACCTTTTAAAACGGTAATTGCGCCCGTTTGGACCGCAAGTTCCCGGGCCGCTCCGATGCGATCGGCTAAAACCGCGTCAACTGTCCGGTGCAAAAGTTCGGCCGCTTCTCCCGGGTGCGGCGTAATGACGGTGTGTGCACGGCGCGCAAGGAGGGCATCCTGAAGCTTTTGGTCACGGGCAAGAGCGCGCAATGCATCGGCATCGACAACAAGCGGGACGTCGGCGGCAATCGCTTCTTTTAAGCGCCCCAAAGCACGAGGGCTAAAGCCCATGCCGCAACCGACGATGTTGCAGGTCGTTTTTGTTAAGTCAATCGGGTCGGCGGCAAACATCAATTCCGGGAAAAGGGGATCGACAAGCGGAGCGTTGCCAGCCATGAGTTCGCACGTGACGCGCCCGGCACCGAGAAGTAATGCAGCGCGGGCAGCCAAGTAGGCGGCGCCGACCGTACCGACGTCGCCTCCGACAACAGCCACGTGTCCGAAAAGTCCCTTATGCGAATTTTTGCTTCGCATTTCCGTAAGGTGCACAAAATCGTCCGTGTCAATAAGCGAAAGTTGTGTGAGCGGCACCGAGACATCGAGTTCTTTGACGTGAACGGAACCGGTTGCATCGACCCCTTCGTTCATAAAGCACCCGGCCTTGGGGGCAAAAAAGGAAACCGTGATGTCGGCTCGGCACCCTTTGATGCCGCCGAGCCAAAAACCGGTCATGGAATCAAGTCCCGAGGGAATATCCACACTGATGTGCGTTGCCTGACGTTCGTTAAACCACAAAGCGGCATCCAGGAAGTCTCCCTTCAAGGCGCCGCGCGCTCCCGTTCCGAACAGGGCATCGACGACCGTATCGGCCTTAGCGGCACTGTATGGGTCGGCAATCGTGGTGCCGCCTGCTTTTTCCCAAGCCTCGTAGGCATTACGGGCATCTTGTGCCTTGGGTTTGTCGCATCCGATAAGAGCACAGGTGACGCGAAACCCGCGCGCAAGAAGAATTCGTGCGGCTGTAAATCCGTCACCGCCGTTATTGCCCGGTCCGCAGATAAACACGACGTGTCCGGAAGGGGGCGTTACCGACGCGATTTCTTCGGCCAGCGTACTTCCGGCTCGTCTCATGAGTTCGCCTTCTCCCAAGGCGTGTGTCATGCGTTCTTCAAGGGTCTTTAATTCGTCAAGATTTAAAATGGGCTGGCTCATGGTTTTTTAAGAAAAATGGAAATTTCTCGATTCCGAACGGGAATCAAGACGAATGTCGCGCATTGTAAATCCTATGCGCAACACTATCGACAAAGGAGAGTCTGACGCTTTAGTTGTCAGGTTTTGTCCGTCAGGGCAAGGGCAGCAAGGCGCAAGCCCTTGTAAACAAGAGCGAGGCACTTGAGGTTGGCAATCGCTTTGACGGCTTCTCCCTGAGCGTATCTTTGCGCTTGTTTTTTAGCTTCCGCAAGGGCTTTTTGTACGGCTTCCTCGGTTGCATCGGTCTTCAAGTGTTTGACTTCGATGACGTAACTCGGAAGCGAGGTGTTGTGTTTGGGCTTCAAGAGCAAATCGATAAAACCCGAGTTTTCTCCGCGCGATTCGATTTCAAGTTGCCCGCCGTATTCACCCGATGCCCAAAGCGTCGAAGAGAGCATCATTTGAAAAGCCGCCTCATTGACGTGCACAGCCATGTGAACGCCGCTCGTTTGCGCAAGGCGTCTATCGGCAAGGTCAAGCCAGGGTTTAGGGTTCCCGGCGGCTAACGCTTCGTAGGCAAGCGAGAACTCGTCACTATCAAACACGTATTCCGGAGCTTTCAAAACGTTCTTGAAGTAGTACTCGAAGAACTGGATCCCGATGGCTCGATTGGGAACCGTGAGAGCCTGTTTATTCCCGATGACATAAGTTAAAAATCCCATGTAAAAGAGAGCCGACAAAAGCGTTTCACGATCGAGGCCGTTGGAATGATTCAAATTCAGAACCTGAAGTTTTCCCCCGAAGGGAATCGGTTCGTGATTTAAGGCTCGGCTAACGATTTCTTTGACAAGAGAGGCATCGCCTAAGGAAAGAATTGCCTCAATTTTGTCCAGACTGTTGGCCACTGACACGTCGAGCATGTCATCGGGTTCTTCTCCGGTTTGCCGAATCTGTTTCAGATAATTCAGGCACATTGAGGCATTAAAAACAGTCTCACTCTTTTTTGTATTAAAGCAATATCCGTTGTACCACTCCTTCATGCGCGAAAACACTTCGTCAAGACTCTTTCCGTATTGCTTGAGGTTGACAACTTGCCCGATTAAGTTCCGAAGTTCTGTTTCGGTAAATCCGAACATCGTGGAAAACTCAGGATCGGTTGTCAGATTTTCGGCAACGGAAAAACCGGAAGTCATCGAATCGAGTTGGATTGTCGTAACTCCGGTGATAAATATTCTTCCGATAGGACCGTTTGCGGCCAAGTCTTTCAAACTCGCGTAAAAGGTCTTAAGCACTCCGCCGGAACCTGTCAGACCCTGAAAAGATTCCAAATTTGTGGCAAGAACTTCATTAGCTCCTTGATCGTACTCGTCAATGATGAGATAAACCGATTCTTTGTAGGTTTTCTCATATGTCCTTAGAAAAGTCGACAGGAGAAGGGTCGGGTCATCAAACTCGCGGTCGACAACTTCCAGACCCATTGAAAAACCATAACGCATACAGAAACTTGTCAACCCGCGACGGACTTTTTCAATGAATCCCCGGACGAACTTGTCTGCCGGGATGCCCGAGAAATCAAAATGGATGACCCGAAATGTATTGGCAAGGGCTGTCTTGTGCTCCCCGATGTAAGTGCCGGCAAAGTACCGCTCAAAGTCCTCGGCCGCCGCAATGTCGTAGTAGGCTTGTAGCGTTTGCGTAAAAAGCGTTTTCCCGAAACGACGAGGGCGGACGATGAAGGGAAAACGATTAGAAAACTCTTCGAGTTTGGCAATGAACTCGGTCTTGTCAACATAGGCAAGATTATTTGCACGCAAAATCGAAAAGTTCGATTCGCCGTAAGGGACCTTTCTGAGGACACTTTCTTTCATTGCTCACCTGTTTACAAGGGGTTGTTTCATATTAATAGATTATACGTGTCGCATGCATGGTTGCTCGGGTTTCTCACGTATCCTCAGGTTTTCTGTCGCGCCGAGATAAGTCAAGTTTTCGACGCCTTTTTTAAGCGACTCTTTGCGTTCGTTTTTAGCGTCATCGAAAACTGTACAATGTTCTTACCGAGCGAGCCGACCGTGTCGGTCGGACTGGCGCTTGTCTCTTTACATAACTGAGAGAAGGGAAGTCACTATGATCTTAGAATTTTCCGGCCCCGGTGCCCTAAGTGCGTTCCGTGCCGAACGCGTCCTTACTGAGTTAAAAACCTTCATGCCGAGTGCTCAAGCCGTCGGTGCACACTACGTACACTACGTGTTAACGGAAAAACATTTAACAGATGAAGAAAAAGCGCGTCTAGCGGATTTGCTCGATTACGGCGAACCTGACGAAAGAGTTCGCGAAGATGTTTGTGTTCTCGTGGCGCCGCGCTGCGGAACCATCAGCCCATGGTCGAGCAAAGCGACCGATATTGCCCACAATACGGGCCTTGCCGGCGTGGTTCGTATCGAGCGCGCCGTTCGGTACGCCGTTACGCTTGCAGACGGTTCGTCCATCTCCGATGAACAGCGCGCAGCGCTTTATGCCCTTCTATGTGACCGCATGACGCAATCGGTTGTCGATCCGAGTCAGGCGGCCGAAACGATTTTTGCCGATACCGAAAGTCGCCCGATGACTTCGGTCGATATCCTAACGGGCGGTCGCGCAGCTTTGCAGAAAGCCAATACCGAGATGGGTTTGGCGCTTTCGGAAGACGAAATCGACTACCTAGTAGATGCCTTTGCCGCTCAAAAACGCAACCCCACGGATGTGGAATTGATGATGTTTGCGCAGGCCAATTCCGAGCACTGCCGCCATAAGATTTTTAATGCCGAATTTACGATTGACGGCGTCAAGCAGCCCAAAACGCTCTTTCAGATGATTCGCGAGACGCACAAAGCCTCGCCTCAGGGAACGATTGTGGCGTACTCGGACAATGCCGCAATTTTGGAAGGTCCGGCTGTTCCGCGCCTTTATCCGCGTCCGGATGAAAGGGATCTGTTCGGCGCGACCTACGTCGAGCGCCTCGAGACCACCGACACGGTCTTTAAAGTCGAAACCCACAACCACCCGACGGCCATCAGTCCCTTCCCGGGTGCTGCCACAGGTTCGGGCGGAGAAATCCGTGATGAGGGTGCCACAGGCCGCGGCGCACGTCCTAAGGCCGGCCTTTGCGGCTTTTCGGTCTCGGCATTGCATATTCCCGGTCACTCGCAAGATTGGGAAAACGACCGCGACACGACGCAGGAAAAAGACAATCAATCCGCCGATGTGTACGGAACACCCTCTCGCATTGCCTCGGCCTTGTCGGTGATGACCGAAGGCCCGATCGGTGCGGCTTCTTTTAATAACGAATTCGGTCGCCCGAATATTCTCGGGTACTTCCGCGCTTTCGAAGCGCGCGTGGGCGATGTGCGCTACGGCTACCACAAGCCCATCATGCTCGCGGGCGGCATCGGCAACATTCGTGCCGATCAAACGAACAAACACACGCTCAAACCCGGAACCCTGATGATTGTGCTCGGGGGACCGGGAATGCGCATCGGCCTCGGCGGGGGAGCCGCAAGCTCCATGGCTTCGGGTGCCAATGCCGAAGATTTGGATTTTGACAGCGTCCAACGCGGCAATCCCGAAATGCAGCGCCGTGCCCAGGAAGTGATCGATAGGTGCTGGGCTGCCGGTGCCTTAAATCCGATTCTTGCGATTCACGATATCGGAGCGGGGGGCCTTTCGAACGCCATGCCCGAACTTGCTGACCTTTCGGGCCACGGGGCTCGCCTTTCGCTTGAGGCCGTGCCTGTTTTGGAAAAGGGCATGAGCCCCTTGGAAGTCTGGAGTAACGAAAGCCAGGAGCGCTACGCCCTTGCAGTCGCTCCGGACAATCTGGAGCGCTTTGATGCGATTTGCCGGCGCGAGCGGTGCCCGTATGCGGTTTTAGGGACCATCAGTGACGACAACATGCTCATTGTCGAAGGGCGTCAAGGCGAAGAGCGGGCTGTCCAGATGCCCATGGATGTCCTATTGGGTAAACCCCCGAAGATGCACCGCGATGTGCGTACACGCCACGGGCACCTGTCTTCTTTCGATGCACGCGACGTGGATTTGGCCGATGCTTTAAGCCGCGTTTTGCGTCATCCGACGGTTGCCGCAAAGAACTTTTTGGTCACGATTGCCGACCGCACGGTAGGCGGTCTTGTCTCGCGCGACCAGATGGTCGGTCCCTGGCAGGTTCCGGTTGCCGACTGTGCGGTGACAACCCTCAATTACTCGGGCTTTAAGGGTGAGGCGATGGCTATCGGCGAGCGCACCCCCTTGGCTGTTATCGATTCGGCGGCCGCCTCCCGTATGGCCATTGCCGAAGCCGTCACGAACATCGTTGCGGCGGACGTGAATTTATCTACAGTCAAGCTCTCGGCCAACTGGATGGCCGCCTGCGGCGTGGACGGGGAAGATGCCAAACTCTATGCGGCCGTGAAAGCGGCAAGGGATTTGTGCCTTAATCTCGGAATTTCCATCCCGGTCGGCAAAGACTCCTGCTCGATGAGAACGACCTGGAAGGACGGAGACGTCGATAAGGCTGTGACAAGCCCGATTTCGCTTATTGTCTCGGCAGCCGGACCCGTTTCGGACGTGCGCCTGACCGTGACGCCGGAACTTAAGTCCGTCCCGAGTCGCTTAATTGCCTTTGATTTCGGCGCCAAGAAGTGCCGCATGGGCGGATCGATTCTGGCGCAGGTCCTTCAAAACTTCGGGTCGGTGACGCCTGACTTTACCGACACGGAAGCGTTAAAGAACTTCGTGCGCCTGGTGCGGGGACTTGCCGATGAAGGAATTCTCCTTGCGTACCACGACAGAAGCGACGGCGGTCTTGCGACAACGCTTTGTGAGATGATGTTTGCCTCGCACAAGGGTGTTCGCGTGAGCCTAGATGCCCTTGCTGACGGCGAAGTGAGTGCCGATGAAGCGCTATCGGTGCTCTTTAACGAAGAACTCGGGGCGGTTTTGCAGGTACGTGAAGAGTCGCTTGCCGATGTAGCTTCTCGGGCTGAATCTCTTGGTCTGACGCGTTACTACGCCACGCTCGGCACGGTTACCGAGAAGGATAATCTTGAAATCGAAGCGGCGGGCAAGGTCCTGCTTTCGATCCCGCGCGTGCGCCTGATGCGTGACTGGTCGGAAGTGACGCACGCGATGGCGCGCCTTCGTGACAATCCGGCCTGTGCCGACAGCGAGTTTGCCGTCGCCACGGGACAAAAAACCAAGGGTCTTTTCGTCAAAACCACCTTTGATGCGCACGAGCGCATTGCCGCGCCCTTCGTGCACTCAAGTCACGCGCGACCGGTTGTGGCTGTTTTGCGCGAAGAGGGCGTGAACTCGCAAAACGAGATGGCAGCGGCCTTTTACCGGGTCGGCTTTACCGTCCGCGATTTGCATATGACGGACCTGCTGGAAGGTCGGGCGGACTTAAAGGACATTTGCGGCCTTGCGGCAGCCGGAGGCTTTTCGTACGGCGACGTTTTAGGTGCGGGCGGCGGATGGGCCAAAACCATTCTCTTAAATACCCGGTTAACCGACATGTTCCGCGCGTTCTTCGAGCGGCCCGATACCTTTTCGCTCGGCGTGTGTAACGGGTGCCAGATGATGAGCCGCTTAAAGGACCTGATTCCCGGAGCCGACCACTGGCCGCGCTTTGTCACGAACCGCTCCGAGCAGTTCGAAGGCAGGTTAAGTGAAGTCCGTATCGAATCCTCGCCCTCGATTTTCTTCCGAGGCATGGCAGGAAGCGCGCTTCCGATTGTCACGTCGCACGGCGAAGGACGCGTCCTATGGGCTCGACCCGAGGATGCGACCGAGGCTTACGTGGCAGCGCGGTACGTGGACGGTGAGGGACTGCCGACCGAGGTCTATCCGATGAATCCGAACGGCTCGCCTGAGGGCGTAACGTCGCTGACAACGCGCGACGGGCGTGCAACGATCATCATGCCGCATCCGGAACGCAGTGTTCGCGTGGCAACGCTTTCTTGGTACGAGGACACGAAAGAGGAATTTACCGGCTGGATGAGAGCCTTTGAAAACGCGCGTGTGTGGGTCGGGTAGGTTAAGGCCTTCGGTATGACGCTTTCGATTTACGGCGCGTTCGTGTTGGCGAGCGTCCTCTTGGCATTTGCACCGGGGCCGGACAATATGTTCGTCCTGGTGCAATCGTCCGTACACGGGGTCAGAAAAGGGCTTTTTACCGTTGCCGGTTTATCGGTGGGTGTGGCGCTTCAAACCGTCGCAGCCGCCTTGGGCGTTGCGGCCGTTGTGGCCGCGTCGCCCTCGCTTTTTTGGGCGATTCGCATTCTCGGGGCGCTCTACTTAACGTACCTGGCTGTCATGAGTTGGACGCACCCGACGGCGGGATCTGCGAGTGCCACGAAAGAAACGGCCGATTCGGTGCTTTTTCGGCGCGGCATCCTTATGAATGTCACGAACCCCAAGGTGCAGATTTTCTTTTTGGCGTTTTTTCCGCAGTTTGTGACGCGCGGAGCCTCATCCCTCCAAACGGCCTGCGAGATGACGGTTTTAGGTGTCACGTTTATGATCGTAACGCTCCTTGTGTTTTCTCTGATTGCCTTTTGTGCCGGGTCGGTTGCCGAAAAACTTCGGACGCCGCGCGTGCAGTTTTATTTAAACCGTACGGCAGCCGTCATCTTTGCGTGTCTGGCGGCCGGAACGCTCCTTTCCTAAAGTCCTTCGGGTGTCGTGACACGCACACCGAAGCGGCGCATCTTCTTAGCGACTTTCAATAGGTGTTTGTCGCGGGTAATGAGCGGGCAAGCATAGCGTGCGGCTAAATCCAAGAACTTTTGGTCGTCGACGTCTTTGCACCGAACGGCGCACGCATCGGCTGCAACGCTTGCTTGGCACGAGAGGGCAAGGTAGCGCTTTAGGAGCTCCTGAGTTTGTTCTGCGTTGCAGTTAAAGGGGGTGCGCATCAGAACGTCCGCAAGTTCGGCAAGCGTTTCAATCGAGACAAGGGCGCAAAGGGCTCCGGAAGAAAGCTCGTCCATTAGGTCTTGAACACGCGCATCGCACCAGTAAAAGATCTCGAGCACGATGTTGGTATCCAAAACCAAATAAGTCCTCTCGGTCCCCATCATTTCTTGTGTCGGAACGCCGGCCATGAGAAGCGGCAGTTCTTGAATGACCGGATTGGCGAAAAGGCGTGAAATCATAGGGAAAACCACGTATTTGCTTTCGGAGAAAACTATCAAAAACCGAGGTGGGCTTGACTATAATACGAGCAACACAAAAGGGCACGCACGAAGGTATGCGGCGTGCACTCGATGACAGTTTTTCGGAGAGGAAAAGAAAATGGTCCTGAATCAAACCACCAAATACGGTCTTATTTTTGCCGGCGGTCTTATTCTCGGCGCTTTGGGGGCCGTGGCTTTGGCTAAGGGTAAGAAAGCGGGCGGCATTAAGCCCCTGGCAAGTTCCCTTCTTTCCGCAGGTCTGGATGTCAAAGACAAGGTCATGACCGGCATTGACGGCGTGCGCGAGGAATTGGCAGACGTTGTGGCCGAAGCACAGGTCAAGTCCCAGATGCGTCGTGAGTCTCAGGAAGAGGCCGAAGCGGCAGCGACCGTGCAAGCTAAGCCCGTTAAAAAGACGCGTCGCGTTGCCAAGACCAAGAAAGCGGTGTAATCGCTTCTTCCCTGACGGGAAAGCCCGAAGGTCCGCGCGACGACCTGTTGCGTCGGCTTCGGGTTTTTAAGTTTTAGGAGGCGCCGGTTTTTGCGCTCGATTCAATCGCTTTTTACATCCTATGAAGTTTACTCTTGCTCACAGCATCGGCAATCGCGTGCGCTATCGCACCAAAGCCACGATGAGCCGAGAAACGGCTCGCATCATTGCTGAAAAACTCACGCAGATCCCCGGTCTTAACGGAGTGACCGTCAATCCGGTCACCGGAAGTGTCCTCGCATATTGGGAGACACAAGAGGCGCATCAGGCGCTTTTAACGTATTTACAAGGGCTTGAAACGCATCCCATTGCCGCTCGGCGCCTACGGGCCAAGAAAAAAACCGGTCTACAAAAAGAAACCGAGACCCTCGCGCAGGAGACCGAAAAGTCATTAACTCAAGTTGCGCGCAACATCGGAGATCTTTTCGGGCGGGCCTTTTCAGGTATGCCCGTCGTTGAGGCCGTGAGGCGGCCCTTTATGTCGGCCGAGGAACTTGCGCGCCTGCAAGAGTCCTCGGATTTGGATTTTTCGCCGCTGGCGCGCTGGGTGGTGCTCCGTTCGGTGTTGCCGCTTCTAGTGAATACCGCCAACGTCTTTTTGGGTGCCGTTCCGTACTTTTTCAAGGGCGTGAAAAACCTCTTGCACGGGAAACTTAATGTCGAAGTGCTCGATGCTTCGGCAATCGGCATGTCGCTTCTGTTGCGTGATTTTCGGACAGCGGGTTTGGTGATTTTGCTTCTCGGAATGGGCGAGATGCTCGAGCGTTATACGCGCAAAAAGTCCTTAGCAAGTCTTGCCGATCAGTTGGCCCTGAAAGTGGACCGCGTCTGGGTGCGTGACGGGCACTCCGTGAAAGAAAAGCCGCTTTCGCAAGTGAAACCCACCGACGTCATTGTCGTTCGCACCGGTAACACGATTCCCGTGGACGGAACGGTCGTTGCCGGCAATGCCGCCGTTAATCAGGCCACGATGACGGGCGAGCCCCTTGCCGTGCATCGGGAAGCAGGCGGCTCGGTCTTTGCCGGAACCGTGGTCGAGGACGGCGAAATCGATATTCGTCCGACGAAGATGGGCGACGGCACCCGGCTCAATCAAATCGTTCAATTCATCGAAACCTCCGAAAAGAGTAAAGCCGGCATTCAAGGCAAAGCCGAACGCTTAGCCGATGCCGTCGTTCCCTTTAACTTTGCCTTAGCCGGACTCGTGTTCCTTGCCACAAGGAGCCTTGCGCGAGCGGCCTCGGTGTTGATGGTCGATTACTCGTGTGCCCTGCGTCTTGCGACACCGCTTGCGATTTTGACGGCGATGAAGCAGGGAACGCACACGGGGGTTCTCGTTAAGGGCGGACGGTACTTAGAAGCTTTAGCCGAAGTCGATACTGTGGTCCTTGATAAGACCGGGACATTAACGCAGGCTTCGCCGAAACTCTCCGATGTCGTTTCGCTCGATTCGTCGCGTACGGAAGACGAAGTCTTGGCCTTGGCTGCGTGCCTGGAAGAACACTTCCCGCATCCGGCTTCGCGCGCCGTTGTGCGAGCCGCGCAAGAGCGGGGCCTGGATCACTTTACCGAAGAGCACGATTCGACGGTCAAATACGTCGTGGCACACGGCATTTGCTCGTCGGTGGACGGGGAAAAGGTCATCATCGGATCGCGCCACTTTATCGAAGAAGATGAAAAAGTCGATGTGTCGGCGGCAATCGAACACGTCGAGCGCTTGGCCGAACAAGGAAAGTCGATTCTTTACATGGCGTTGGGCGGAAAACTTGTCGGCATCCTCGGTATTGTCGATCCCTTGCGCCCCGAGTCGCGCGAAGTGATTGCGGCGCTGCGCCGTCGCGGAATTCGTCGTATCGTGATGCTCACGGGCGATGATGCTCGGACGGCCAAGAACGTGGCGCAGGCGCTCGGAATTCAGGAATTCCGTGCGCAGGTCCTTCCGACCGATAAGGCCGGTCACGTTCAGGCGTTAAAGAAAGAAGGCTGCAAGGTCCTGATGATCGGCGACGGCGTCAACGACAGCCCGGCGCTTTCGTGTGCCGATGTCGGAGCAACCTTAAAGGAAGGAAGCGATATTGCTCAGGAAGTGGCCGATGTCGTCCTGATGAACAACAGCCTTGCAGATCTGCCGTATGCCATCGATTTGGGGCGTGCGACGATGGCACGGATTAAAGAAAACTTTACCGTGTCCGTGGGCCTTAATACGGGCTTTTTGGTGGGCGGTTTAACCGGGGCGTTAACACCGGCCACCGGAGCCGTGCTTCACAACATGACGACAATCGGCGTGTGCCTTAATGCCATGCGCCCGCCCATGAGCGGAAGTGCAAACGACAAGCACTGGATTGCCGAGGCAGCAAGTTTCTTGGCTTCTTGCTCGGAAACAACCGACGGGAAAAAGGCCGCGGAAAAACTCCTTGAAGCCGCTGATATGAAGGAAACTGTATGATTGATCCCACGCCTTTTATTCGTTCGTATGTGCCCGGGCGTTTGCGGCTTCGCCATCCGGGGCTTATCGGCTTGGAGGGTGAAACGCTTGAGGCACTCACTTCGACCGTCAAATCGGCGCCGGGCATCACCGGCTGCACAGTCAATCCCAAAGTCGGAAGTCTTCTTTTGACTTGGGACGCCGAGAAATTGACACAAGAGGACCTTTTGGGATACCTTCAGTTTTGGGCGGCTTTCTTGCCCGAAGATGCGCTTGAGGCCCCATCGCACGCAAAGCATCGGGCGATGAGCGGTGCTCTTACCGAGACAATCCTTACCCGAATGCAGGACATTTTGGCCTGCAAGGGCAGTGCGGCAAAATGCCGCCGACAAATGGAAAATCGTCTGACGGCTCTTTTCGGAGTAGCGACGATGGCTTCTCTTATAAAGGGCGCATCGCTGCACGCACAGATCGGTACAGTGTTTGCGGCGATGCTTGTCTGGCATCTATGGAAGCGTCGGCGCGTTTTTTAAGAGACAAAGGGGGCGGACATGAAGTGGGTCAAAACGCTTGTTCTTATCATTGTGACCCTGGCATCTGCCAGTGTCCTTGTGGTGGCCGTGAGTGCTGCGCTTTCCATGGCGGCGCTCTGTTTGATTGCGCTTTTAACGGCCTATGTCGTAAGCCCCGAAGATGTCAAAGCCGTGTACCAAGCCCTAAGCGGTAAAATCGATGCATGGCTTAAGATCTTTTCGGACATGACGCAAGCGATGGCAGGGGCGATTCGCGAGGCCGCCGCTTTTGCTCGGGAAGCCTCGCAAAGCACGGCTACTCCCGAGACATCTGCGAGCCGGGAAGAAACGGACACAACCCGGGCCCGTCCGAAGAGGGGCGCAAGGGCATCTTCCAAGACAATGAAAAAGGCCAAGGACGCGACTCGTCCTTCTTAGGTCCTCCTTGCTTGCGCAAAAGTCTTTCGATTGGCCAGCCGGAAAAATCACAGGCTCGGCAACGTTGACGATTTCCATCGAATAGGCACACGAGAAAGGATACGACCTCAGTGACTGACGAGCATTCTTGAGAATGCTTGTCAGGACTCCGGTACCGTATTTGACGGAACAGGGAGTTTTCCCTTTTTTTATCAAAGGGTGGTTTTTCGTCAGGCCACTTGAAAAACCGAGAAAGAGGCAGAAAAAATCCTGCCGGACTTTCGTCGCGGCAGGATTTGGAAACAGTAGTAAGGCGCTTGTCCTAGATTAGATCAGGTCCTTGACCAAATCGGCTTCATGCTTTAACTCGCCGACGGTGACATCGAGCTTGGCTTGGCTAAATTCGTCGACGGGCAAATCCTTGACGATTTCATAGCCGCCCTTGCCGTCGCAAATCACAGGCATACCGCAAACGATGCCTTCGGGAATGCCGTACGAGCCGTCACTCGGGACGCCCATGGTGACCCATTCGCCGTTCGTGCCGAGGAACCAATCACGCATGTGGTCGATAGCCGCAGAAGCTGCGGAGGCCGCCGAGCTCGCACCGCGAGCTTCGATGACGGCCGCACCGCGCTTGCCGACTGTCGGCAGGAACGTGTCGCGGTACCAGGCTTGGTCGACGCATTCGGTTGCCGGCTTGCCGTCAATGGTGGCAAAGCGGATATCCGAGTACATGGAGGGAGCGTGGTTGCCCCAGACGCAAAGCTTCTTAATCGAGCAGACGGGCTTGCCGGTCTTGGCCGAGAGTTGAGCGAGCGAGCGGTTGTGGTCCAAACGCAGCATCGCGGAGAAGCACTTGGGAGAAAGACTCGGAGCGGACTTCATGGCGATGTAGCAGTTCGTGTTGCAGGGATTGCCGACAACGAGAACGTGAACGTTGCGGCTCGCGACTTCATTGATGGCCTTGCCCTGTTCGGTGAAGATGGCACCGTTGGCAGCGAGAAGTTCAGCGCGTTCCATACCTTTGGTACGCGGACGAGAACCGATGAGGAATGCCGCATCGGCATCCTTAAAGGCCACTTTCGGGTCGATTGTCAAAACCGTGCCGGCCAATGTCGGGAAGGCGCAGTCCATCAATTCCATTTCCAAACCCTTGAGTTTTTGCAAGGAATCGGGCGCATTGCGCTCAAGAAGCTGCAAAATCACAGGCTGGTCCTGACCGAAAAGGTCGCCTGCAGCGATACGGAAGATAATGGCATAGCCGATGTTACCGGCTGCACCTGTAACGGCAACACGAATGGGTGCTTTCATTTTTTTGTCACTCCTAATAGAACCGAAAATTGGCGACCGGGCCGAAGCATCGACCCAATCGCGGGCACTGCAAAACACACGCCGATTAGTTTGTCTCTCGGTGTGTGCTCTAGGGTCGATATTGTAGGGCTTTTAGGCCGAAAGGAAGAGGCCGCAAAAGGAAAAATGGGTTTCTTTTGACCGTGCTTAAGGGATGTTTTCCTGCGATTAAGGTGTTTTACCTAGAAGCGTTTATTTCAAGAAACGTCTATCAGTCAATCGGATCCCTTCGGGGACAAAGGGCGGCGTCTTACGGAACAAAATACCCGGCAATCTGCAGTGCATAACCGACAAAAATCAGTGCGATACCGACAAGCACGTACCGCTTTTCCTTGACGGCGTTTTTATGTAGGTTGGGAATGTCGCGCCAGGTGCCGGCGATGCGCTCGTCGCGCATCAGAATGGTCCAGAGACTAAACGCTGTGCCTAAAAAAGAAAGAATGATGCCCAAGATGCTGTAAACCATACCCAAAATCCGTGATAAAACCGAGAGAAAAGCGTTGCAATTTTAGTCACATCGACGATTCGTTGTATCGCAAGGTGTCTTGGAAAAATAGGTCGTACCTTGGCCGCAAGGTGCACAAGGAGAAGTTTTTTTTGAGAAAAATGCCTTTCGCGTAGCCACGCGTCAATACAATAAAACAGACGGAAAAAGTCTTGTTTTACAGGTTTAAAGTCGGGATTTAGACCCCCAAAAGTCCTAAACGCGAGAGGCGAAGGGACTGCGGGTGATTTCACTTAAAAGAGCGGCATAAAACGCATGGCGCTCCGGGTCGATTCTTCCTTCCTTTAGGGCTGTCATTACGGAACAGCTCGGCTCATGCGTGTGCGTGCAGTTGTAGTAGCGGCACCCGGTGACGTACCGGGCGATGTCGGGCATGGCGTTTAAAAGGTCGTAAGGCGTTACGTGTGCAAGACCGAATTCCTGAAAGCCCGGCGAATCGATAATTTCAAAAGAGGAGTTTTCGATTTTGACCGGATAAAGGCGCGTCTCGGTTGTCGTTTGTTTCCCGATATCAAGTGCCTCGGAAAATTCCCGCGTCCGAACCCGCGCTTCGGGAATGAGGGTATTAATGAGCGTACTTTTTCCCATTCCCGACTGTCCGACAAGAAGAACGGTTTTACCTTGAAAGACGTGTGCCAAAGTTTTTTGCGTTGCCTCGGGATCTGTTTTGGCACGGACTTTGAGGATTGTTTCGCCGATGCCCTCAAGTTTTTGCGCAAAACGCGAGGCGGCGCTTTCGGGAGTCGAAAGTTCGGCTTTAGTTTGCAGCAAAAAAGGTGTAATACCGGCGGTTTTTGAAGCCACTAGCGCCTTCCAGACAAACCAAGGGTTAAACGTCGGGCGCTCGGCAAAAAGGACGGCGACCACATCGACGTTGGACGCGAGGGTTTTGACGCGTCTTTGATCGCTTCGAAAAAGGCAGTTGCGTCGAGCTTGAATGGCAAGAATTGAGACTTTTCCGCCGACCGGCGGCGAGCAAGAGACGACATCGCCCACAACGGCGTCGTCCTTTTTTCCCTTGCGCACGGCTTCAAATGTGCGACCTAAATCGTCGGTCACAAAATAGATTCGACCGTGTGAGGTCGTGATGCGAGCGGTAAAGGGGGCGGTATCAGTCATGGCAACGCTATAGCTTTATCGTTCGGTTTTTTAGGTTCGCCGCCTCGGCGATGGTCTCTTTGGCCGTCTGAACGCGACGGGAATTGCCCTTTTCGTCGTTTTCTTCACGGCGTAGGAGAATGGCATTAAAAAGCGCCTGTCGGTCCGCAAGTTTCTCCTGCCGCGCTTTCATCGCCAGGTGTCGTAATTTCCGGGCCTCGGCCTGTGCAGCGAGAATGCGTTGCGTGATGTGCGGTCGCCTGTGGTTAGCAAGCGAATAGAGGCGATTGGGCGTTAACGTATTGCGATAATCCGTATGGAGTTTCACAATGGCTCGAATAAGCGGCACGGCCCCGACCGTATGCACGACACAGGCATCGGCATCGTACTCGAGCATGCGGGTAAATAGGTGCACGAGAAAGACAACCGGGTACAAAACCACGGGAAACGTTGTCAGAACAATCCCGATTAAAACCCCGGGAATCACGGCGCCGTTTTCAAGGGCCATCGCCGGGTGAATTCCCAAGGCCTCGTAAAAGTACGGTTTTTCCGAGAGCCACGCAAAGCCCCACCAAAATCCGCACATGAGTAAAAAGAAGAGAATACAGCGCGCAAAGCGGTGCCAACGCGCCACGTGCGCAACGGCATTGGTGACCACGGCAAGGAGTTCTTCTTCCGTCAGTTTCGTGAGCGTATGCTGAAAAAGCACCAGACGCGACTGGCGGTTGCTTTGAGCAAATAGGGCATTGGCGTGTTTTAGGGCAGCCGGGCGCACCATCGTGTAAATCGTGGCATCGGCATAGCCTTGTTCAACTAGGAGCATCTGAAGGCGCCGCTTTAGGGAGCCTTCTTGCAGCGGGTGCGCTTTTTTGGAAAACCCGACAACCCAATTGGGGTATAAGTACTCGTGCCAGAAAAACCAGAGGCTACTTACCGCTAAGCATAAAATCCACCAAAAGTAAGAACTCAAATTTAAAACAAGCAGGGCAGCAAATACAATCGGCATGTCGGCTACCCAGCCGAAAAAGGTTTCACGCAGGCGGCGACGCATCCAAAGACGGGCATTGGTTCTTTCAATCCCGTAGCGCTCGTTAATGCGAAAGTTGCGCCACCAATCGAGCGGAAGATCCACGGCAGCCAAAATAAGCGTAATGAGAACGACAAGGAGAAACTGGGAGGCAACGCCCCGGTCCCCTGTTAGGACACTTACGAAGGCCCAGAGAATATCCAGACCCCCGCCCAAGGTAAAAATCAGGGCAACGGCGGCGCCGGCTAAGGCATTGACCGTATCGCTTTGAATCACCTCGGCCGTAAAGTCAATCGCTTTGCGGTGCTCGGCAAGACTTACTTCCCCGCGAAAGGCTCTCGGAACGGCATCGGCGGCTTTTTCGGCACTGCCGACTTCGGAAATTAAAAGCGCCACCTGGATGCACACGTAAAAGACAATGAGTGCCAAAAAGGTGATTTTCAAAAAGGCGGCAATTTCAGTCATGAAAAGCGGGCGTGTTCGTCACAGCGACGACAAGTTAATACAATAGCGGTTTCGGAAAGTAGTTTCCCACCTACAGAATTCGACATTTTAACAATGACAACGAGTGAAAAGGCCGCGACCTACGGCGAAAGTAATTTGATTTGGATTGACATGG
Organism: uncultured Sutterella sp.; assembly: GCA_900544335.1. Taxonomy (GTDB): domain Bacteria; phylum Pseudomonadota; class Gammaproteobacteria; order Burkholderiales; family Burkholderiaceae_F; genus Duodenibacillus. Next base: position 28,224 of record UQUS01000007.1, read on the forward strand.
AAATGACGGGTTTGCAACCTGAGGTAAATCGCGTCATTGAGATTGCGGCCGTCATCACCGACCCGCAGTTAAACATTTTGCACGAGGGGCCTGTGATTGCCATCCACCAGGACGAGTACACGATGACGCACATGGATGCGTGGAATACGTCCATGCACACGCGCTCGGGGCTTGTCAAGCGCGTTTTGGAAAGCACGGTTGACGAGGAAAAGGCAACGGATCTGTGTTTGGAAGTCTTTTCGCGCTTTGTGCCGGCCGGAAAGTCTCCGATGTGCGGCAACACCATCGGACAGGACCGTCGCTTTATGGCGCGCTGGATGCCGCGCCTGGAAGCCTTTTTTCACTACAGAAGCATCGATGTTTCGACATTAAAGGAACTTGCATTCCGATGGAAGCCCGAGATTGTCACCTCGTTTAAGAAGTCCACAAAGCACGAGGCCTTAAGCGATATTTGCGAGTCGATTGAGGAATTAAAGCACTACCGGCGCGAGATGATGAAAATCTAGTTTGATGCGCGGGAGCAAAAAGGCCTTAGTGGCACCTCCGCTGGGACTCGAACCCAGATTTACGCCTTAGGAGGGCATCGTTCTATCCAGTTGAACTACGGCGGTAGCCTCGGCAAGTCGCCAGTTTAGCCGATTCTGTTTTGTCCCGTTATTCTCGGTGTGCTCTCAATAGGCTCTCGTTTGAAAACCCCCGCATAAGAAAAACGCCTAAGGCATCTTGCATAGGCGGACTGATACGCGTCAGGGGTGCGCAAAACGGGTGCGGTTAGGCGCATCGCTTTTGAAGGTACGCGCGGGGAAGGTCGCTAAAATGACGTTCCGCATGTTTAAAACCTGCCTTTTTATGAAGGACAGGAAGGAGTAAATACAGTATGGCTTTGCCGTTACGCATGAAATTCCGGGATTGGGATTTTTGGACACCGCTTCTTTTGGGCGATGTGAAAAGTGAGAAACTCGATATTAAGGCCACGCGTGTGGCCTCGCTTATTGATAACGTCGCCGATGACCCCGAGTGCGATGCCGCCGAGATGAGTTTTTCTCGCTACAACCTACGTGTCGACCAGGGAAAGGCCGAGGGAATCGTTGCCGTGCCGTTTTTCATCATGCGCGGGTTTCGCACACGCAACATCGTAACCACGGTCGATAGCCCCCTCAAGCGCATCGAAGATTTGGCCGGAAAACGCATCGGTCTTTCGGGCTGGCAGGATTCAGGCAACACCTGGACGAGGGCGCTCTTGCGCCGCATCGGTGTCGATTGCGATGCAATCCACTGGGTCCTTTCGCGCTGCACGGAAAAAGACGCCGTGGAACCGACACGTGGAAAAGCCTTCTGGAACGGAAAAAACATTGTGCATGAGGAAAACGAAACGCCGCTTGTGAAGCTCCTGCATGAAGGGAAAATCGATGCGATGTTCCAGGCCTTTATGCCGCAGGGTTACTGCTCGGGCGATTTGGGTCTTAGACCCGTCGTCCGCGACTTTAAAGCCGATGAAATCGCTTACTACAACGCTGTCGGCTACGTGCCGGGAATTCACATTTTGGCGTTTAAAGAATCCTATGTGCGTGCCAATCCCTGGGCCGTCAGGGAGCTTTGTGTGACGCTTGATGCCTCCCGGAAACTTTGGCGAGAAAAGCGTCGTCGCTATGCGGAAACCACACCCTGGATTTTGCAGGATTTAATCGATGAAGGGCAGCGCCTTGCGCCCGATTACGATGCGTGGGACTTGGAAAGCAACCGCACGATGATCGATGACTTCGGACGGGAAGCCTACGAGCAGCACTTAACGGAGCATCGCAATACGGCCGACATCCTTTTTCCGGAACGCTTTTAAATGAATACCTCCGTTTTACGTGTGGCGCTCGGGCAGTTTTTCGTGCAGCCCGAAAGCAGCACGAATTTGGCAATTGTCCGCGATTTAATCGACAGGGCTCAAGAGGGCGGCGCCGAGTTACTTGTCCTTCCCGAAGGCATCATTGCCCGTAAGCCCGGGGATAACACCTGGCCTGTGACGCATCGCGAGCCGATCGACGGCCCCTTTGTCACGGGGCTCTTAAAAGCCACCGTCGGTAAGGCCGTTACGGTCGTTTGCACGGCGCAGATTGCTCTTCCGAACGAAGGTCGGTACGCCAACGACCTTTTGGTCGTTCGGGACGGAAAGATTCTCCTTTGCTACCAGAAACTTCATTTGTACGATGCGTTTAATGCCAAGGAAAGCGTCAATGCCGTTGCCGGCAACGTCGTTCCGGCTCTCGTGGATGTCGGACCCTTCCGATGCGGCTTTATGACGTGCTACGACATTCGGTTCCCGGAGATGGCGCGCTCGTTAGCGCTTTCGGGAGCAACGCTTCTTGTGGTTCCGGCTGCTTGGGTGCGCGGTCCCTTAAAGGAAATGCATTGGGACATCAATATTCGTGCTCGGGCCTTGGAAAACACCTGTTACGTTGCAGCGGTGAGTGAATGCGGACCCGTGAACGTGGGTCAATCAAAGCTTTCCGACCCGTACGGCGTTGTCGTCGCTCAGTGCGGCACGGCGAATCAACTGCTTTTTGCCGATATCGATGCAAAGACTGTTGAGGCTTGCCGCGAAAATCTTCCGGTTTTAACCAACCGCCGTTTTGCGGCGCCGCACTTGAAAGTGCTCGGTGAAAACTAAGTTCTTTTGTCTTGTCAGGAATACCAATATGAAAATCTTTCGCAATAAAACCCTTTTAACCTTTGTCGGTGTCTGCTTTGCGGCGATGAGTGCGACGGCTATGGATTTGCCGAGTGAGGCCATTGAGGCTCAGCCCTTTGACAAGGAGTTGGCCTCGCAAGTGCCCGAGGCGATTCGCACCTCCGGGCGCATTCGCAATGCCGTCACGGGATCGTTCTCTCCGTATTCGATTACGCTACCTGACAGAAGCATTGTCGGTGCGGCAACCGACCTTTCGACAGCCATCGGTCAGATGTTGGGTCTTAAGATTGAGTACTTTAAGAACCCGTCTTTTTCCGGAACGCTCATGGGCATTAAGGCCGGGCGGTACGATGCGAACTTGGAGCCTGCCGGTGACTACCCCGATCGCGAAAAACTCTACGACTTTGTGGATTTTGCGCGTGAATATGTGATTTTTGCCGTCAAGGCCGGAAATCCCAAGAAGGTCAACGACCTTGCCGATACCTGCGGCCTTAAGGTCTCGGTGATGGCAGGCGGCAGTGCCGAGCGCGTCATCAAGACCCAGTCCGAGCGGTGCGTGAAAGAAGGTAAAGCCCCCGTTGAAGTGCTTGCCTTTGACGGACAGGCGGCGCCTGCTATGGCGCTTTCTTCCGGAAGGGCTGACGCGTTCTTTTCAAGTCAAGCGCCCTTAAGTTACTTTGTCAAACAAAGTAACGGTCGTCTGGAACTGGCTGCTGTCGGTAAGAGTAACGGCTTCGGGACAATCTACCAGGGTGCCACCGTCAATAAGGGCGACCCCATGGGCCCAGTGCTTTTAAAGTGCTATCAAAAACTTTTTGCTAACGGCACGTATGAGAAAATCATGCGTAAGTGGGGCCTGGAAAATAACCTTTTGAAGGAACCGGGCATCAACTTGGGCGGAAAAGCCAAAAAGTAACCGTAGGCTTTGATTTTTCTCACCCGGGCTCTTGCAAGGCGTTTGTAAGAGCCTCGGCGGTTTTATTGACTCAGAAAAACTTTGCGTAAAACAAGAAAGAAGGAACGCTTCTTATGACTGACTGTACTGACGTCGGCATCGATGTACGACAGGCTGTCAAGCTCGGTCATCCCGTGCGGCAGGTTGTTGTCGGTATCATCGCTCTTTTGCTTGCCGTTATTGTTTGGCTTTGTGCCGTCAATCCGAACTTCGGCTGGTCGACGGTCGGGTACTACCTATTTAACCCGAACATCATGACGGGCATTCAGATGACCATCGTCCTTACGATCGTCGCGATGGCAATCGGGACTCTTTTGGGCCTTGTGTGTGCGCTCGGGAAGATGTGCGGCGTTCCCTTTTTTATGCGACTGACGGATTTGTATCTGTGGTTTTTCCGGAGCACCCCGCTTTTAGTGCAGCTTCTTTTTTGGTACAACCTCGCGGCACTCTTTCCGGTTCTCGGAATTCCGGGGATTTATACGGTTCCGACCAATTCGGTGATTACGCCGCTGACGGCCGCCATTGTCGGTCTTTCGCTTAACGAAGGGGCGTACATGGGGGAAATTATCCGGGCGGGCCTGGAGTCCGTCGATCCCGCGCAAAAGGAAACGGCGCAGGCGTTCGGTATGAGTCGCTCGCAGATTCTTTTCCGCGTCATGCTTCCGCAGGCCATGCGTGCCATTGTTCCGCCGACGGGAAATCAAGTGATTTCTATGGTCAAGGCGACGGCCATGGTAAGCGTCATTGCGATGGACGACCTTTTGTACTCCGTGCAAACGATTTATAACCAGACGTTTGAAATTATTCCGCTCCTTATTGTGGCGGTGATTTGGTACTTAGTGATGACATCGGTTTTAACCGTCATTCAGGCGCGTATCGAGCAGTACTATCGGCGCTCCGACCGCAATGTTTCCGGCACGCCGGCCGGTGCCTCGAGTCTATAGGAGAGGAGCCATGCAAGATGTAGTTGACGTCAAAGCCGTCACGGCGCCCGATGCCTCGCACCCCGATGTTGTCGTTTTAGCGCGCAATGTGTGTAAGTCGTTTAACGGGGTTCCGGTGTTAAAGGGGATTAACCTGGAAGTGCACCGCGGAAAGGTCGTGGCAATCTTAGGTCCCTCGGGTTCGGGAAAATCCACATTCTTACGCTGCATCAACCACTTGGAAACGATGGATTCCGGGTCGATCACGGTCGACGGCGTGCAAATCGGGTATGTTCGCAAAGGCGGCACGTTAACGGAAGCCTCCTATGCCGAAACGGCACGCCAACGGCGCCGCATCGGCATGGTTTTTCAAAGCTTTAATCTTTTCCCGCACATGACGGTTCTGGAAAACGTCATGGAAGTGCCGGTCCGGGTTCATAAGGAAGATCCGGTCGTTGTGCGCGAGCGGGCACTCAAACTTTTAGCTAAGGTGGGGTTAGCGGATAAAGCCGGCGAATACCCGCGGCGCCTTTCGGGCGGGCAGCAACAGCGTGTTTCGATTGCTCGGGCGCTGTGTATTTCTCCGGACTTGCTGCTTTTTGATGAGCCGACTTCGGCATTAGATCCCGAACTTGTTGGCGATGTGTTGGCGACGATTCGGGATTTGGCTGACGGCGGCTACACGATGATTATCGTCACGCATGAGATTCCGTTTTCTCGCGACGTGGCCGATTGGGTGGTCTTCATGGCCGACGGAGTTGTCGTCGAGCAGGGTAAACCCGAGGACATTCTCGTGCATCCTCAGCAAAAGCGTACGCAGGACTTTTTAAAGCGGTACCTCTCGCAAACGCAGGCAAAAGCTGAGTAAGGCGTTGTGAGCGGCGCTTTTAAAAGGCGCCGCACTCGCTGCGCGTCCTTGTTGAATTTTCCCTTGTGCGACAAGGGCTTGTCGAAAATAATTCCCGCCAAACCGATTGGCGGAAACAGCGGGCGAGTACAATCTTGCCCATTACTTTTTACTGATTTTCCACAGGTTTCTTGCGCCTATGCTTTTGTCTATCGTGATTCCTTGTTACAACGAAGAACAGGTCTTGCCCGAATCCATCAAGCGGATTGAGCACGTCGTTTCTCTGTTGCAAAATGTCGCAAAAACGGCAACTGAATCCAAAGAAGGAAAACCTTGCTACGAGAGGCTCGCACGCCTGAATTTTCAGGGGGGGGGCGAAGCTGTAGAGACTGAACTTGTCTTTGTTAATGACGGTAGTTCAGACAAAACGCTGGAGATTCTTCTTCAGCACCAAGCGCACAATCCCAACATTCGTGTTGTCAATTTTGCCCGCAATTTCGGTCATCAAATCGCCGTAACGGCCGGCATGGATGCCGCCAACGGGGACGCCGTTGTCCTCATGGACTGCGACCTTCAGGATCCGCCTGAAGTTGTTCTTAAGATGTTCACGTTGTGGCTTGAGGGTTACGACGTTGTCTACGCCACACGAACCAAACGCCCCGGGGAAACCCGATTTAAAAAAGCCACGGCAACACTGTTTTACCGTGTCCTGAATCTTCTTTCCGATACCAAGATTCCTTTGGATACCGGAGACTTCCGACTCATGGATCGAAAGGTCGTGGATGCTCTTGACGCGATGCCCGAACGAGATCGCTTTATTCGCGGGATGGTCAGTTGGGTCGGTTTCAAACAGATATCGCTTCCTTATGAGCGGGCCGAACGCTTCGCCGGAACGAGTAAGTACCCGCTTACGAAGATGCTCTCTTTTGCCCTGACGGGGATTCTCTCGTTTTCAACAAAGCCCCTGAAGTTGGCCTCCTTGTTGGGAATTTTCAGCTCGTTTATCGCTGTCCTCGGTCTTGTGTATGCGCTCTATGCAAAGTTTTTCACCGGAGGGGCCATCAGCGGATGGACGAGTCTGATTCTTTCCGTGCTCTTTATCGGCGGCGTTCAACTTTTTTGCACCGGCATCTTGGGCGAATACATCGGGCGCATTTACAACCACGTGAAAGAACGCCCGCTTTATATCGTTGAAGGCTATTACGGCTACGGCAAGAGTTCTCCGAAACTTGTGCGTTCTCCGGTCAATCATGTTGAAAGCTAAGTCCCTCCGAGAATTTATCAGCTATTGCACAATCGGTGTTCTGAACACGGCTGTGCATTATGTGGTCTTTCGCGGACTCCTGACGATTGTCAGTTTGCAGACGATCGCCAATACGCTCGGCTTTTGCTGCGGGCTCGTTGTCAGTTTCTTTTTAAATAGCCGATTCACCTTCAAAACGAAAGTCTCGTTTTTTCGCTTTTTCAAGTTGGGGTTGGCAAGCGGCGCAGTCGCCTTGGTTTTCGGCGCACTCGGAGACATCTTGGCACTGCACCCGACATTGACGTTTGTTTCCTACGTTCTTGTCAATCCCGTAATCGGTTTTTTGTTAGCCAAGTATTTTGTTTTCAGATAGCCGCATCGTGTCCACTATGACTCCCGTTCTTTCGAAAACTCTAAACGCGACAAAATCGATAGCGACTCTGGCAAAAGAACCGATTAAGCGACTTTTCTGCGAGAGGTGCCTTGTCGCCGACGGCATCATTCTTGTCGTCTTGCTTTGTCTTTTCGGGGCGCTTTATCTTCAGGTCCTGGATATTCACGTGTGGCGCCACGATGCTCTTGTGATGTTCTCCGACTACATGGGAAAACTCAGGGCAGAAGGTCGATGGCTCAATTACATCTTTTTCCCGTTTCTCAAGCGCATGCCTCCGCAGGGCTCGATTTTCCTTTGTCTTGTCTGCTGGGGATATTTTTCTTATACCGTTGCCAAAAGATACACATCAGACATTCGTCTTCAGTGGATGTACGTGCTGCTCAGTTTTCAACTGCCGGCTTTTTATTCCATTATCGGATGGCCTTCGACGGTCCTTTCTGCCTTTGTGATTCTTGCTCTGGGCGCTTATTTAGCCGATCGCATGCGTCCGGCCGGGGTTTTCCTAATCATGGGAATTCTTCTTTTCGGCTCGTTTAACAACTTTTATAACCTCATCCTTCTTTTATATATCAAAGACTTTGCCCAAGGTAATCGGGCGAAAATCATTCGGCTCTTTGCTTGGTGGATCGCCTGCTACCTATTCGGGTTCTTCATCATGCTCGTCCTGACCAAGCTAATCGGAGGGCATTGGGGTCTGGCGATTGACGGTTGGCGATATTCGCGAAAAGTTCGTTCTTTGAATGATTTGGTCATCAACTTGAATACGGTCTGGCATAGCCTTAAAGACAACGTGACCCTCGTAGGGAAAAAGGTCTCATTGGTGCTTCTCGGAGTGTGTGTTCTTTTGAGTCTTGCAGAACGATTCGGAAAGAGCAGTCAATGTCGCCATACGGGATACGCTGTTTTGGCTGTTGTCGCCGTCCTTCTTGCCGGTTATGCACAATCGGTTCCTTATGGGCTCTTTGTGGTTTCTCGCACGGCTGTCGGCCTTTATGCGGCCGTTTTCACGTTGGTCCTGATTCTTCTTTGTCGGTATCGCAATTTAGGAATTCTCTTTGTGCTCTGGATTGCCTTTTTCACATATCTGAAAAACAGTGACTCCATTGGCTTTTACACAGGCGTGACGAACACTTGGCGCGATTCCATTATCTCGATGAATGTGCCGCCGGCCGCAACCAATGTTGTTCACATCTGTTCTCCGTCCTCGGACGTGGCCTCTTCGGAAAGCATGATTGTGAATAATCTGGGTCTTGTGAATTATCACCAAGAAGGATTCGGAGTGAATTGGCGTCAGTTCTCCGTTCTTAACAGTATCGGGTACCGTCACTATGACTGCGACGTCGATGCCTGCGCAAAGTATGCGAATCTCCCGAGAAAGGAAACGATGATTCACACATGGCTCTACGCGGATAAGCAGCTTTTTCTTTGGTACAAGACGCGTTAAGGGAGAAAAGGACGACATGTTTTTTGCCCGGTGACTGAGTTTTTATACAACCATGTTTTTGTGTTCGGACAACGATGAAATTTTCTTGCAAAAATCAACTCAATTTGGTTCATGTCCTTATATCGGTCGCCATCGTCGGTATGTGGTTTTACACCTGCCGTCGGATGACGATTTTCGGTGATGACCTTAGCCTTTAGCATGCCGCATTTTCCGTTGAGTGGCTGATTAATCGCTATTACCACTGGTCATCTCGCCTGCTGATTGAATCCGTTTGGGTGCCTTTGGTGCAAGTGAAATGGTTGTTGCAGACACTCAATTTTCTTGTCTTGGTGGCAACGCCGGTCGGTTTCTATCTTCTTTTCCGTCAAATAAAGCTGGATTTCAAACAGGCAATCTGCTTATCTGCAGTACTTCCGCTCTGGACCATGTACTCGGCCGGGTGGGGCGCCACGATTGTCAATTATTGGTATACGCCGCTTGCCTGTGTTTTTGCCCTTTATTTCTTGACGCTCGATCACCTGAAACTTTGGCAGATTTTCCTCTTTGTCGTGCTTTTGCTCTTCGGTGTCAATCAGGAACTCAATGCCATCGCAATGCTCGGAACCCTGATTCTTATGCTGTGGCAATACAAGAGAACTCCTTATATCTGGGCCGCGCTCGTTCTAGTTTTGCTCTCGATTGCGTTTGAATTGACGGCTCCGGGAAACCATGCGCGTTTCCTAAGTGAGATTCGCACTTGGTTGCCGGCTTATGCGGGGTACTCGCTTCCTTACAAGGCCTATATCGGCATCATGCACACCATGAGTTTTCATCTCTTTGCCTTGAATGTGTGCTTTGCCTTCATTGCCAGTGCAATCGTTTTTCTCAAAACGCGGAAAGTCGCTTTTGCGTGCGCTGCAGTCATTGTGTTTTGCGGGCTGCAGTTCGTTTCAAGCAAAGTCATCGGGGGCATGAACGGCATTGCTCCGTTCGACGGGGCCTTCCGGGCCAAACACGGCTTGGCGCTCTTGTTGGTCATTGTTGAATTCGGATTCCTTCTGTGGTGTGTTTTGCGCTCGGAGATAACTGTCAAAGCAAAGGTTTTGATTCTTTCAGGCTGTGCCTTGGCTATTGCCGTTCCGTCTTCTATGGGTTTTTCCCCGACGGTTTGGGCATCGAGTGATCGAGTGTTTCTTCCGGGGGATTTCATGTTGATCGGCTTCGGAATCCTCATTTATCACCATGCAAAAATCACTCGGGATGACTTGTGGAAAGTCATCTACTTTTGCCTTCTGTTCGGTGGGCCTCGGTTGGCTCGATTGTCGATAACGGCATTTTGAAGCGATGCACTCCTTTCTTCTTGGGGCGAACCGAAGTTCGCTTATGCGGGGGTCGGTTCTTTTCCGAGAGCTCCCTTCGAATCGTTCGTTTTTCGGTAGGGGCTTTTCGATAATCCCTTTGCGGTCGTGCTTGGCACTTGCCGAAATCCGCACGTTGCCCGCGACCGAATTCTGCTAGGATGACGAGCATCATTCGGGAATATTTTCCTTATCGTCGGGACCACAGGCATGCTACGAGACCGTATTGACGTACTCATCCGAATCGCGTTCGGTGCGATTATCCTTTTAGGGTGCTTCATGGTGCTCCAGCCGTTTTTAACGGCCATTCTTTTTTCGGCGGTCCTGACGGTGGTTTCCTGGCCCTTTTACATGCGGGCCAGAAGTAGTTTTGTCGGGCACAAGACGCTTTCAGCCAGTCTGATGATCGGCATCATGATTGTCACGATTCTCATCCCGATTTATATCCTCTGCGCCGTCCTCGCGCAGCAAATTCCGGTTGTCATTCGTTGGGTGAGAAACTGGATTGTCTCGGGGATGCCCATTCCCGATTGGGTGGCCTCATTGCCGTACGTGGGCGAAAGCCTGATGCATTTGCAATCCGAAGGCTTTATCAATGCCGAAACTGTCAATTCAATTTTTCAGACAGCCGTCGATCCCGTGACGTCTTGGCTGGTTTCCGTGTCTCTCGGTGTCGGAAACGGACTCTTGCAGATTTTGCTTGTCGCATTTATTTCCTTTTTCTTTTACCGCGACGGGGAGTTTTTGGCGGTCAACATCAAGCGCTTGCTCGATAAGGTTTCGGGGGGACTTGCCGATGAATTCAGTTCCATTCTCCTAAATACCACGCGCTCGGTTGTTTTCGGCGTGATCGGTACGGCAATCGGGCAGGGTCTAGTGGCGGCAATCGGCTTTATCATCGTCGATGCGCCGGGTATCGTCCTACTTTCCTTTGCCGTGTGTGTCCTCTCGCTTATTCCCATGGGCCCCCCGTTAGTGTGGTTCCCGGTTGCACTGTGGCTTTTTGCAACGGGTTCGCCCGGACTGGCCATTTTCCTATGCCTGTGGGGGGTACTGGCCGTTTCCTCGGTGGACAATTTCTTAAAGCCCTTGCTCATTAGTCGCGGAACGAGTCTGCCGCTCGCGCTTGTGTTTTTGGGCGTCTTCGGCGGCTTGCTTTCCTTCGGCTTCTTGGGGCTTGTGCTCGGTCCCGTGTTTCTCGCGGCAAGTATCGCTATGTGCCAAGCGTGGTTAAGACCCGTGGCGCGGCGCGTCCGTAAGTCTCCCAAGGTCACTTCCCCGACCTCGCCGAAGCCTTAAAGGGACCCGTGAAGAGCCCGATTCTTTTCGGGAACACCCCCTGATATCGGTACAATGTGGTGACCGATCGGAGGGACTCGCTATGAAACGAATCTTGATCACCAATGACGACGGCGCAACGGCCCCCGGGCTTGCCCGTTTGATTGAAGTACTTTCTCCGTTAGCCCGAGTGACTGTTGTCGCTCCCAAGCATAACCAAAGTGCGGCTTCTTCGGCCATCACGCTCGATCGAGCGCTTTGCGTCGCGCGCGAAGGGACGGACTTTTACACGGTCAACGGAACTCCGGCTGACTGTGTGCACGTGGCACTGACGGGCCTATTGACGGAAAAGCCCGACCTTATCGTGGTCGGAATTAATCGCGGTAAAAATCTCGGGGAAGATATCGTGTATTCCGGAACTCTCGGGGCAGCAAGGGCAGGGTACTTGTTCGGGGTTCCTTCCGTTGCCGTCAGTCTTGTGTCCGATACGTGGGATAACCTTCCGACAGCCTGCCGTGTGAGCGAACGCTTGGTGTCCACGCTTCTAGATATGCCGACGCTTTCGGCTGTCCTTTTTAATGTCAATGTGCCGGATGTTCCCGTTACGGACCTTCGCGGCATCAAAGAAACACGTCCGGGGTTGCGCGATGTTCCCAGGCGGGCCGCTGTGCAGCCGACCGTCGAGGGAAAACTCTTTATTTCCCTCGGGCATCAAGGAAATCCCATCGATTGCGGAGCCGGGACCGACTTTGAAGCGCTTGCATCGGGCTATGTTTCCGTTTCACCCCTTAAAATGAGCCCCGTCAATGCAGACATCGGGATCGACTTTTCCGTCCTGATGAGTAGGAGTAATAAGAAGTGAAATCGACTTTTTGGATTGCGGCCTCGTGTGCCGCTTTGATTCTTTCGGGATGTTCATCCGTTAAAACCCCGGCACCGATCGAAGATCGCACCGGGACGTACGATGCGGCCTCAAAAGCCGCTCGCGTTCATGCTGAATCCATTCCTGTGGATTCTTCCGGTGTCGTTGAAGTGGCTCCGAGGCACCTGGCAACGGATACAACGCCCGTCGATAGCGGTCGCGTGCACGTCGTCAGTGCCGGCGATACCTTGTATAACATCGGTGTGCGTTACGGCGTCAATCCCCGCGAGCTTCAAAAGTTAAACGGCATTACCGATCCGACCATGCTTTCCATCGGGCAAGAACTGCGCATCCCGAGCGGCACGCAAAGTCAGTCTGAGGAGACCGTTCCCGCCGCAACAAGTGAGTCCGGTGTAACAACGCCGACCGACTCGGCGCCCGTCGTGGAAGAGGCCGTTCGCCCGGCAACGGCCGAAGAAGTGGCCCGCAAAAAGATTGCCGAGCAAGAGGCCATTCGCAAAGCGGCAGCCCAAGGCGACATGCACTTTATGTGGCCGGCTAAGGGCGATGTCATTTCCACCTTTAAAGAAAACAAGATGGGTATCGACATTGCCGGTGCGATGGGTGACCCCGTCTACGTGGTCTTAGACGGCACGGTGCAGTACGTGGGCTCCAATGCTCCGGGGTACGGCAAGTTTCTTATCGTGCGGCACAACATTCGACTCCCGGGCAAAGGCAACACGCCGCTTATTACCGTCTACGGCAACACCTCCAAGATTTTGGTGCGTGTCAACGAGCGCGTGCGCGCCGGTCAGCAAATTGCCGAAATGGGCAAAACCGATGCCGACCGCGTCAAACTGCGCTTTGAAGTGCGTCAAGGGAAACCCTTTGACCCGATTCCGTATTTAAGCGAATAACCGTCCTTAAGATTCGTTTTATGGCAAGAACTCCGAAAGAGCGGTTTACGGCCCCGTTGACCGTCGAACGGTTAGATAACGAGGGGCGCGGTGTCGGGCATCGCGACGGGAAAGTGGTTTTCGTCGAAGGGGCGCTACCCGGGGAAGAGGTGACCTACGAGCGTCTTCGCAATAAGCCTTCGTTTGAAGTCGGGCGGATCCTTGAAATTCACCGCGAGTCCTTTATGCGCGCGACTCCCAAGTGCCCGCACTTCGGGATGGGACCGGGCTCGTGCGGGGGCTGCGCCATGCAGCACATCGATCACGCGGCGCAGGTGGCCTTTAAAGAACGTGTTCTCCTTGATGCCCTCTGGCACATCGGGAAAGTAAGACCTGAAAACTTTCTACCTCCCATCGAGGGTCCGAGTTGGGGCTACCGGCACCGGGCACGCCTGACAGTTCGATATGTCGAGAAAAAAGGCGGTGTTCTCGTGGGTTTTCACGAAAAGCATTCAAGCTTTGTCGCGGACATGCACGTTTGCCCGATTTTGCCGAGAAATGTTTCCGAAATGCTTCCCGTCTTACGCGAACTCGTGGCCTCGCTTTCGCGCCCGGACCGTGTGCCGCAAATTGAACTTGCTGTAGCACTAAGTGGGCGAACCGCCTTGGTTTTCCGGCATTTAGAGCCCTTGACGGACGAAGACTTAGCAAAACTTAAAGTTGCGTCCGAGAGTCTTCACTTTGATTTGTGGTTGCAGCCCAAGGGCCCGGATTCGGCGTACCCGGTCGCTCCCGAAAACCGCGATGCCCTAAAACTCGTGCACCGCGAATTCGGGGTGCAAATTGCCTTTACGCCGACGGACTTTACGCAAGTTAATCCTGCGATGAACGAAGCGATGGTCTCTCGCGCCGTACGGCTTTTGGCTCCGATGCCCGATAGCCATGTGGCAGACTTTTTCTGCGGTCTCGGAAACTTTACCTTGGCGCTCGCTCGTCGCGCTGATGTCGTCATCGGGCTGGAAGGAAGCGAAGCACTGGTCGAGCGCGCACGGGCCGGTGCTCGTCAAAATGCTCTTTCGGATAAAGCAACCTTCCGCGCCCGGAATCTATTTACCTGGTCGCTTGACGATTGGGATGCCTTAAATCGGGAAGTGGGGCCAATTGACCGCGTGTTAATCGATCCGCCTCGGGAAGGGGCCGAGGCGCTTTCACACGTGCTTTCCGAGACGCCGGAAAAGCCTGCCCGCGTGGTCTACGTGTCGTGCAATCCGGCAACGCTTGCGCGTGACCTTGCCATTCTCGTGCACACGGGCGCCTGGCGCGTGCGTCAAGCCGGCATCATGAATATGTTCCCGCACACCTCGCACGTTGAAAGCATGGCGGTTTTGGAACCGGGAACGCCGCAAACTTCTTAAATCGTCGTGTTTTAGGGTTTGCCGATAGGTCAAGCATAGCGCGTCTTTGCTTTGATTGCGCCCTCGGCCGGGGTTCTGGGTTGCCTCGGTTGAGGGCGTTTTTTAGTTTCCTAAGTCGTTTTTTGTTTGGCCGAGGCTTTTTTGCACACCAAATGTGACAAATCGTTGGTTCAAGGGCCGGAACACGATAAAGAAGGATTGCGTTTGTCTTAAGGAAAACGGCTTCTCTCAATTATGCTCATGATAAACTTCAACATAACACACTGAATTTCTTGAGTTTCCTACGATGAAAAGTTTACCGGTCGGGACACAGTCATTTGTTGAATTGCGACGAAACAATCGTTATTACGTGGATAAGACGGCTTTTATCAAGCGGGTTTTGGTCGATGATTCTGCCGATGTCCTTCTGATAACTCGGCCGAGGCGTTTCGGAAAGACTCTTTTCATGGATACGCTGAAGAATTTCCTGCAGATTGATGTCAATCGTCCAGGGGAGGTCACTGAACGAAGAGACCTTTTCGAGGGTCTCGAAATCCTTAAAGAGGCGGAGTTTTGTAAGACCTACATGTGTCAGTGCCCGACGATTTTCCTGTCGCTTAAGTCGGCTGAAGGACCGACGTTTCAAAGAGCCTATCAGGCTTTTGCGCGCAATCTGACTCAGGTCGCCATGGCCTTTTCTTTCCTGGAAAACAGCCCGAATCTTTCCCATGAAGATAAGGAATTTTTCAAGTTGTACAAAAACCTGAACTACATGCGAGATTTGGCGCACCAGGATGATGTGCAGTCTTTTTTGCAGAGGATGATTGCTTTCCTATCGCAGCATTTCGGGAGGCAAGTTGTTGTCCTAATCGATGAGTATGACGTGCCGCTTGCCAAGGCGGCAGCGAGCGGTTACTACGATAAGATGCTTCCCCTGATTCGCGGTTTTTTGGGCGAAGCGTTAAAAGCTGACCCGCAGACAGGGAGCGAGGCAAGGCCTTATCTTAAAAAGGCTATCCTGACAGGATGTTTACGCGTGAGTAAAGAGAGCATCTTTACGGGACTCAATAACCTGACGATTAACACGGTTTGGTCTAAGGATCTGCGGCTTGCCGAGGCCATCGGATTTACGCAATCGGAAGTTGACACCATGCTCGAATACTACGGACTTGCCGAGCAAAGGTCCGGAGTTAGAAAGTGGTATGACGGCTACCGAATCGGCGGAAAAGAAATCTATTGTCCTTGGGATGTCATCAACTTTTGCTCAGAAACCCTCCATAGTGCCGATCCACGCGCGTTTGAGCCGAGAAACTACTGGGCCAATACGAGTAGCAACGATGCCGTACGCGAGTTTTTAGGGTTCCTTGATAAGCAAGATAGCGAGAAAATGCAGACGCTGGTTGACGGCGGCTCAATTGAAATTGATGTCAACGAACAACTCAGTTACGGCGACATGAAGCATCATCGTTCGCAGGATTTTTGGACACTGCTTCTTGCAACCGGGTATTTGACGCTTGTCAATTCCTCCCCGAAGGGCTCTTCGAATACGACCTACGAGGTGAAAATCCCCAATCGGGAGATTCTTGAAACATTCAAGACGAACATTCAGGCGTATTTTTCAAGTGATAATCCGTCGTTCGCTCAGGGTGTGCATGCATTTGTTAAAGCCGTTCTAGCCGGAAATCCGAGCGAGGTCTCCATACTTTTGAAGACCCTTTTGCGCGGATTTGTTTCAATCAGGGACACGGCAACAAAGGCACCTTCGGAGAACTTTTATCATGGCTTTTTAAACGGGATTTTTTCCTGTGCCGGTTCCCTTGTCAGCAACTACAAATCTCAGCCGGAGGCTGGAAACGGATATGCTGACATCGCTTTTCTTTCAGAAACGATGTCCGGTCGTACGGGTGTTGTTATCGAAATCAAGTACTGCAAAGATCCCGATGACCTGTATGAAACGGCGGACGACGCACTTTCGCAGATTCAAGAAAAGCGCTACTGCGAGTATTTTGATAAATTGCGGTGTTCTCGAAAACTTGCTTATGGAATTGCTTTCTGTTGCAAAGATTGCGCTGTTTCCGTGGGGCAACTTCCTGACAAATAGTCGCAAGAGAGGAAACATTAATTGTCAAAATAGGCTTCCGCTCTCTTTGCAAATGCCCAGGGAATCCGGACGGCGGTTCTTGAGTTCGTCTTGTCCGGAGAAATCAGGATTCACGGTGAGAGGATAGCTTTTGGGCGCTTATGTCTCAGCGTGCCCACGCCCTTGTATGAAGCGCAACCGGACTGCTTGAGCTTCCCCGCGGCCTCGGTCTACGGTCCGGTATGTAGGCTAAGTTGTCGAGGCTGTGGACAACTTTTCTACCGTGCACTTCTCGGGCGCGGGTGTTACGGAAAAGTTCGGGAGGTGACAGCGCCGTAAAAGCCAATCGCGTAGCGCCGTAATGGCCTGTCTTAAAACAGAGAGGAATCAGAGGCTTAATGCGTCATATTTTCCACCCTGTTTTGCGCCCCTCTGAGCGTAATGTTTTGCCCCCCTGAAAAGCATCGTTAGCAAGGAAGATGCAAAAGAAGTTTTTCTGAACTCTTAATCCCGAAAGAACTCCTGCCGCATCGGACAATCGCCCCCTCTTTGCGTTTCGCTTTTTTTCAAAGAAAAGCCCTCACCATTTTCGCTGTTGGCCCTGTTGCAACATGCTAAAATCGCGCACGCTTTCCGGACCCGAAGGTCATCGTGGGTCGGACTGTTGTATTTGAATTTCTTAGCCTCTGAAGTGCCTGGGGTTAAGACGTGTTTTTCCTGCGCTGCGACGCAGCGTTATTTTCAATAAAAGAGAGTCAAAATGGCTGTTGAACGTACCCTTTCGATTATTAAACCCGATGCCGTGGCCAAGAATGTCATCGGCAAGATTTATTCGCGTTTTGAAGACGCGGGCCTGAAAATTGTGGCGGCCCAGATGCGCCTTTTATCCAAGAGCGAAGCCGAAGGCTTTTATGCCGTGCACCGCGAGCGCCCCTTCTTCGCCGACCTCGTTAAATTCATGACCTCGGGCCCGGTGATGATTCAGGTGCTCGAAGGCGAAAACGCCATCGCCAAGAATCGTGAGCTCATGGGCGCAACCGACCCGAAGAAGGCTAACCCGGGCACGATTCGCGCGGACTTTGCATCTTCGATCGATGCCAACGCCGTTCACGGTTCGGATGCTCCGGCCACGGCTGCTGTGGAAATTGCCTACTTCTTCCCGACACTTTCCATTCATTCCCGCTAATCGGCCCGATCGTTTGACTGTTTCGTCCGTGTCCGAAGTCGATTCGCGCGTCAATCTCTTAGGACTTGACCCGGAAGAGGTTAAGTCCTGGTGCGCCGCGATGGGGGAAAAACCCTATCGCGCCGTTCAGCTTGTGCGCTGGATTCACCGGTTTTGCGAAGACGACTTCGAGAACATGACGAACCTTGCGAAATCGTTTCGCGCCAAGCTTGCAGAAACGGCACAAATTCAGGCTCCTGCGGTTTTGGATTGTCGGTACGCTGCCGACGGCACGCGTAAGTGGCTTTTTGACGTCGGAAACGGCAACGCCGTCGAAACCGTTTTCATCCCCTCGGAAAACCGCGGAACGCTCTGTATTTCTTCGCAGGCCGGGTGCGCGATGGGGTGCCTATTTTGCTCAACGGGCAAACAAGGGTTTAATCGCAATCTCACGACCGCAGAAATCGTCGGTCAGGTTTGGACGGCAGAGCGGACATTAAGGCGTGAAGCCGGCATCACCGACCCCAACGACCGCGTCATCAGTAACGTCGTCTTGATGGGGATGGGAGAGCCTCTACAAAACCTTGATGCCGTATTGCCGGCCTTGCGCCTATTTTTAGACGACAATGCCTACGGGCTCTCGCGTCGTCGTGTGACGGTTTCCACCTGCGGTCTTGTGCGCCAAATCGATAAGCTTGCAGCCTCGGTTCCCGTGGCCCTGGCCGTAAGCCTTCATGCGCCCGACGATGCGCTACGCGACAAGATCATGCCCGTTAATAAAAAGCATCCGCTCGCCGACCTTATGGCCGCGTGCCGGCGTTATCTGGCTGTCGCGCCTCGGGACTTTATTACCTTTGAGTATTTGCTTTTGGGCGGTGTGAACGATGCCGATGCGATGGCGTATCGATTGATTGACCTCGTGCGGGACGTTCCTTGTAAGTTCAATCTCATTCCCTTTAATGCTTTTCCCGATTCGGGGCTAAAGGCCCCCGATGAGGACCGCATCACGGCGTTTGCGCAGATTTTAAACAGCGCAGGCATCGTGACGACCGTGCGGCGTCGCCGAGGCGATGACATCGCCGCGGCGTGCGGACAGCTTGCCGGGGAAGTTAAAGACAGAACGCGCCGAGCCGAGCGCCTCGTGATTCAAAAAGAAGAGGCAGCCGATCTCTTTGCTGCGACGAAAAAAGGGAGTGAGCGATGAAATCGGTCTTTTTGCCGCGCCGTCAAACGGCTCTTGTTTGTGTCGGCGACGGAGATAGGGCAGTTCGAATCGGCGGCGTCTCGCCGATTGTCGTGCAGTCGATGACCAATACCGCCACGGAGGACGTTTCCGAGACCGTTAGGCAAGTTGTGGAGCTTACGCGTGCCGGAAGCGAACTTGTGCGCATGACGGTTAACACACCGGCGGCGGCGCGCGCCGTTCCGCACATTCGTGAAGCGCTTGAAAAGGCCGGCTGCTTTGTGCCCTTAGTGGGCGACTTTCACTATAACGGACACAAACTCCTTAAAGCGGAACCGGCGTGTGCACAGGCCCTGAGTAAATACCGCATCAATCCGGGCAATGTCGGTAAAGGCGTCCTTCACGAAGAAAACTTCGCAACGATGATCGAGACGGCGTGCCGGTACGGGAAAGCCGTGCGTATCGGTGTGAACGGTGGGTCGCTTGATAAGGAACTTTTAGAAAAGCGCATTGCCGAGGGGCGCGAAACCGGGAAAGACGCTCGGGACGTGTTCCTTGACTGCGTTGTCGAAAGCACGCTGGCAAGTGCCCGCGAGGCACTTGATTTCGGGCTTAAAGAAACGCAACTTGTGCTCTCGGCTAAGGTAAGCGATGTGGCCGATCTCATTTACGTCTACCGAAAGCTTGCCGATGCAACCAGGATTCCCCTACACGTGGGCCTTACGGAAGCGGGAATCGGCACCAAAGGGTGTGTCGCAAGTACGGCCGCCTTGTCGATTCTTCTATCCGAAGGGATTGGCGATACGATTCGTGTGTCGATTACGCCCGAACCCGGAAAGTCGCGCACCGAAGAGGTACTCGTTGCGCGTGAAGTCTTACAAAGCCTCGGGATGCGGCGCTTTTGCCCGCTTGTCACTTCGTGCCCGGGATGCGGAAGAACCAATAATGCGCTTTTTGAGCGCCTGGCACTCTCAACGCAAGAATTTGTCGCGCGCCGGGGCCCGGTGTGGAAAGAATCGGCCCCGGGGTCCGAAGCGATGCGTATTGCCGTCATGGGGTGTGTGGTCAACGGCCCGGGCGAAGCGAGTAACGCCGATATCGGCCTAAGTCTTCCGGGACGCGGTGAAGCGCCCGTGGCGCCCGTTTTTGCCGACGGGCAAAAGATTGCCGCATTAAAGGGCGAAAATATCGAGACCGATTTCCAAGCGCTCATCGAGCAGTACGTCGCAAAACGCTGGGCCAAGAAATCTTAAATACGTGGTGGTAAACGATGGGAAACGCCAAAATTACCGGTATCAAGGGCATGAACGACATGCTCCCCGATCAGACTCCCGTTTGGGAGCGCTTTGAAGTAGCGGCACGCGAGGCGGCCGCAAGCTACGGGTACCGACAGATTCGCACGCCGATTTTGGAATCGACGGCGCTTTTTTGCCGCGGCATCGGAGAGGTGACCGATATTGTCGAAAAGGAGATGTACTCCTTTGAAGATAGCCTAAACGGAGAAAAGCTTACGCTTCGGCCCGAAGGGACAAGTGCCGTCGTGCGCTCGGCTATCGAGCACAACTTAACCTATAACGCTCCGCAACGCTTATGGTACTTCGGACCGATGTTTCGCCACGAGCGTCCGCAGCGCGGCAGGTATCGTCAGTTTTACCAATTCGGGTGCGAGGCTTTGGGGTTTGCAGGTCCCGATATCGACGTTGAACTTTTGGCGATGACGCATCGCTTGTGGAAGATGCTCGGCATTGATGCCAAATTGGAATTAAATAGCCTCGGAGCGGCCCCCGAGCGCGCCGAGCACCGAGTGGCTTTGATTGATTATTTAACCGAACACATCGATGTTTTGGACGATGAGGCCAAGCGGCGCCTCACGTCCAACCCCCTTCGCATTCTCGATACGAAAAATCCGGCATTGCAGGACGTGGTCGCCAAGGCCCCGAAACTTATTGACTTTTTGGGCCCCGACTCGTTGGCGTTTTTAACGACTCTGGAAAAGGGTCTTACGTCGTTAGGGATTGACTACACAATCAATCCTCGCCTGGTGCGCGGTTTGGATTACTACAACCACACGGTGTTCGAATGGACCACCGATAAACTCGGAGCTCAGGGGACGATTTGCGGAGGCGGACGGTACGACCCCTTAATCGGCATTCTCGGCGGGCGCGAGACGCCCGCGGCCGGATTTGCGATGGGCGCCGAGCGCGTCATCGAACTCATGCAAGAAGGCGGAAAAACCTTTGAGGCGCCCCTGTGCCGCGTGTACATTGCGCACCAGGGAGGGGAGACGGAGTTAATTGCCCGCGCCATCGGCGAGCACCTTCGGGATGCCGGCATTCCGACCATCGTGCACGCAGGAAGCACATCCTTTAAGTCGCAAATGAAGCGGGCCGACGCCTCGATGGCAACCTGGGTCGTTATCGCCGGGCAAGAGGAAGTCGCGAATCACGCTGTTTCCGTCAAACGCCTGCGCGATGAAGCCGGAAATCAGGTTTTCGATGAGCAAAAACGCATTTTGATGGGCGAAATTGAAACAATTGTGCGTTCGGATACCTTCTAGAGCGCTTTCCTACGGTAGGATACGTTCGTTTTAGGAAAAGACACTATGGCATACGATTTAGAAGAACAAGAGTCACTGGATCAACTGAAAGCGTGGTGGGAAAAATGGGGTACCCCCATTACGGCGGTCATTACCGTGGCCTGCTTGGCTTTTGCCGGCTACAACGGCTATCGGTACTATGAAAAAAATCAGGGCGCCAAAGCGACGGCTGCCTACGTGCAACTGCAAAACGCCGTTGTCATGGACGAAAAGAAAAACGTCAAGTCCTTGTCCGAGGGCCTGGTGAAAGAGTACCCCAAGCACGTGTTTGCCTCGCTCGCGGCCTTTTCTCGGGCGGCAGCCGCCGTTAACGAAGGGGACTTGGAAGGTGCGAAAAAAGCCTTAACCTGGGTCATCGAAACCGGCAAGCGCCCCGAATACGCGACGCTCGCGCGGGTGCGCTTGGCCGGGGTTAATTTAGATCTCGGAAAACCCGAAGAAGCTCTTTCCGTCTTAAAGGGCATCGAGCCCCCCGAAGGCGATGTTGTGATCTATCAGGACCGCCTCGGGGACGTTTACTACGCCTTGGGCGACATGGAAAATGCTCGCAAAGCCTGGAAGGCTTCCATCGAGGCTGACAAACGCGTCAATATCCTTACGCCCTTCGTGACGATTAAACTCGAGTCCTTGCCTGCCGAACAATAGGAAAGAGACTCATCGGGAGATTGGTATGACAACACTGCGACATAGTCTCGGACCGGTCTTTTGCGCGCTCGCTGCATTGGCCCTTACGGCGTGCTCTTCGACAAGCACCCGGGAGCCTGCGGACCTAACAAAGGTGACGCCTCAATTTCAAGTAGAAAAGGTTTGGAGCGTTTCTCTCGGAGATAACCGTGCAGGGTTGCTCACGCCGTCTTTAACGTCAACGGGCATCTATGCGGCCGGGGCTTCGTCGCTTTATAAAATTGACCCGGCAACCGGGAAGACCCTTTGGGAAGTGCCCGTTCGTTCAACCGTAACGGCCGGAGTCGGAAGTGACGGTCACACGGTGGCACTCGGAACGGCCTCAGGCCAATTGGCGGTTTTCGATGAAACCGGCAAAGCCCTGTGGTCGGCTAAATTAAGTGCCGAGATGGTCACACCTCCGCTCGTCGGGTCCGGCGTTGTCCTTGTGCGTACGTCCGATACGCGCATTTCGTGCTATGACGCCGTCTCGGGCGAGCGGCGTTGGCGCTATCAGACGCAGTCGCCTGCCTTGTCGCTTCGCGTGGCTCGCGAGATGCGGTTTTCACCGGCAGGCGTTCTCATCGGAGAAAATTCCGGGCGCCTACTCGCTTTAGATGCGACCGGGAAACCTGTTTTTGAAATCCCTGTCTCGGAACCTAAAGGGACAACGGAAGTCGATCGCCTTTCGGACGTGGTCGGAGCCCCGATGGTCGATGCAACGCTTATGTGTGCGGCTTCCTACCAGGGGCGCGTTTTGTGCATCAGTGCCGAAGACGGCCATATGGTCTGGACGCGGCCAGTGGATGCCGTTTCGGGCCCTGTGACTGACGGCACTCACGTGTATGTGACGGCGTCTGACGGCGCGCTTTACGCCTTCGATCACGATACGGGAACACCCGCTTGGACCAATTCCGAGTATCGCTGGCGGTCCGTAAGTGCCCCGGTTGTCACAAGCGGGGGGCTTGCGTTCGGAGACTATGACGGAGTCGTAAGTTTCCTTGACACAAGGACCGGTCAAACCGTCGCACGCTCGCAGATTTCCGGTGCAAGTGTCAGTGCGCCGGTTCCTTTCGACGGCGGGGCGCTTTTTCAAACCGACGAGGGAAAACTCGTGTTTCTGCGGCCCGTGTTGCCGCAAAATGCTTTGAAGTAAAACGGTACGGTATGCTTCCGGTCATTGCTTTGGTCGGCCGACCCAATGTCGGCAAGTCGACGCTTTTTAATCGCTTAACGCGCACGCGCGATGCCATTGTGGCAGATTACGCGGGCCTGACACGTGATCGCCAATACGGGGAAGGGCGCGTGGGGCCTTGCCCGTACCTTGTCATCGATACGGGAGGCTTTGAACCCGTAAAGGGCGAGGGCATTGTGCGCGAGATGGCCCGGCAAGCGGAAGCCGCGATTGCCGAAGCCGATGTCGTCTTTTTCCTTTGCGATGCGAGGGCCGGTCTCACGCCCCAAGACGAGCGCATCGCACGGCGCTTAAGAACAACCGGGCGCGATATTCACCTCATTGTCAACAAAGCCGAGGGCCTCGATGAGCGCCACACGGCTGAATTTCATGAATTAGGGCTCGGAGATCCCGTTCGGATTTCCGCCAGTCACGGGGGCGGCGTTGCCGCGCTCATGAATGCGGTGTTAACGCCCTTTGTCGGCGACGAATCTGACGAGGAAGCCGCAGAGGACGGTCGCATTAAAGTGGCTGTAGCCGGGCGTCCCAACGTCGGAAAGTCCACGCTCATTAATGCCCTGATCGGCGAAGAGCGCCTGATTGCCTACGATATGCCAGGCACTACGCGCGATGCCGTGCGCGTGGATTTTGAATCGGGAGACAATGCCTTTACTCTCATCGATACGGCAGGCTTACGCAAGAAAAACAAGGTCTTTGAGACGGTTGAAAAGTTTTCGGTTGTTAAAACCCTTCAGGCTATTGCCGAGGCCAATGTCGTCATTTTGGTCCTTGATGCCGTCGACGGCATTACGGCCCACGATGCACACATCGCTGCCTATGCCTTAGATTCCGGGCGGGCTCTTGTCGTGGCTGTCAATAAATGGGACGGCCTTGATTCGTACGAGCGCTCCCGAGCCGATATCGACATTGAGCGTAAGTTCCGTTTCTTAAGTTGGGCACGGTTCGTACATATTTCAGCCAAGAAGAAAAACGGACTTAATCACCTGATGCGCGCCGTGCGCGAGGCGTATGACGCAAGTTTTGCCAAGCTTCCGACACCCAAGTTAACGCGCGCTCTTTTGGAAGCCACGGCCCAGCAACTGCCGGCCCGTGCCGGTCGGGTGCGCCCGAAACTACGCTACGCTCACCAGGGCGGACAAAATCCCCCGGTCATTGTCATTCACGGCAATAGTCTTGAAGCCGTGTCCGAAAGTTATAAGCGCTACTTGGAAGGTTTTTTCCGCGATAAGTTCAATTTGGCGGGCACACCCTTGCGGCTTGAGATGAAAACTTCCAAGAACCCGTATGCCAAGAAGGTAGGCTAGTCGGGGATCTGAAGGTCATTTCAGTCAGGGCATCTCAGGTCACTTTGTCAAAACGCTTCGTGAGGCAGGATTCTTTTACCGTTCGAATCGGTGAAAGTTCCGAACGCCGCTTCGCGCACAACAAATTCCGAGCATCAGTAACCCTTGCGCCAATGGGACGGATAGCCAGACAGGAAGGGCAAGGGTCGTTAAAAACGCAGCCAAGAGAAATATCGCAAGCCGCACGGCAATCGAATAGCGATTGGGCGAATACGCTTCATAGCGATCGATTGCTTCGCACCGCGCAAGAGCCCCGTCGGCAAGGACCGCGATAAAGGCCAAGGCATAAAAACACCAAAGGGTTTCAAAGGCACTTAAGCGCGCCGAGAAAAGACGCCAGGAAAGCGCAAGGTTCAGAGAGATTTCATTTAAGGGAAGCGCCGTAAAAAGGGCTTTGATAAGGCGCGCAA
This sequence comes from uncultured Sutterella sp., assembly GCA_900544335.1. Lineage (GTDB taxonomy): Bacteria > Pseudomonadota > Gammaproteobacteria > Burkholderiales > Burkholderiaceae_F > Duodenibacillus. Next base: position 53,112 of record UQUS01000007.1, read on the forward strand.
GTTCGGCGTGACCGATCCAGGTAGCGAGTCTCTCCGAGAAAAGTGTGCTTGGTAATGGCGATGAAACATCAAGAGCGGCAAGGGCAGCCCCATAGGCGCTCACATCAAAAGAGCACGCGGCGGCAAGAATGCTCCCGGCAAGGAATAGAACACTGATTGTGACAACGCGCGCGAGGGTCATGGGGCTTCCTTTAATCCGTGATCAATCCTTGTTTGACACAATCGGAACGCGACCCTTAACGAGGGTTGCTCCGGCAAGCGAGGCAAAGTACTCGGTATTGGGAAGGCGTCCAAGCCACGAGGCCTCTAAAAGGGACTCGCGCTCGCTCGTTTCGCGGCGCGTAAACCCGGCGGAAAACCGCCCGGGGGCATCGGAAGCACTTTGGCTTACAAGTCCCGTGGTCGTCGAGGCAATCTTCGTGCGCCCGAAGGTTTCGATGGCAAAGCGCGCGGTCTCCAGGTCCTTCGTGCGAAGCGCAATGAGGTTATTAAAGTTTCCGAGAGCCATGCGGGCGGCGGCTTCACTTTTAAGCCGAGCCGTAAGGTCACTGACCGTTTGCATCGCACAAGTCGTGCGAATGCCGGCCTCCGCGCCTTTATTAAGGATTTCGATTAACGCTTCGCTCATGGCGTTCGATGCCTCATCGATAAATAAGTGAATCCGCGTGGGCGGTTCGCGCGTGTTGTAGCGAGCGGCGGCAAGGCCCGCAAGATCTGCCAAAAGAAGCGTTGCGACGGAACTCGCCGTAAAGGAATCGGCAAGGGCATCGGTTGCAACGTACAAAACGCCCTTTTCCTTCACAAGGCGCTTCAAACTCATAAGAGGCCTTAAGGGGTCTTCGGATGTCGGAGAAAGGCTTTCGGCTAAGGGCCCGGCTGTAAGACTCGTCAAAAGCGGCTGGAGACCTGCAATTAACTTGGCTTCATGGTCAGGGTCCGCTGTTAAAAGCGAGAGCGCTTCTTTGAAGGGAAACGAGGGGTCGGGGTTTTCAGTCAGGTGAGAATCAAGAACGCATTGGAGTTGCTCACGCTCGCCTTTTTTCCCGGTTAAAGCCATTTCTTCGAGTAGTCGGCTTTGACCGAAGTGGTATGCAGCCGTCCGGAAAACTAGGTCAATCGGGCCGCCCGCCAAGGCCTCGGAAAGAGCCACTAAGGTGATCGGCTTTCCGGAGGCAACCAGTAAAGAGGCGGCCGTATAAACGGCCTTCCAGGCAAAGGCGACAAAGGGCCCGGTTTCGTTTAAGCACCACGTGATGCGGCTCGCAATTTCCGAAAGACGTCCGTAGTTTGTAAGCAGATTCATGCGCACCCCTGTGTCGGATGTCGGGTGAAACACAAGGGGCGGTGCGTGCCCTGCAAGGTCGGTTGCTCTTTGAAGGGCCGCCAAGGTTCGGGGACTATTTTTTGGATCGATGATGAGAACCGGTTCGCCACGGAAAATCGCTTCGCTTATTAGAAGCGTGAGTAAAACGCCTTTTCCTGATTGCGTGGTCCCGACAATGAGCGTGCTGCCGTCGGCCGCCTTCTCCGTTAATAGGACAGGCGTCTCGCTCGGGCCGATGCCGTGCAACCACCCTTGACCGATGGCGTTCGCTTTTTTGCCGCGGGTACCGGTCAAAAGGGCACGCAAAAAGGTAGGAATCTTGTAAGGGTCTAAGAGCGCGTCCGTGAGGCGATAGGCGGTGTTGGCAAGTTCCGGTGTCCAGACAAAGCCGCGCCCGAGATAAACGGAGTCGGCGGGAATGTGTTTGATGAGCCGGTAAAGTCGCTCGCTACTTAAAAACTCCGACGGGAAACCCGCTAGGGCCGCGCGTGCACGAAGACGAGTTAGGGCTTGAATAGCACGAAATAACGAGTAAAGAAAAAGAAGAAAGGAAGCGACGAGGACGGGAAGCGCTTCCTCGGGCAGCACGGGAAAATCAAGGGGGAAAACCCCCTCGAAAGAAAGAAAATTCTCTTTTAAGGCATATGCCACCGGGCTTGTCAAAAAAAGGGCCGCTAAAAGGGGCCGTATCGGGCTTAAGAAAAGCGGGTTTTCTAAAGGAGCTTTCATCGGGACACCTTAAGGGAAGGATTTCTCACGGAGTGTCAAGGCCGCATCTAAGGCGCATTTGGCCTCATGAATTTTTCCTTTGGGGGCATCGGCCTTAAGGATGCCGTCTTTGATGAGCTTTCGCTTCTCCGACATCAGGCGCCGCGTAATGTCTCTTGTGGCACGATCGGTGTGTTCTCGAGCTTGATTGATAAAAAGGATGCCGCTGACGGGGTCAGCCTCATAGGGAGCGACTCGCCCTTCGGTTGTGGACCCCATTCGGTAACGCACGACAACGCCTTCGGACGTGGCCTCGGACCCGGAGTAGATGCAAAAGTTTTCCGCAAGTTCCCGTAAGAGGGCATCGTCCGATAAAAAGGCATCCGCAAGGGTTTTTAACGGAACAAACAGGGCGATGGGACCTGTGCGCGGCAGACTGTCGGCGCGATTAATGCGGTGGGTGTCGACAAAGTAAAACGCCTTTTCGCGCGAAGAGGAACCGGCGAGCGTCAGGGTCTTGGCAAGAACCTCGGCAAAGGCACCCGATTGCGATGCGGCCAACGTGGCGGGAAGCCGAAATGCGCAGGCACCGATTTTTAAGTTGACTTTGGCTCTTAGGGCCCCGTCTTCTTGTAGATAGAGCTTTTCTCGGTGCAGGAGCTCGGCGTTGCGACGCGCAAAAAGCGTCAAAATCGAGGCCTTAATCGGCGCAAAGATTTCAAACATCGGCTCGTAAGCAACGCCTGTTTTAAAGCATTTGGCGCGCTTGACGTGAGAAAGAAGGGACACTTGAGTTAGGTTCTTTACAGCCCGATCAAACGCAGCGTCCGTCACGACGCGCGTTCTTAAAAAGAGGCGCTCGCACGCGTACATATATTCGGTCGGAGAAACGCGAGAAGCAGCGATAAGAAACGCTCCCTGGGCGCGCCACAAGGCCGAGGGAGAAAGAGGCATCAAGGCACGAAGTAGCGTGAAAAACTCCTTTTCCTCGAGAGCCCCGTCAAAGATGAGAAGTTTCAAGCGCGAAAGGCAGCGGACCGTAAGTAAAAAGTCAGGACGCGTCAGGTGCTTTTTAAGAGATAAAAAGGCTTTAGGACCTTCTGAAAGCGCCAGGGCAGCGCCGTAGGCCGTTAAAAAGACGGTCGGGGTTTTGGTTTCTAAATAGGCGCGTAAGGCCACTTGTGTCACTTTCTCGGAAACAAAGGGAAGTGCTCGGCAAATCGCCGCAACGCGCGAGACGGAATCAGCCTCGGGCGTTGCAAGAGAGCCGATCAGGCGCTCCAAGAGATCTCCGAGGCGTTGGCCGGCCACGGGAGCATCAAATAGAACGCGTTCATGTTTTTTGCGAAAGAAAAACATAAGAGACCTTCGGAAACCTTCACAGCAAAAGAAAGGGCATCATTTGGTGTCAGGGTTCCCAGACAAAAACCCCGGGCAAACGGCGCAGCACCGGATAGCTCCGAGGCATGCGTCGTTTGTGTGTGGGGAACCTGATTTCAAAAAAGACTCATAGAGTCCGACAAGCCAAGACAAAAAGAGCCTTAGGGTGCGAACTAAGAAGCAATGAATCGGGAAAGGAAAAGGCGGGGTGTCAGGCGGGGCGTTACGGGCAAAGAGAAGCAAACTCAAAATGCGCGAGTTGCTGCAAATAGGCCGTATCGTCTTGACTGAGCCCGGCGGTCAGCGCCAGGGAAAGCGCCTTTTCCAAAACGTCCGAGGATGGGTTTGCTGTTGCCGTTTTCATCCGGAAAAGAATCCCTAAAAAGCGCTCGAGAACTCGGCAGGAAACCGGATGTGAGCATTGTAGGGACGCGCTTTCCCGGGACTTACGGGCAAAGCGCACGGCAGCGCGAACGGCCTTGGCCTCAAAGGGGCCGAACGAATCGGTATACGGTCGAAGTTTGGCTTCGAGCATCGCCGTTTCGGCGCCGGCATCCGGGTAGTTCAGCCGTATGTGCCAGCATCGGTCGATTACGCTTGCATCCTGGTCGTTACGCGCAAGGTAGTCCGTGGCATCGCCCCCGGGTGCCGTGTTATCGGTGATGATGACACGGGTATTGGGGTGACGCGCGAGAACTTCGCCCGTGCGGTCGTTGACAAGGGCATCGCCTTCGAGAATGTCGTTGGCCGAGACCCAAACTTCCGGGGGCGCCAACGTAAACTCGTTAATGACGAGCACCAAGCCGTGCCGCCAAGCTGCCGAGGCCGGGCCGTCTTGCCAGATAAAGCCGCCTTGCTCACAGACCGTGTACGATCCGATCAAGTCGTTTTTATCCATGCGAGCGCGACAGGTCACGGTGCTTGCGCGTGCGCCGACACGTGCGAGAAACTGCATGACACCGCTTGTTTTTCCGCATCCTGTGGGACCGGAAATATAAAGCGGAGCGCGCGTGTCGTTCCATTCCCACCAAAGTCGTAAGGCTTCGAAAAAATCCGGGTCAAAACTGTGAGCCGGGTCGATGGGAACGATTCTCCCGATTCGGGAGGTGTCTTGTTTGAAACCGAGGACCGTTTTGTCCGAATCCAATCCGAACGCTCGGGCCGAAATACAATCGGTAAATTGCATCATGGTCATGCTCCTAATCACTGCGGGAAAAAAAGAAAACCCCCGCACGAAGAAAAGCGTGACCCCCGATGCAGAACCGATGCATATCCGCGGGGCAACGCCCGCGAGGGGTCAGGTTGTGTCTTTTCTGGGTATCCGGCGAAAAGAATAAAACCGGTAAAACTAACAGGAGTATGCCGCGCGTTCTCGGAATTTGCAAGAAAAACGCGGGTTTTGCCTAGCACAAATTGCGACGAATTGTTCGGTTCGTTTCGTGCGCGTGTTGCCCGTCCAATTTCTCGGCTTTTTAAGATCGTTCGTCTCATAAACCCGTCGAATCACATTTTTATATGGATTTATGTGATTTTTCTCACACTTTTATAGGTTTTTGTGTGACACCTATCGAGTTTGATGCTCTCTTCACTGACAAAAGAGGCGTCCCGGTTAGGTTTTCGCTGACGTAGCCCAGCAGGGAATGGGTTGATTTTTAAGCCGAAAACTTACATAATTCGCATTATGATAATCTAGATTATGTAACTTGCGCTATGGAATTTTACGGACGCCAAACAGAACTCGCAGTCTTGGAGAGAACACGCATCGCTGCACAAAAGGGGCCGGCTCGGATGACAATCGTTACCGGGCGTCGTCGAGTCGGTAAGACGACCCTCATCCAAAGAAGCGTTCGCAATCAAGTTGCACTCTATTTTTTTGTCACACAGACCACGGAGGCGCAACTGTGTGAGCGCTTTACTCAGGCTGCGAGCCAGGTTTTGAATCTCTTCCTGCCGACAGGGATTCAGAACTTTTCGGACCTTTTTGAAGCGTTGATGCTTTTTAGCAAGGAAAGGCACTTCACGCTTGTTATCGACGAGTTCCAAAACTTTGCCACGGTCAATCCTGCAATTTTCAGTTGCATGCAGGACACTTGGGATCGCTTGAAAGATACTTCCCGAATGCATCTTATCTTGAGCGGCTCGTCGTATTCGATGATGTATCGGATTTTCGAAGACGCTCATCAGCCGCTTTTCGTGCGTGCAACGACCAAGTTAAGGGTTAAGCCTTTTTCCCCGTCAGATCTTAAGGAGGCCTTAGCACAAGCGGCTCCCGACTATCGAAAAGACGATTTATTGGCTTTGTATACCTTTACGGGCGGAGTGCCGTTTTACGTGGCTGATTTGCTGGATAACGGAGCCGTGACGCTTCCTAAAATCGTCGATTGGATGCTCTCGCCCGGAACGATTTACAAGGTTGAAGGGCGAGATTTGCTGCGTTTGGAAATCGGGGAAGGGAGCAACCGATACCAGGCCATCATGACGGCCATTGCCCTCGGAGCCACAAAATACGCCGATATTGAAACACGGTCGGGGTTGAAGAATATCTCGCCTTATTTGGAGCGGCTTGAATTCTGCGGATTTATCGAACGCAGGCGACCGATACTTGCCAAGCCGTTGACAAAGTCGTCACGCTGGGTGATAAAAGATACGTTTTTACGATTTTGGTGTCGTTTCATTGCGGCAGATGAAGGACTACTGCAAGCGGGATTTACAGCATCAACAGCGGAAAAAATCTTGGCGGATTATCCGACCTTTTCCGGTCCGATGTTGGAACGCTGGTTCCGGGAAGCCTTGATGGAAACCGGCCGATATCGACAAGTCGGTGCGTGGTGGGATACGGCATCGGGTGCCGGGGGTGCGCAAAACGAAGTCGATATCGTTGCGCTCGGCGTGTCGAGACAATCGGCCTATGTGGCCGAAGTCAAACGACAGCGCAAAGCGTTTCGAGAAAAGGAATTTTTGGAAAAAGTCGACCATCTGAGGAAAACAATTTTGCACGGAATGCAAGTTGAAACAGGCTTGCTGACGCTAAGCGACATGTAGGGCTCGCTTGACGCACCCGGCACTCTCAGGAGCATCGTGAGCGGGAAGCGGATAAAGAGTCGCCGACGGTCGCACCAGGGTGCGCCATCGTGTGCCGGGTGCTGTGTTTTCCGAGAACGTGTTTTTTCCTAAGCAAATTAAAGCCTTTTCCTTATTGCCAAGGGCAAACAATTGCCTAAAATGCCACCCCTTTGAGGGGGAAGGGAAAATTTTTTGGCGGGGTCGTTTATGACACGCACCAGTGAGAAAACACCGCAGATTCAGTCGTGGCTACCGATTATCGGTCTGGCGTTTGCTACGTTTGTTTTCAATACGTCGGAATTTTTGCCGGTCGGTCTATTGCCGGAAATTGCCGAAAGCCTGGATGAATCGGTCTCGTTTACCGGGCTCATTATCACGGGATACGCCTGGGTCGTGGCCGTGATGTCGCTGCCGCTTACCTTAGCAACGGCCTCTTTTGAACGGCGAAAACTGCTTTTGTTTCTGATTGCCTTTTTTGCAGCTTCCCACATTGCCGTCCTTTGGGCAACCACGTTCGAGTATCTTCTTGTGGCGCGTGTTGCCGTCGCTCTGACGCACTCGGTCTTTTGGTCGATTATGACGCCTCTTGCGGCCCGTATGGCGCCTAAAGGCCGTTATGCTTTAGAACTTGCCGTTGTGATGTGCGGAACGGTTGTTGCAACGGTGATGGGGTTGCCAATCGGCACGAAACTCGGCCATTTGTTCGGTTGGCAGGAAGCCTTTGCCGTCATCGGTCTTGCGGCCGTACTTTTAATCGGCTTTATTGCCTGGGTTTTACCGCCTTGTCCGGCCGTTTCGGCCGGCTCCATCAAGAGCCTTCCTGTGATTCTCAAACGCCCGGCCCTGTTGCAACTTTACTTACTTACGGCCGTTGCCGTGCTCGGTAACTACACGGTCTATAGCTTTATCGCGCCGATATTGCAGACTGTCGGAGGATTTGCCTCGGCAGACACCGTCGTGTTCCTCTTTGTCTTCGGAGCCTCGGGCATCATCGGAACGACGATTGCGACAAAGTATGCAGCGCGTCACGTCTCGTCTTCCCTTGTCGTTCCTCTCGGTGTGCTTGCGACCAGTTTGGCGCTTGTCGTTCCTGCGTGCTCCTCGTACGTCTCGGTTGCCGTCCTCTTTGTCGTTTGGGGTGCGGCCGTCACAGCCCTGATGATCGGTTTTCAGACTGTTTTGTTGTCGGTGGCTTCTGATGCGGCCGACGTGGCAACGTCCCTTTACTCCGGCATATTTAATGTCGGAATCGGAGGAGGGGCTTTTTTAGGTAGCTTGATTTCCGAGCATGCCGGTTTTGTTCCGCTTTCGTTTGCCGGAGCCGCTTTGGTCGCTGCGGCGACACTTTTTTGCCTGGTTGTTTGGTTTAAGACCGGCAGTGCCGGGCTCCCAAGCAACAAAGGCGCTTAAAGAGCGCTGCCCCGGCAGAGCAATCCGAGTGACGGTTAGGCCCAGTACGGGACGTAGCGAGCGGACTTTGTTCCGGCTGATTCGTCTTTGTTTTTAAGGAGCCCCGTTTTCACAGCCTCCCTGAGAAGACGAGAGGCAGAGCTTACCTGCTTTTTATCGAGCCCGAAACGGTCTCGAAGCGAAGAGTTCGTTGTGCTCTTGCCCTCAAGCCAAAGTAAGCAGGCGTGCAAATAACAAGCCCAAAGTTTTTGCTCCGCAGTCAGTTCGGCAAAGTGAATGTGTGAATAAAGAATCACTTTGGTTGCGGTGTTCGCATATTCGATAATGTCCGGCGCCGGAAGGAGTGCTCCCTCACAAAGTTCGACAACGCGGTCCCATCCCGTTCCCAATTCTTCACACAAGTTCATGCGCCGCATGATGCGGGCCAAATGCTCGTTGCGCGATTTAGGCGGAAAATCTACGATTCGATTCCGATTAACAAGGAGCGTTCCGGGATTTGTGATTTCGACGCGATTGTCGAAGATCTCAACGAGAACGCAATTTCCGGAGCTAGTCAAATCTTGGTGGATGAGGGCATTTAGGATTAATTCTCGAATCACCGCCGGGGGATACACCCTCTTAATGACACGGGCGCCGAGTCCGGTGATCGGTTCATCGGACGGCAGCAACGTGTCAACATAGTCCAATAACCGGTCGATTGAGACGGCATACCCTTGATCAAACGTTTTGCTACGGGCAATTTCCGTTCTCTTGGATCCCTTGTATTCAATCACGCGGACTTCTTTGCGAATCAATGTCGGAAAGTCGGAAAGCCTTTTGGCAAGAAGGATGGCGCCGAAGTTTGTAATCGTCCAAAGACCGTTGTCTTGTCGGCTCAGGATTCGTTCGCCTTTTAGATACTCAAACTGTTCGGTAATCGATTGAGGAATTTTTTGTGCGAGTTTTGCAAAATAGACACTGATGTCTAGTTTCGACTGAACTTGTTCCTCAGATTGTTCGATCAGGGCCGGCGCGCATTCGAAGTTTTCGTTGCGAATGGCGTCCCAAAGTTGCGCTTGTAGAGCCGGAAGTTCGGCAAGACGCTTTGTATAACTACCATCCCGAATGTACGGCTCTTTTTGAAAAGCAACCGGGAATTGGACGGCAGCCTTGATGATTAAAACGACAATGCGTCGAGTGTCGATTAAGCACTCCTCAAACTGAAACTCTGCGTTCGAAGAAAGCATTCCTCGCAACCAGGAAAGGAGTTCCTGGTTTCCTTTGCATTTGTCGTATGGGGAAAAAGTTGTTCCGATGAGGGCGTGCGTTGTGTTGTCAATTCCCCAGAGCATATAGGCCTGATCTTTTTCCTGCAATGCGGCGCCGTTAGCTAACGCACTGATATCTTTCCCGATAACAGTCGCATCGGCATTGTCCTTTTTAAATTCGAGCCACTCGTTTTCTGTGGGGGTTTTCACGAGTTCAAAAACAAGATTCGTTAAGTTCAGAGTCATCGGAGGGTTGCCTCTTTCCAGATTCTCACCGTCGTGTTTTGCCAGACGGATAAACATGTATTTACTAAATTGCAAAATACAGCAAAGAAATTTGCTCTGCTAACACAATGATTTTACAAGAAAAAATTGATTAGTACAAGAAAAAATAGGGGCATTCTGCAAATCGTCGCAAACAAATTTTGAGCGTAACACTTAGGAAATCGCAAGAAAAGAAGTGCCTTGCTGCAAATGGCTGCAAACAAATTTCATTGGCGCTTGTGTCTTGATTCAAAACGGAAAATCTCCGTTTGTGTATTGACCGATAAGCAATAGGGACTCTTGCGTGCAAAGAAATTGCCCAACAGTCAGGCTGAATACGGAGGAGAGGCAATCGGCTTGACCAAAATGTCTAGGAATTTGTCGGCACCACCAAACTCGATGAGGTTCTTGAAAACGACCGGAAAAGAAGTG
>UQUS01000008.1 GCA_900544335.1 uncultured Sutterella sp.
ATCGTGCACAGCGCCGCTGTGAGCGTCGTCTTGCCATGGTCAACGTGACCAATCGTGCCCACGTTTACGTGGGGCTTCGTGCGTTCGTATTTTTCCTTTGCCATGGTAGTTCACTCCTGAACAAAAGTCGGGACGCTCCCGAAAACGTAATAAAAAGAAAATTCTGGTGCCCGTGATGCGGATCGAACGCATGACCTCCCCCTTACCAAGGGGGTGCTCTACCACTGAGCCACACGGGCACGCTTGTGAGTTTGTGGAGCGGGTGAAGGGAATCGAACCCTCGTCATAAGCTTGGAAGGCTTCTGCTCTACCATTGAGCTACACCCGCTTACAACCGCAATTCGGAACCGATTTCCGGGGCCGCACTGCAATCCTCAACAACGTAATGATCTGTTCGATCAAGTCGCTGGTGGAGGGGGATGGATTCGAACCATCGTAGGCGTAAGCCAACAGATTTACAGTCTGCCCCCTTTAGCCACTCGGGCACCCCTCCAATCTGCGAGGGGGAGATTATGCGTGCAATCTTCCGATTTTGTCAAGTTCGGATGCCGAAGAAAATGACATTGCGTTGAGAAAAAAACTAACAGGGGACGGTAACGAAGAAAGAAATAGCCTATTCGGGACTTAATCGGTCCCGGAAACAGCCAAAAGCTGAAGCGTGACGGAAATCATCAGGCACACCCACCCGAATTTGCCGACGATGTCATACCACGGGAAGTTTTTCACAAGGTACTCGGCCTCGGCCCGAATCCAACGGGGCGAGCCGCCGCGCGTGATGGCAAGAGTTTTGGGAGCCACAAGGTAAATACGCTCGAGCACGCAAAAAAGGCCGAAGTTCCCCATGGCGCTCGGGAGGTTGTGATCAACCAGGTCGCTTACCGTCACGGCCATGCAAGCGGCCGTTGCCACGAAAAGCGTTCCGAGGACGATGCGCAATTCCTTGGCAAAAGGTGCGCGATATTTTTCAAGTTGTTCGAATGTGACCATGCCTCGTATTTTGCACAATTTTCAGGTTTCGTAAACCCTTCGGGGCATTTTGAAAAGAAATTTTTCAGTTCGTTTCCAAACCGTTTCTCCGCAAAACACGGGCGCTATAGTTGTCAAAACCGCGTTCTTGATGCGCTTTTAATCGAAACGGAGGACCCTATGACAATCAAGAAACTCATCTGCGCGACACTTTGCGCCGGTTTCGGTCTCTTTTCGGCTACAACCTCCATGAGCGCTCCCCCGCCGCCTCCGCCCGGCGGTCCGGCGTTCGGCTGGCATCACCCGGGACCCCGGATGCACCACCCGCGCGGCTTTTACCGCCCCGCTCCGAGACATCATCGCTATTACTACCATAGCTCGGACTGGGTCGGGCCCGTTCTTTTCGGCGCACTTCTTGCCGGGACAACCGTAGCAGCGATAAATGCGTCGAACCGATACGACTACGACTATCGCACGACAACGCAAACAACGGAAACGAGTCGTCCGGGAACTCGTTTCTGGTGCGAAGCAGAAAAAGGTTATTACCCGGATGTACGTGCCTGCCCGACAGGATGGACCCCAATTCCAGCGAAATGAAAAAATGTAATCTTGGTTTTTCTAGTTGAAATTCCTTATCTCAAGCGCGAATCCATACACTATTTTTCGCGCTTTTTTCATGCCCGTTTACTAGGGTTTATACGTAATTTTTTCGGCCTTTTTCCTCTTGATTTTTCTCCAAACTTGCGCTCTTGCGTTCGGACGGAATCGTTCAAGCGTTCGAAATTTGTGGACTTTTCAAAGAGGATTTACTATGTTTTTGAAAAAAGTTGCGGCGACCGGAATGGTTTTAAGTGCTATCGCGCTGGCAACAACGGAGGCATTTGCCGCGGGCTTTCAACTCACTGAACAATCCGTGGTGACACTCGGTCGTGCGTATGCGGGCTCCGGCATCACGGGCGATGACGTCTCCGCTCCCTTTTACAACCCGGCTGCCATGGTCTTTTTGCCCGGCACACAGATTCAGCTCGGTGTGACCGGTGTTTCCATGAATCAGGTTGTCAAAATTGAACGCGGTGCTGATGCCGGCACAACCAACGATGGGCAACATAAAACAGAGTTCTTGCCGAACTTTTACGTCACGCACCAGATTAACCCCGAATGGTGGGTCGGTCTCGGGATTACCATGCCGTTCGGTCTTTCGACGGACTACGGTCAGTATCCGAACTGGAAATACGGCAACCGCGGAACCGAAGCCGAGCTTATGGACATAGACATCAACCCGAGCTTCGCTTGGAAACCCAATGACTTCTTTAGCCTGGGCGGCGGTATCTCACTGCAGTATGCCAAGGCCAAACTCGGGATGGATGCCTACCTTCCCGTACGGTTCGGGAATGAGTTGATAAACGCCGCATATATCGGTCACGGAGAAGAAACCGGAGACAGTTGGGCCTGGGGTTGGAATTTAGGCTTCGTATTGCGTCCGACTGAAACCTTCCGTTTCGGCGTTTCCTATCGATCCGCTGTCAAGCACAAAGCCTCAGGACATTATGAGTTATCCAATGGGCAGGATTTGGGCAACGGCTTAAACGCCGGCCTCTTTAATGGGAAATACCCATCTAAAGTCACCATCAAAACACCCGACACGGTCTACGCTTCGGCTCTGTGGGAAGCATCAAAAGATTTAACTTTGACAGGAACTGTCCGCTGGGCCAAATGGAGCAATTCGCAAGTTTGGACTCTACGTCAAAGCGGTCTACCACATGCAGGCAGTTCGCCGCTTGCTAACGATTTGATTGAGAATTTTAGAAACATCCCAATTCGCCACCACTATCGTGACACTTGGCTCTTTGCTTTGGGCGCCGATTACAAGATTAACGAGCAGTGGACCGTGCGCGGCGGTATTGCCTACGAAGAAAACGCGGCCGGTAAAGATCAGACCTACCGCGTAGCGACCATTCCGGACGGCGATCGCCTCTTCCTTTCTTTGGGGTGCTCGTATAACTTTGATAAGCACTGGTCGGTGGACTCGGCTGTCCTCTGGGTACAAGGTCTCGGCACAACCGAGTTCTATGCACATGACCGCTCTGAATACCAAAGTGCCCACATAGACAATCCGCAACGTACCGGCAAGTGGACGACACAACACTCGCTCATTTACGGCTTGCAACTGCGGTACAAGTTCTAACTTGTACTTCTCTTAGCAAAAACGCGATCCAGTCGGGTCGCGTTTTTGTATTTCGGGAAGTGCTTTATGCGGGTTGAAGACCCGTCTCGTCAAACCACGTCCGAATCGTCCCTTCAACCTCATTCGGGCACTCGGTAAGCGGCCAATGCACGCAATGCACGGTGCGAATCTCTCCGCAGGGCATCGCGTCGACCCAGCGCTTGACGATCGTGGCATCCGTATAGGTTCCCGTTTGCGCCGCGATAATCAAAGTCGGCATAGTAAAGATTTCTGAATCAGGCGTCCTGCGTCCCGTTTCAATGACATCGCGCGCGTACTGCGCCATGTGGATAAGCTTAATGTCGAACTTGGGTGACGAATAGCGCTTGATAAAGTCCTCAAAGTCTTTTCCGCCCTTGGCAATCATCACGCGTGCTTCTTTGTCTTTCTCGCGCAGATTTTGCGGATAAATCTTCCGATGAAATCCCAAAGCGTTCAAAAAGCGTGAGGTGTAATCAACCGCCACAATCAAGGGCTTCTTTTTCTGTAGATTCAGGGCTTTTTGCGTAAATGCCTGAGAAAGAAGCGGGTCTAAAAGCACGAGTCCGCGCAGGTATTCGGGAAAAAGGTTCGTAAATTTCAGCGCAACCTGAGCGCCGAGGCTATGCCCGATTAAAACGATTTTTGTCAGCCCGGCATCTTTCAAAATGGCCCGAATATCTTCGCTCCAGATTTCAAGCGTCCCGACAACATCACTCACACTGCCGCCGTGCCCGCGAAGATCCATGCGCAGAATGTTCCAGTGCGCGTGCAGAAAACTTTTTTCGGAAAACTCTTCCCAACGGCTCCCGTTACTGGCAATACCGTGCAAAAAGACGACGGTCCCAAGCGCATTTTCCTTAGCCGGGTAAAGCGACCAGGATAGTTTCGAGCCGAGTCGCTCCGTGTAGTGCCGCGCTTCTCCGGGCAAAAGCCGGTAGGAGAGCCGCTCCCTTTCGTCCTGCTCGCGTTGCGATTTGTTCATTTTTTCGTATAGGTTTCTCTGAAAAAGTCCCGTGATTCTAAAGCAAAATCCCTATCTCACCGTTTTTCGTCGATAAACGCGAACTTTTCCGCATCAAAGAGTCCCCGGTCCGTGATCCGAATTTGCGGGATGGCCGTAAGCGCCATAAAAGAAAGTGTCATTGCAGGATTAACTCCCTCGGCAATCGAAAGCTCGCGGACTGCCGCCTCTCGGAAAAGACACTTCTTTTGAGCAACCGACAGAGCCGGCTGATCGCTCATGAGCCCGGCAATCGGAAGTGCGAGTGTCGCAATCACGCTTCCCTTTTTAACAGCACACATACCGCCGCCAATGTCTCTGACCGTATTGACGGCAAGAGCCATGTCAGCATCCGAATCCCCTGCCACGATAATGTTGTGCGCATCGTGCGAGACACTTGTGGCAAGAGCGCCTTCCATGAAAGAGCCCTCAGCCGTATAGCCATCGATTAACCCCAGACCGATGCGACCTGTTGCGTGATGGCGCTCTAAAACAGCGATTTTGACAATACCCGGGTTAAGCCGCGCATCGAAAAAGCCCTCTAAATCGCTTCGAATCGTTTTTTCCCGGCGTTCCGTAATAATTTGCCCCGGAATCACACCGATTACCGAACTTGTCGCCTTCGGCTTAAAGGCAAAGGCTTCCGGAGACACCTTTTCTAAATGCATCGTGGACAAAAGCGACTCGGGAACAGCCTCGGACTGAGCCTTTTGCAACAGCATTCCGTCTTGCGCTACAACCTTGCCAGCTCTCCAGACTTCCAGAACTCGGAAGTCCTTTAAGTCCTGCACACAAACCATATCGGCGACAAATCCCGGGGCAAGCAATCCCTTGTCTTTGATTCCGTAGTGCCGCGCAGCGTTGATTCCTGCCATCGCTAAGGCCCGCAATGGATTAATGCCATAGGAAACCGCTTTTTTAAGAGCCCTATTAACGTGTCCGTTAACCGAAACGTCATCAGCCCCGGCATCGTCCGAGCAGAGCATGACACCTACCCAATTCATGTCGTTCACGCCCGGCGCAAGACCGGCGACATTTTGTGCAGCCGACCCTTCGCGCATGTTGACAAAAACACCCTTGGCAAGGCGCTCCTGCAATTCCTTCGGGGTCGAGCCTTCGTGATCGCTTCTGACACCCGCAGCCGCATAAGCAGCCAATTCCGGTCCGAACAAAAGCGGGGCGTGACCGTCGACGACTTTGCCGTAGATGCGTGCCAAAGCCAACTTTTTGAGCATGTCTTCATTACCGGATAAAACCGCCGGCACATCCATCACTTCGGCCAATCCCAAGACGCGTTCATTTTGAAAATACGGCTCCAAATCTTCGGCCGCAAGCGTTGCTCCGGAGCTTTCAAAAGGCGATGCCGGTACGCAGGAAGAAAGCATAAAGCGCACGTCAAGCGGAACAGAAGCACTTACCTTGAGCATGTAATCAAGACCGGCTTTCCCGGCCACATTGGCAATCTCATGCGGGTCGACTACGGCTGTCGTCGTTCCGAAGGGAAGCACCAAATCGGAAAACCCGGCAGGCGAGAGAAACGAGGATTCAATGTGAACGTGTGAATCGATAAATCCGGGAACATAGATTCCTTCCCTAGCCTCACGCACGTGCAGGGCCCGGGCCTTCAAGTGTCGCCCGATATCGACAATACACCCGGCATCGACGGCAATGTCCACATCGTGAATAATCTTCCCGTTCGCGACATCGGCAATCGTGGCTTTCTTAATTAAAACTTCGCACAGCGCACGCCCCATGGCGCAGTCGATACGTCGCCTTAAAAGGCTCGCTTCTTTTTGAAGTTTTTCCTGCATCGGATTACCCCCTTTTTCGCCGGACCCACTGCGCCGTTGTCCAAAAAGCGAGCACAAAAATCGCACATGTTTGAAGTAAAAACACCGGTGTAGCGGCACTGTACTCCGGCGCTCCGAAACCCGTTCCCGAAACTAAATAAACGATAAATCGCGTTGAGACCAGCGTCACAAGACCGTAAAGGCTAAGAGCATACACAAGAATGCGCCCCGGCAAACGAAGTTGCTTTGGCAAAGAAACTGCAGAACTTGCCGCCTGCAACCCGACGTGTACGCCGGCCAAAACAAGACACCAACAGGCGCTTGCCAAATGAACGCCTCCGATTAAATCGGCATGCGGGATGTTCGGAAAAAACGGTAAATCGTAACGCGAGAGCAAAACACCGCTCACAAGGCACAGGGAAACGGCTAAAACGAGCGCGTTTTTGACAATCTCGGAGGCTCGTGACAAGACCTGCTGCCTACGATTTAAGATTAGGTGCAAAAACAAAAGCGCCATGAATCCGATGGAAAGATGCTCGTGCTCGGCATCGCCGAAATACCCGTATCCGATTAAAAGAATCAGCGCCAATCCCATCGTCGCGGCAAAGCAAAGGCGCTCTCGCAACCCGAGCTCGTAAATGATGCGCCTCTTTTTCTCGCTTCCGCCGTCGCTCAATTGACCCTCTTGCAACACACTTTCCGTTGATTTGTCGCCGTTTTTTATCTCATTTTGTCCGAGTTTTCGCTCAAAGGCCCTCGGTTCGGTCACCCCGAAAGATTTCACGCCATTTTATTGATTTCTCGTCCTTTTTTCTTTTCAAACAACGTAAAATGACTTTGACCGGTTTGCTCCGACACAACGGCCTTTCCTGCCCTGTGCGCCTCCGGCAATTTCCTGTACTCGTACGAAAGGATTCTTCCGATTATGAACGAAACAATGCTTGCGAAAGTTAAAGAACTTATTCCGGGTCTGGCTGCGTGTCGCCGTGACCTGCATAAATACCCCGAATCCGGCTGGACGGAATTTCGCACTGCATCCAAGGCCATCATCAAGATGCAAAGCCTCGGATACAAAATCACCATGGGTAAAGACGCCGTTAAGGTTGAATCTATGATGGGCGTTCCGGCACCGGATGTCCTTAAAAAGCATCAGGAACGCGCCATTGCGCAGGGAGCCGACCCGGAGCTCGTTGCCCAGATGACAGGCGGTCTCACGGGCTTTTGGGCCGATATGGACTTCGGCGGTGACGGTCCGTTCCTGGCCGTGCGTTTTGACATGGACAGTAACGACTGCACCGAATGCGATGAACCGACACACCGTCCGGCGGCCGAAGGCTTTGCCTCCGTCAACAAGGGCGCCATGCACGCTTGCGGCCATGACGGGCACGTCACAATCGGTTTGGCACTGGCCGAAGTTGTCGCGAGTTGCAAAGATCAGCTCAAAGGAAAGATTCGCTTTATCTTCCAGCCCGCGGAAGAAGGCGTTCGCGGCGCGACCCCGATGGTCGATGCCGGCGCCGTCAAGGGTGTTGATACCATCTTCGGTATGCATATCGGCTTCCAGGCGGCCGACTTGGGCACCGTCATCTGCGGCACGACAAACTTCCTAGCGACCACCAAGGCCGATATCACCTACACAGGCGTTCCCGCCCACGCCGGCAATGCTCCGGAAGAAGGCAAGAATGCCCTCCTGTCGGCGGCCACGGCAACGCTCAATATGCACGCTATCCCGCGCTCAGGCAAGGGCGATACGCGAATTACGGTCGGCAAGCTCATCGGCGGCGAAGGACGCAACGTCATTCCGCCTAAGGCCGTTCTGGTTCTCGAGACCCGCGGCATCACCAGCGATTTGAACGACTACATGTTCGGCGAAGTCCAGCGTATCGGCAAGGCCGCCGGCGACATGTGGGGTTGCGGCTACTCGCTCAAGCTCATGGGCGGCACCAAGAGCGGAGCCTCCGATCCGGAATGCGCCAAGGTTGTTGCTGAAGAAGCCAAGGAAATGGGCGTCTTTAACAACATTATCGAGCGTAAGAGCTTCGGAGCCTCTGAGGACTACTCGCACTTTATGAGCACGGTCCAGGCTGCCGGCGGTAAGGGCACCTACGTTCAGGTCGGCACGAATCGCAAGGCCGGTCACCACAACAATCACTTCGACTTTGACGAGAAGACCCTCGGCAATGCTCTCGAACTGATGAGCCGTTGTGTCTGGCGCACGCTCGCTAAGTAACGACGTTGTCCCTGCGGAAAGAGGTCTTCATCGCCTCTTTCCGAGAACAAAACAGCAACCCGCGGGTTGCTGTTTTGCTTTCGGGAATGTTTAAACCGTGCCTTAGATTCCGGCAGCGTTTCTAAGCGCCTGAACCTTATCGCACAGCTCCCACGTAAATTCCGGCTCTTCGCGTCCGAAGTGACCGTAGGCGGCCGTCTTTTCGTAGATGGGGCGACGCAAATCGAGCATCTTGATGATGCCGCCCGGACGCAAATCGAAGATTTCGGAAACAAGTTTCGTCAATTTTTCGTCAGAAATGACGCCGGTGCCGGACGTGCGAACCGTAATGTTCATCGGGTCGGCCAAGCCGATGGCGTAGGCCACCTGAACTTGGCAGCGTCGAGCTAGCCCTGCGACAACGATGTTCTTGGCGATGTACCGGCAAGCGTAAGCCGCCGAACGGTCGACCTTCGTGGGGTCCTTGCCGGAAAAAGCGCCGCCCCCGTGCGGGCAGGAGCCGCCGTATGTATCAACGATAATCTTGCGTCCCGTAAGGCCGCAATCGCCTTGGGGACCGCCTGTGACAAAGCGCCCCGTCGGATTGACGAGGAACTTGGTGTCCTTGAGCCACTCTTTGGGCATCATCGGACGAATGATGTTTTCAATCACGGCTTCGACAAATTCGGGCTTCATAGCGTTACCGTCACTCCACTCGGGATCGTGCTGCGTCGAAAGCACAATCTTGTCAGCGGCAACGGGCTTGCCGTCCACATAGCGAAGCGTCACCTGGCTCTTGGCATCGGGGCGCAGATACGGCATCGTGCCGTCACGGCGCACGCGTGACTGCTGCTGCACGAGCTGATGCGCGTAGTAAATGGCCGCGGGCATCAAGGTCGGCGTTTCATCACAGGCAAAACCGAACATCAAGCCCTGGTCACCCGCGCCCTGTGTTAACGAGTCACCGTTTTTTTCATCCACGCCCTGCTTGATATCGGGCGACTGCTTGTCATAGCAAACGCGAACCTGACAGGTTTTCGCGTCAATGCCGTAGGCTTCATCAACGTATCCGATGCGCTTTAAGACGCGACGCACAACGCCTTCGTAGTCGACATCGGCTTTTGTAGTAATTTCACCGGCCAGAACAACAAGGCCCGTCGTGCAAAGCGTTTCGGCAGCAACACGGCTTAACGGATCCTGCTCAATGCAGGCGTCCAAAATTGCATCGGAAATCTGGTCGGAAACTTTGTCCGGGTGCCCTTCACTGACGGACTCGGACGTAAAAAGAAAATCGCTGGCCATTTGTAACTCCTGTGTGTCAAGCGTTTTTAGGACAGCGCCTTACGCATGACTGTGTGCGGAGTAACTCCAGCGACTGTTGATGCGGAGACGCTTTAGCGGTATTTTCTGAATCGCCCCGCAAGTTGTCGGAATTAACTCGGCGATTTGCCCGCTATCATACCCTCTTTACGGCAATCGGCAAGTTCGTTTTGTTAAACCTGCCGACCTTTTTAAGTGCGAAGGGTTGGTCTTTTATGGTCGCGACAGATGACTTTACGGGTTTCTCTCAGGCGCTGATTCGATGGCAAAAATCCTTCGGTCGGCACAATTTACCCTGGCAGGTAACCGATCCTTACCGAAGGTGGCTTTCCGAAATCATGCTGCAACAAACGCAAGTGAGCGTTGTGGCGGACTACTTTGCCCGTTTTATCGCGGCCTACCCGACCCTAAAAGACCTTGCACAAGCCGATGAAGACGATGTGATGCGTCTTTGGGCCGGACTCGGATACTACTCGAGAGCAAGGAACCTTCTTGCCTGCGCCAAGGTGCTGGTTCGGGATTGGGGCGGGGTGTTTCCGCAACACGTGAAAGACCTCATGACACTCCCAGGCATCGGGCAAAGTACAGCAGGGGCCGTCGCAAGCTTTTCCTTTGATGCCCAAGCACCGATTATGGATGGCAACGTCAAGCGCGTCTTTGCTCGCGTCCTTGCGCTTGCTACCCCTCTTGAAGTCGCTGCGACACAAAAAACGCTTTGGGAATTTGCTCAAGCCCGGGTGCCGAAAAAGGATCCCGGCATCTACAACCAAGCCCTCATGGATATCGGCTCCCTTGTTTGCACGAGGACGAACCCTAAGTGCGAAACCTGTCCAATTCGCGCCTGGTGCAAAGCTTTTGCGCTCGGTCAACCCCTTTTATTTCCCGTGCGCAAGGAAAAGCGCGCTAAGCCGGAAAAAGAAACCTGCATGCTCCTTTACTCCCACGGCGACCGGCTTTGGCTCACAAAGCGGGAAGGAAACGGCGTCTGGCGAGGTCTTTGGAGCCTACCGGAGAGACCCTCGAGTTCCGGGGAACCGATCGCAACGTTCTTACATACGTTCTCGCACTACCGATTGCATGCACGGATTTACGAAATTGCTTGGCCCGACGGCAAAACCGACCCCGGGAAAGGTAAGTGGATCGCCTGGAGCGACATTGAAGCCGAGGCGCTTGCCGCTCCCGTCAAACGGGCTCTTCTTGCCTTGCGTGCACAATTACCCGATTTCGTCTTTTCCGTGTAGCGTCAAAACGCCGTCCCGAACCATATAGACGACGTTTTGATTGCCGGTTAGGGTCTCGAAATTAAGATTCGTTCGAATGCCCTGCGTCTGACACAGGGCCATTAACGTTCTTAACAACCCGAAGTGCCCGACAAGAAGTGTCGTTTGCGTACAAGCATCAATCACGGCACTGATGCGCTCTTGAAAGAGACTACCGGCCTCACCTTCGGGCGGCGTATACGAAAGCGGGGCGTGAAGTCGCATATACCAGCAGTGCGGATACTTTTCTCGAATTTCATCGTGCGTCATGCCCTCGAGTAACCCGTAACTTTGTTCCTTAAGGCCGTCGACAGGAAGAATCTTCCCCGGAAGATGCGCCTCACGACAGACAATTTGTGCCGTTTGCATGGCGCGGGTAAGAGGACTGACTTTGATTGCAACGGAGTCAAGGGGAATCGCTTCTCTAGCCAGGAGATTTCGCAAAATCGTTCCGTTCGCAAGCGCCTGCTTTCTGCCGGTTTCATTTAAGGGAATGTCTTTTCTTCCTTGGAGTTTCTTTTGAAGATTCCAATCGGTCTGACCGTGCCGAATCACAAACAAAACGTCCGGAAAATGAATCACAGAACATGCCATGCTAAGCCTCCGAGAGCACCTATTGTAGCGGTATCATCTACCCTTCTTGTGTACGCTCTTACCGATTGCTATGAAGCCTTTGATTTGTATTCCCATGGGTGATCCGGCCGGAATCGGTCCGGAAATTCTTGCCGCTACAGCCTGCGATTCGACCGTTTACAAAACGGCTCGCCTTGTCGGCATCGGCGATCGGCGTGTTTTACAGCGTGCGGCACAAGCCATGGGCGTTGCGCCCTGCCTTCATGATGTCGATCTGGCGCTTGACGACCTCCGAGACGACGGACTCAATTTCGTGGACTTAGCCAATGCGGATCCGAATACATTTGAAGTCGGCAAACCCGGTCCCGTGAACGGTCGCGCCGCCTACGAATATGTCGCCGCTGCCGCAAAACTTGCTCTTGCCGGCAAAGTCGACGCCTTGGCCACCACGTGCCTTAATAAGGAGGCACTACACATGGCGCACGTTCCCTACATCGGTCACACGGAAATTTTGGCCGGGATTGCCGGCGTTAAGAACCCGCTGACGATGTTTCAGGTGCGCTCGCTCAGAGTCTTTTTCTTAACGCGACACCTGTCGTTAAAGAAAGCCTGCGAGGCCGTCACAAAAGACCATCTTCTTACCTTTATTTTTCAGTGTAGTGATGCGTTAAAAACACTCGGAATTGCCGAGCCGCGTCTTTTTGTTGCCGGGCTCAATCCTCACTGTTCGGATAACGGTCTTTTCGGCACCGAAGAGCGCGATGCCATAACTCCGGCCGTTCTTGCCGCGCGGCAAGCCGGTTGTGACGTTCAAGGTCCCTTTCCGGCTGACTCGGTCTTTCACAGGGCGCTTGTGAACAAGTCGTGTGATGCCGTCATCTCGCTTTACCACGACCAAGGACACATTGCTACCAAGATGGTGGATTTCGAGCGCACGATTTCCGTGACGCTCGGACTGCCGTTCTTGCGAACATCGGTCGACCACGGGACGGCCTACGACATCGCCGGCAAAGGGGTTGCGAGTCCTGTGAGTCTTCTTGAGGCCGTGCGGCTTGCCGCCTTGTATGCGCCCTTTTTTAAGCACTCACACAAAGCATAAATCGGCTGTCGTCCCTTTTTCCCTCAGGCAAAGGCACCTTACAATTCGAACGTTGGGGAAGTATTTTGGAGTTTTTATGAATTTTGCCATTATCGGTTGCGGCCGAATTGCCGCCAATCACGTCAATGCCGCCATTCGAAGCGGGATGAATGTCGTTGCTCTGTGCGATTTAAGCCAAAGAGCCATGGACGCCATTCGGTACGAATTTAAGCTGGACCAAACCAAGACCTACACTGATTTCAAGCAGATGCTCAAAGAAAACCGGATTGACGTTGTCAGTCTTGCCGTCGATAGCGGCATTCGGGCAAAAATCGCGCTGTCCGTTTTGGATTTCGGTGTGCATCTGATTGTCGAAAAACCGATGGCGATGAGCCTACCTGATGCCGATGCCATGTTGGAAAAAGCCGAAGCCAAAGGCGTCAAGATTTGTGTTTGTCAACAAAATCGCTACAACGAGGCCGTGCAGGCCACGCGCCGAGCCTTAGAGCAAGGGCGTTTCGGCAAGCTCTCGCACGGAACCGTGCAGATTCTTTGGCATAGAAGCCACGACTACTACGCTCAGGCGGCTTGGCGCGGCACGTGGGCTCGCGACGGCGGTGCCCTGATGAATCAGTGCATTCACGGCATTGATTTACTCCGCTGGATGATGGGAGACGAAATCGACTGCGTTTACGGCGCAACACGCCGGCGCTTTCACCCCTATATCGAAGCAGAAGACGTCGGTCTTGCCGTCGTTTCCTTTAAAAACGGCGCCATTGCCACGATTGAAGGAACAACCAACGTCTTTCCGAAGAACTTAGAAGAGTCGCTTTGCCTTTTCGGCGAAAAAGGCACCGTCAAGATTGCCGGAGAATCGACTAACGAAATTGCCATTTGGCAGTTTGACGAAGAGCGCCCGGAAGACGAAAAAATCCGCTCTCTTAAGGAGCAAACCGCCAATGTGTACGGTAACGGACACCTACGCATCTTCGCGGACATGAAAGAGGCTATCGAACAAGACCGTAAGCCGTATGTAGACGGCGCCTGCGGACGGCGCGCCTTGGAACTTGTCCTTGCAATCTACAAGAGTCAGAAGACAGGGCTACCGGTTCAGTTGCCGCTCACAGATTTTGCCAGCACGGACATGGCCGGAGAATTTGACTGATTTTTCTGCTTTTGTCGGCAACTTTCGTTATCTTGCCGACAACTTTACGCAACATCGGCTAACTTTGTCCGTACTTGAACGCCCGGAGTTTCCGGGCGTCTCGTTTGGTCGGACGCCCCTTGCGAATCGAGTCAGCCGGCTCCTCGGCATAACGCTTAAGTTGCGAGAGGCGCTCCCGCCTCTGCCTGGATTCAAGAGTCTCTTCATAGAGCTTTTGGGCATCACACGCCGGTCCTCGCGTATCGCTAGTGCCTGCAACAACAACATCAAAGCGAACGCCTGCGCGTTCGATTTGAAGTTTGTCCCCGCTTCGAACCTCTCGAGACGGTTTCATCCGCTCACCGTCAATGCGCACACGTCCGAGCTCAACGGCTTCCTTTGCAAGCGACCGCGTTTTAAAAAATCGTGACGCCCACAACCATTTGTCAATTCGTTCACCGCTTTGCTCTGCGAGCATCTTTTTTTCCTCAATCGACTGTGCTTGCGATATTATGATTGAACTTACTTTAAGGCTCATGTATGCGAACAGTCAACGTCGGACGCGTCCGGCTCGGTCCGAAACCGGTAAAAACACTTGTCAGTCTTGAGGGCGCCACACCGAAGGCGCTCTGCGAGAAAGCCCGAGAGCTCGACAGCGAGCCCGTTGATATTCTTGAGTGGCGAGTCGATTCGTTTCGCAATCGCACCGTTCCCGCACTCAAAAAGACACTCTCAAAGTTGCGTGAGGCAACAGGTAAGCCCCTATTAGTTACTGTGCGCACGTGCCGCGAAGGCGGCAAAGCTGATTTGTCTCGACAAGACTACAAAAACCTTCTAATCGAACTTCTGGCAGAAATCGCTCCCGATGCCCTTGACGTGGAATTCGGGCGCGGCGATATCGCCTCGCTTGTTGCGGCGGCGCACGAAAAGAAGGTTCCCGTTATCGCAAGCTTTCATGACTTTTCGAAAACGCCTTCCGAAAGCGCTCTTTTAAAAAAACTTGCTCGCATGGAGAATGGCGGCGCGGATGTTCTGAAAATCGCCGTGATGCCTAAAACGCCGTCGGACGTTTTGCGCCTTTTAAAGGTCCTGCTTGTTGCGCGCAAAACCCTTAAGTCTCCGATTGTGGCCATTGCCATGGGGCAACTCGGCACCTTGACGCGTATTGCAGGAGGCCAGTTCGGGTCGTGCGCCACGTTTGCAGGCTTCGGGAAAGTCTCTGCTCCCGGGCAACTTGATCTTCACGAGACAATCCGTTTTCTTTCCTTCTCCGAATGACCGATAGCGCAGGTTTTTTGTCACTCCTATAATGGAACACGCCTTCTACTGACGGAGCATCTTATGTCCTTGAAACAATATGATTTTGCCTACGGGCGCGGTCGTAAAACATTCTCTTTGGATGACTCGGATGTCATTGCCACCGTGCGAACCGAAGAGTTCCCTGTCATGGCCGATGTCAAAGCCGGCGTTTTGGACGCCGTTCGCCATCCAATCGGATGCGACTCCTTGGACAATATAGTCAAACCCGGTCAAACCGTGGCATTTATTTGCAACGATCCGACACGCGTTGCCAATAGTTATGATTTCATGCCGGTTCTCGTCGATGAAATGAATCGACTCGGCATCAAAGATGAGGACATGAAGATTGTCTTTTCTTTAGGCTCGCACCGCGATATGACGCACGAAGAAATGGTCGCGGCCGTCGGAGAAGAGGTGGCCTCGCGCCTTAAGATGTACAACTCCACGTGCACGGTTCAAGATGACTTCGAATACTTCGGAAAGACTTCACGCGGCACCCCCGTCTGGATCAACAAACATCTTTGCGATGTCGACCACGTCATCCTCACGGGCACCATCGTACATCACTATTTTTCCGGCTACGGCGGCGGACGCAAGGCGATTTTGCCCGGGTGCGCGGCAATGGAAACCATTCGCGTCAACCATAGTTTCATGCTCGACGAACATGCCGGCTTAGGAAAAACCGTCGGCAATCCCGTTTATGAAGATCAGATGGAAGGCGTGGCCCTGTTTGCCAAGGGCCGCTCCCTATTTCTCTTTAATGCCATCCTGAACGCCAAACACCAGTTCCTTAAGATGTTTGCCGGCGACTACATTGCCGCTCACAAGGCGGCCTGCCGCTTTGTCGACGAAGTGTACGGCTGCGTCATTCCTGAGGAAGCCGAACTGGTCGTTGCCAGTTGCGGCGGCTATCCGAAAGACATCAACGTCTATCAGATGCAAAAGACCATGGATAACGCCATGTGTGCCGTCAAGAAGGGCGGCGTTGTCATTCTCTTTGCCGACTGTGAGGAAGGCTCGGGTTCGAAAGTTTTGGAAGAAACCTTCCGTCGTTTAAAGACGCCGAAGGCTATCAAGTGCGAACTCGAACACGATTTCCGAATCGGTGCCAACAAGGCCTTTGCCATTACGCGACCCTTATCGAAAGCACGCTACATTCTGGTGACGCGGCTGGATAAGGCGCTTGCGAAAGACATGCTCTTTACCGCAGCCGTCGATTCGTTTGAAGAAGCGTATGCCGTCGCCAAACAATACGTCGGAGAGCACCCCAAGACCATCTTGATGCCCGAAGGAAGTCTGACGGTTCCGCGTGTGGCCTAAGCGATTATTTTTACTGTAACGAACCGCCGCAGGGACCTCCTGCGGCGCCCGAATGATCCGAAAGCAAAGTCGCAACGCATCGCTATTTTTCTGTTCTGCCCGCTTTAACGAGGCGCTTGAACCCGATATAGTTTGCACTTTGCTTCATTTTTCAATCATCACGATTTTTATCCATGACACAACTTGACTTAGCCGCCCAACAGCGCATCGTTTCGTCGATTGCAACAGGAATTCATGCCAAACCGGAACAAGTCCAAGCTGCCGTAAAGCTCTTAGATTCAGGCGATACGGTTCCCTTTATCGCCCGCTATCGGAAAGAAGTCACAGGCGGTCTCGATGATGCGCAACTGCGCGAACTCGAATCGGAACTTGAATACCGTCGCGGCCTGGAAGAGCGGCGCGGCACCATTCTCGAATCGATTCGCTCCCAGGGAAAACTCACGGATAAGATTGCCCGGGCGATTAATGAAGCCGACACCAAACAGCGTTTGGAAGATTTGTATCTACCGTTTAAACCCAAGCGCCGTTCGCGTGCTCAAACGGCCAAAGAAGCCGGGCTTGAGCCCCTTGCCGATGCCCTCCTAAAAGACCGGTCTTTGACGCCGGAAACGGAAGCAGCGAAATTTATCAACGCCGACAAGGGAATTGATTCGGCCAAAGCGGCTTTGGAAGGCGCGCGCGACATCCTTTCCGAGCGCTTTGCGGAAAACGCCGACATGCTCGAGACATTGCGCGAATTCCTTTGGAACAACGCCGACATGGCAAGTGCCGTCATTCCGGAAAAACAAAGAGCAACGGAAGCGGCGACCTTTAAAGACTACTTTGCGTTTGCCGAACCGATTCGTAAAGTGCCCTCGCACCGAGCTCTGGCGATGTTTCGCGGTCGCGATGCCGGGTATTTGAAGCTTTCCGTACGTCTGAGTGATGAGGCCGAGTCTCAACCCGTTCATCCGTGCGAGACCATGATTGCCGAGTTCCTCAATTTGGAAAACAAGGGGCAACCTGCCGATGCCTGGCTTGAAAGTGTCGTGCGTTGGACCTGGCGCGTTAAGTGCGCTTGGCAACTGGAAAGCGATCTTTTCTCGCGTCTTCGCGATGCTTCGCAGGAGGCGGCTATCGAAGTCTTCGGAACCAACCTCAAAGACCTTTTGCTCGCGCCGCCTGCCGGGCACAAAGCCGTAATCGGTTTGGATCCGGGTATTCGTACCGGCGTGAAAGTTGCCGTGATTTCCGAGACGGGCGCCGTCTTGGAAACCGGTGCGATTTTCCCGCATGAGCCGAGAAACGAATGGCAAGCTTCCATTGAAATCCTTGCAAATCTGGCGAAAAAACACAACGCCTCGCTCGTGGCAATCGGAAACGGCACGGCCAGCCGCGAGACCGACAAACTTGTCGGAGAGTTGATTGCCGACCATCCGGAACTGAATTTAACCAAGGTTGTTGTCAGCGAAGCCGGTGCTTCCGTGTACTCGGCCTCCAAGAGCGCCGCCGCAGAACTGCCAGACTTGGACGTGAGTCTGCGCGGGGCCGTCTCCATTGCCCGGCGCCTGCAAGACCCGCTCGCCGAACTCGTGAAAATCGAACCCAAAGCGATCGGTGTCGGACAGTACCAGCACGACGTAAATCAAACGAAACTTTCGACCAAACTCGATGCTGTCGTCGAAGACTGCGTCAATGCCGTCGGCGTAGACTTAAATACGGCATCGTGCGCACTACTCTGTCGCGTTTCGGGATTAAATTCCCTGCAAGCCAAACGTATCGTGGACTACCGCGAAAAAACAGGGGCCTTTAAAGATAGGCAAGATTTGATGAACGTGCCGCGCTTCGGCGCAAAAACGTTCGAACAATCGGCCGGGTTCTTACGCATCATCGGCGGCACGAACCCGCTCGATGCCTCTTGCGTGCATCCGGAGTCCTACCCGGTTGTCGAAAAGATTGTTGAAAAGACGGGCCTTTCCGTCGGAGAGCTAATCGGAAACCACGCCGTTTTATCCAAACTTCAAGCCGGCGATTTCACGGACGAGCGATTCGGGCTTCCGACCGTCAAAGACATCTTCCGGGAACTGGAAAAGCCGGGCCGCGATCCGCGTCCTGAATTTAAAGCCGCACGCTTTGATGATTCCGTTCGTGCCTTAAAGGACCTGACAGTCGGCATGATTCTCGAAGGCGTTGTCACCAACGTTACGGCCTTCGGCGCATTCGTCGATATCGGCGTGCATCAAGACGGCCTGCTGCATATCTCCGAGATGTCCTCGCGTTTTGTGCGCGATCCCCGGCAGATCGTTCACGTCGGACAAATCATCAAGGTCCGCGTTTTAAGCGTCGATTTGGAAAGACGCCGTGCCGCCTTATCGATGAAGCTTGTCACGGAAGAGAAAAAAGCTCCGGCGACAAAAGCTCCTTCTCCCGAAAAGCGAAATCGCTTCGAAGAAAGACCTCGGCACAAGAAACCCGAGAAATTTGTTCGCCGGGAAAAGCCCCATGCCGCAGACAAGCACGATGCTTATCACACACCGCGTTCGGACTCGGCGATGGCGCGAGCTTTTGCCAATGCTTTTCATAAATCCTAACTATTGGCGCATGAGCCTTTTCCTCTTTTAAAATCAAAGCGGAGGCAAGGCTTATGCAACACGATTCCGAGGATAAATCCCGTCCGAAGCCGACCGGTCTCATGAAGCCGGTCAGCTGGGTGTTGTGCCTGAAAATTCTCGCCATTTTTTTGCTTTGGCTCTGTTTTTTCACCCCCGGCAAGCGTCTTGCTCAAACGCCGGAAAATGTCGCCGCCGGTCTTTTAGGGCAACCCGCGGCACCCGTAGTCTCTCGTGAGGAAAGACCATGATTTCATCGACTCTCGTTGACTTATCACGCTTGCAATTTGCCGTCACAAGCATGTACCACTTTTTGTTTGTGCCGCTCACGCTCGGGCTTTCCTTCATTTTGGTCATCATGGAAAGCTGCTATGTTGTCACCAATCGGGAAATCTATCGGGACATGACCCGTTTTTGGGGCAAACTCTTCGGCATTAACTTTGCCATGGGTGTTGCCACGGGCATTACCATGGAATTCCAGTTCGGGACCAACTGGGCCTACTACTCGCACTATGTCGGCGATATCTTCGGAGCGCCGCTTGCAATCGAAGGTCTTTTGGCCTTCTTTTTGGAATCAACGTTCGTCGGTCTGTTCTTTTTCGGCTGGAATCGCTTAAGTAAGAAAAAGCACCTGCTGGTGACGTTCCTCATGGCCTTGGGCTCCAACCTTTCTGCCTTGTGGATTCTCATTGCCAATGCCTGGATGCAGTACCCGATCGGGAGTGACTTTAACTTCCTGACCATGCGCATGGAAACCACGGACTTTTGGTCTGTAGTGACAAGCCCTTGGGCGCAAGCCAAATTCATGCACACCATCAATGCGGGCTACATGACAGGCGCCATCTTCGTTTTAGCGATTTCAGCCTTTTATCTGATTCGCGGACGCGATATTGCTTTTGCCAAGCGTTCAATTAAGGTGGCGGCCGTTTTCGGCTTGATGGCAACAATTTTTACGTTGCATATGGGAGACGAGTCCGGGTACCTTGTTGCTCAAAATCAGCCGACGAAAATCGCCGCGATGGAAGCGGCCTGGGAAACCCACGAGGCGCCGGCTCCGCTTTCGCTTTTTGCCATTCCCAACGAGGCCGAACGCAAAAACGACTATGAGATTTCCGTCCCGTGGCTATTCGGTCTGATGGGTACACGCTCGACAAGCCAAGAGATTCCGGGCATCAATCCCTTGGTGGAAACCGCCCAGGAACGCATCATCGAAGGGGCGCAAGCCGTTGAACTATTAACGGCGCTACGCAAAGCTCCGGGCGACCAAGATTTGCAAAAGCGTTTTAATGAGGTCAGAAAAAGCTTAGGCTACGGCCTCCTTTTAAAGAAATACACATCCGATATCTCGCAGGCGACGCCCGAACAAATGCGCCAGGCGGCTTTGTCGACCATTCCGGCCGTCACGCCCATGTACTGGTCGTTCCGTCTGATGGTGGCCTGCGGCCTGATCTGCCTTGTGGTCTTTTTACTCGCGACCATCAGCTCTCTTAAAGACACCATCGCATGCCGTAAGGGACTTTTACGCGTCATGCTTCTTGCCCTTCCGCTTCCGTGGATTGCCTGTGAGCTCGGTTGGTTCGTGGCCGAATACGGTCGTCAACCTTGGAGCATCTACGAAGTGTTGCCCGTTGACCTATCGGTCTCTTCTCTTTCGTCAACCGATTTGGTGTTTTCCATCGGCGGATTCGTCCTTTTGTACTCGGCCCTGCTTGTCGTCGACCTGTGGCTGATGACTCGCTTTGCCCGCCTCGGTCCGAGCACGCTCGGCACGGGTCGGTACTTTTTCGAACGCAAAGCCTAACTCGAGGAGATAACCATGATTGATTATGAAATCCTCAAAATCATTTGGTGGCTTTTAATCGGAGTCCTGTTAGCCGGCTTTGCCGTCATGGACGGACAGGACATGGGCGTCGGAGCCCTTTTACCGTTCCTCGGAAAAAACGATACGCAGCGCCGTTGCATGATTAATGCCGTCGCCCCGCACTGGGACGGCAACCAAGTTTGGCTCTTGACGGGGGGAGGCGCCATTTTCGCGGCCTGGCCCTTAGTCTATGCCGTTGCCTTCTCGGGCTTTTACTGGGCGATGCTCATCGTGCTGTTAGTGCTGATTTTGCGTCCGGTCGGATTTGATTTCCGTAGCAAACTGCCGGACAAAAAATGGCGCACGACGTGGGACTGGTCTCTTTTTGCCGGTTCGGCCGTCCCGCCAGTCATTTTCGGCGTAGCCTTCGGCAATCTCTTAGTCGGTGTTCCTTTCCACTTTGACGAGACCATGCGTGTGATGTACACGGGAAGCTTCTGGGGGCTCCTTAATCCCTTCGCTCTCCTTTGCGGTCTCGTGAGTCTTTCGATGATTGTGGTGCACGGCGCCTGCTGGTTGATTCTGAAAACCGAAGACATTTTGCAGTACCGAGCGGCTTTTATTGCCTCTGTTGCGGCGACCGTCACCGCGCTTTTGTTCATCACGGGAGGCCTTTGGGTCTATGTCGGAATCGACGGGTATGTCGCGAGTATCGGCCTTGCGCCTGGCGGGCCGGCAACTCCGCTTGCCAAAACCGTTGACGTGTACTCGGGCGGCTGGTTTACGAACTTTTTAAATTACCCGGCGCTTTTTGCCCTGCCGCTTGTCGGCATCGTTGCCGAATTTAGTGTCATCGCGTTTGCCCGACGCCACTGTGGTTCGGCTTCCGTGTGCGCGAGCGGTCTGGGGATTATCTCGATTGTTCTTACGCCCCTGGTGGCCATGTTCCCGTTTGTCCTGCCGAGTTCCTCGCATCCGTCCTCAAGTCTGACGATTTGGGACTGCTGCAGCTCGCAACTGACGCTCGAAATTATGTTAGTCGCCGTCATCGTGTTCCTGCCCTTTGTGTTAAGTTACACGGCTTGGGCCTATCACGTGATGAGCGGGAAAGTGACGGACGAGTACATCGCCCAAAACGACAAACACCTGTACTAGTCGGAGAGTTCCTATGATTTACTTTTACTGGATTACGGGTCTCGGATTTGCTCTGACTCTTTCTGTTTTGATTTGTGTTGCCGGCGAACGCGACGGCGAAGCGCCGGCTGATACTCAAAATCAAGATAAGTGAACGGACTTCCCGGGTTCGACAATTTGAACCCGGATGTCGAACTCTTTTTCGACGGCTTCTTCAAAAGCTTTCGGGTCCTGCGCAATCACGGGCCACGTGTTGTAGTGAACCGGAATGACAACCGAAGCTCCGAGCCAGGCGGCCGCAATGGCCGCATCTTTCGGGCCCATCGTATAGTTGTCGCCAATCGGTAAAACCGCCACATCAAAGGGCTCAACGGAGCGAAGCCACTTCATGTCTCCGAACAGTCCCGTATCCCCTGCGTAGTAAAGCCGAATTCCGAAAAAGTTCACGATAAAGCCGCAGGCGTGACCTCCGGCAATGCCGCTTCCGTGAAACGCCGGCGCAATCCGCACTTTTCCGAACGCAAATTCGTGTGTCCCGCCGATGTGCATGGCATGTGATGCGCACCCGGCTTGACCGGCAAGGCCGCAGATTTCTGCCGTGGAAATAATCGTCGCTCCGGTTCTTTGCGCGATTTCAAAGGCACTTCCGAGATGATCGGCGTGCGCATGCGAGACAAAAATCCAATCGGCATCGATATCCTGAGCCCTCAGGTGTTCGGGGTTCCCTTCTAAAAACGGATCGAAAAGCGCTCGTTTCCCCTCCGCTTCAAGCCAGAATGCGGCATGGTGGATGTAGTGAAAGATTTTCTCGCTCATAGTCCTTCCTCCCGTTTTGTGTTGCGGCGCATTCCGAACGCCTCACTTTAACTTTACGGACTCTTACCGGGGCTCACAAGGGATTTCAAAGCGAAATCTTCTTGCCGCAGACGAAAAAACCGCAGTACCTCGTTCAAGTACTGCGGCTAAGCGTCTCTAAAAAATCAACGCAATCGATTAGAAGCTATACATGGCCTGGACGCCGAACATGTGGACGTTCGTGCGCTTGTAGTCACCGATGACTTGCGTGCTTTCTGCCGACTCGGTAATCGGAGAGCTTCCGATGGCATGCAAGAACAGATACCCGACATCACACTGCAGTTGCTTACTTGCGTGCCACGTCGCGCCGACGGAAAGCCACAGACGGCTGCTATCGGGAACGGTCGTCATACGGTACTTGTCTTCACGAATCGTGCTTGTTTCATAAGCCGTACCGGCGCGGAACGTCCATTCATCGCTGTAGCGGTAATCGGCGCCGACGGAGAATAGGTAGCAATCCTTCCAATTTTCTTTGGTGGTAGCAAGATTACGTCCCGATCTCGTGTTAACCGGGAGTTCCTTAAAGACAGACCAATCCGACCAACGGAAAGTCCCGGCGACCGTCCACTGCGGGTTAATGTCCCACGCACCCGAGAGAATCACAGTTTGCGGCGTCTTAAACGGCACTGTCGAATCCGTTGTCCCTAACGGCGTGTACAGATGCCCGTCCAAATCGTGCTTGACGCTACTGCGCCAGGCAAGACCGAAACGCATGTCTTCGCGCGGTGTAAACATAATGCCGGCATTCACGCCCCAAGCTACATCCGATCCCTTGACCTTGGATGCCGCCTGCGTACCCCGAATTCCGTTTCTCAGTTCCATGCTGCCGTACTGCGCGGAAACACCGACACCGACCGAGAACGCGTCATTGACCTTAAAAGCCAAGCTCGGGTTCACGTCGATGGTCTGAACCTTGGCAAAAATACCGCGATCGCGCGCATCGAACGAATCCTTGTACTTGGTTTGCATGCCGAAGGGAACGGCAATGCTCAAGCCGGCCCAAAGGGAATCGGTTAACTGCAGTGTCGTGTGCATGAAAGGAACGGGAACAATCCCGTCAAAGGCATTGTCACTGGCGCCGCCTCGCTTGCTTTCGTACTTGGCATCGATGACACCGAGGGCCGTACCGGCCTGGAAGTGTTTGCCTTGCATCAGAGTCATACCGGCCGGATTGAACCACGCAGAGGAGGCATCGTCGCCGAAAACACCGGCACCGGCATTAGCGCGACCGATACCGGCCGCAGACTGTTCCATGAGCATAAAACCACCGGCGTAAGAAACCTGAGCGCCGAGAGCCAGCGCCGCTGTTGCGGCAAAAAGAATACGTTTCATAACTATCCTAAGAAAAAAGCGTCTTAAGAGAATAAAAAAGAGGCAGGAAAGATGCCCCCTGTTGTCCGAGGGCGAACTTTACTGCCTCAATTTGACGGAATTGCTGATTTCCATCCGTACGGATGAGGGTTTCAGACTTTCGGATGAACGATTTCGTGCGCTTTAGGTAAGCGACTGAATCAGTGCCGTCCAAACAGGAAGCGTTGCCATCGCAGCCAAGGTCTGCGCTGTTGTGACACCGGCGACCGAGGCGGCATCGCCGCGCATCGTTGCCGTCATCACGTAGCAAGATTGCGCCGTCGGAAGTGCGTCAAAAAGAAGGAGAACGCCGGCTTGAACGGATGACAGGCCGAACACCGCGCCCATGCCCCAGGCAATCGCCGGAACAACCATCAGGCGCTCGATTGTCGAGGCAACAATCAACGCTCCGTGCCCCCGAAAGGCCTGAAGGCGCAAGCCCGCTCCGCTGCAAAGAAGCCCCATAGCAAGCGATGCACTGCCTAAGTGCTTAAGAAAGACCGCCGGAACCGTCGGAATAGTCCAACCCGTAACATTCCACGCAAGCCCGAGTACCGTGGCGATTATGAGGGGGTTCGTCACGATGGTTTTGAAAACCGAGTGTTTCTTGCCGACAGCGCCTCCTTCGGCTTTTGCAACGGCCGAGGCCAGAACGCTCACGGCGATGGTGTTGCTGATCGGCACCCAAAAAGCGATGAGTAGCGCAAGAAGCGCAAAGCCTGTTTGATCGAATAGTTGCAGGCAAATGGAAAACCCGATGTACGTATTAAAGCGAAATCCGCACTGAAAAACAGACGCGTGCGTTACGGGATTGTCTTTGATAAAAAGTCTCAACGATGCCGAGGCCACAACGGCAAGCAACATGGAAGATACGCCCACCGACAAAAAGAGCGCAGCCGAGGACGGAGTTAACCGGCTTTGCGCAACCGACAAAAATAAAAGCGGAGGGAAAAGCACCTTAAAGACAAGCCGCTCGGCGGCATCCCAAAACGCATCGTCATAGCGCAAGCGCGCTCGAAGGAAAAGACCCAAAAAGATAATCAAAAAAGTCCGGAAGAATTACGGCAAGCAGATTCATGGTGCGTCCTTGTCTCGGGTAACGCTCGGTATTTTCGTCTTTAAAAACGACCGATGCGAGCCGATTCACAAAGGAAGAACTCGGGCGTTAAGCGTTGTTGCAAAAACCGGTCTTGCCAGAATGGCCTTTCCTGCTACGATATGGTATCTTTTCTTGTGTTTTTCAGGGGTTTACGTATGACGAACGTGTTGATTATCAACGGACAACCGAACCCGCACGGGCCTTCGTCAACGGGGCGCATTCTTGCCGAACTCGCCAAACGGCTTCCCGAGGCTCAGATTCGCGCCGTTGCCGATACCGTAACCGAGGATAAAACGTATGTTGCCGCCGAACAGGAGGCGCTTAAAAAAGCAGACGTCATTGTCTGGCAGTTTCCGATTTACTGGTATTCGGCTCCCGCCAAAATGAAGCAATGGATTGACGACGTTCTCGCATACGGCTTTGCGTACGGTAGCGGAGGCGATGCCTTAAAAGGGAAAAAACTCCTCGTTTCCGTGACAACGGGGGGAAGCAAAGACGAATACACCCCGAAAGGCGCCGAACACTTTTATCTGAAAGACTTTCTCGTGCAGTTTGAGCAAACGGCTCTTTTTTGCTCCATGACCTGGCTTGAACCCGTGGCTTCCTACGCGATGATGTTCATCCCGGGCGTTACCTCCGACGCCGAAAAAGCCCGTATCGATAACCGGATTTGCGAACACGCCGACGAGGTGGTTTTTCGCATTCGGGATGCGGCATGAAGCCTGTGCCGCCCCATATTGATCCTGCGTCCGTTGCAACGTTTCTGGCCGCTGCAGAAACGTCGTTTTCCCACGCTGCGACGGCGATGAATTTATCGCGCTCGGCCGTGACGCAAACCATCGAGCGCTTGGAAAAAAGTTGGGGCGTAACGCTTTTTGACCGTTCCTCACGCCCGATGCACTTAACACCGCCGTTGCGATTGCAAGGCGCTATTTAGCAGAGGCGCAAGTTTTTACCGAAAGCCTTTCGGCTCTTAAAACACTAAAAGTCCAATCCCTGCGCTTTGTCATTTCCGAAGTGGCACGCGCCTTTGCCGGGGCCGAAATCGAAGTCGCATTAATCCCGCAGGTGACAAGCTTTACGGCCGAAACCGGTCTGATTCCTGCGGGTCAAAAGCGCTTTGCCGAAGGAAAAACCGACCTTGCCGTAGCTCCCGATTTGCCGGAAAAAGAACGCCTCTTTTCCAAGAAGTTGTGCTCGGAACACTACTGCCTTGTCACGCCGAAAAGCGTGGCGTCGCAAGACGAAATGCCTTTGTCGGCGATTTTGCCGAATCTGACGCTTCCCTTTGTGTCCTACCAGCGCGACTCTCTGGATTGGCAAAAATCGCAACGCATCATTCGGCTGTTAAAACTTCCGGTCGGTAGGTCCTTGGCTCTGGAAAACACGCAAGCCGTGGCCCAGGCGGTCGCCTCGGGTCTAGGATGGTCCATCCTCTCTTCGATGAATCTTTGGTGTGTGCGCAATCGCCTTAAGGGATTGACCATTCACGGCCTAGGAGCGACCACAGCGGAAAAGACCCTTTGGGTTGCTGCAAAAGAAGCGCGCTTTGCCCCGTATCTGACGCTTGCCTCTCAAATCTTCTTGCAGTGCCTAAAAACCAAATGGACGCGCGAGATGGTCCTTGTCAAGCCTGCCGTATCTCACTTTCTTAGCTTTGAGTCGGAAGCGTAACGCCCTGATCTACTCAGTGGGCATAGCCCGTCCGGCCGTCAGGCGAATCCATCCGCGCACAATACGGTAACCGACCCAGATACCCATCACCATAAAGCCGATGCCCCAAACCGCAAATCCGACCAGCGCCCACGCCAAAAGCGTCCCGAGAATCGCCACAAGAAGCGCCCAAAGAGCCGCTGCCCAAAACGTATAAATCTGCCAGGCAAAGTGGCTTTCGATATACGTTCCTTTAGCCTCGCTGCGCAGGGCGTAATTGAGCACAACGGCGGCAATCGAGGGCCATCCGAAAAGAAAAGAACCCAAGATGCTCGCTCCCGTGACGATGCCTAAAAGAATCGAAAGACCATGCAAAAGGTAAACGACCTTAGCGACCAAAATAATGCTTTTTTCGGGCGTTTTAAAGGCCGTCTCCGGAGAGTCGGTCTGCGCGGCAACCGGCAAGCCGGCGTTGTGTTCCGTTGAGTTTTCCATTTTTCTTTCTCTCAGTTTCCGAGAGCCACAATAGCAACCTTCACCCCGAAAAGCAGGCTCTTTTGTGAAAATTCCCTATGGCTTTGTTACAAATGTAACGGCTTGGGCACAGATTACGCAATTGACACACAGTTTCCGTGATATTTTTCGTCTATCGTATGATTGTTGTGACAGATGCGTTTCATTTGTCTTTTTCGGAGTTCCAGAACACTATGAAAGCTCACAAAAAATCGCTTGTCGTTGCCGCTTTGGCGGCTGTCTTTGCTTCCGGCTTAAGCACGTATGCCCCGGCTTCCTCGGCCGCACTTTTTGAGTCCGAGAAGGCTCAAGCACAACTACCGGACTTTGTCAGCCTCGTGGAAAAATACGGCAAGGGCGTGGTGAATATTTCCACCGTACGCGAAGCCCGCAAGATTGAAGACGCCAACCCCTTCGGGGAAATGGACGAACGCCAGGCAGAAATTTTCAAGCGTTTCGGCTTCCCGATTTTCCCGTTTGTCGGACCCCAGGAAGAACCCGAGCGCCGCGGCACGGGATCGGGCTTTATCATCAGCTCGGACGGTCTGATTTTGACCAATCACCACGTCATTGACGGAGCCGATGAAATCACCGTGCGCTTAACGGATAAGCGTGAATTTAAGGGCAAAGTCCTCGGAAGCGATAAAAAAACCGATATCGCCGTTGTCAAGATTGATGCCAAAGACCTGCCGGCGCTTAAGATGGGCGATTCCTCCAAACTAAAGGTCGGCGAATGGGTTGCGGCTATCGGCAGCCCCTTCGGTTTAGATAACACCGTCACGGCCGGTATCGTCTCTGCCAAGAGCCGTCAGCTCCCGTCCGATCAGTATGTACCGTTCATTCAAACGGACGTTGCCGTCAATCCGGGCAACTCCGGCGGTCCGCTCTTTAACATGGCCGGCGAAGTCGTCGGTATCAACTCGCAGATTTTCTCCACCTCAGGCGGCTTTATGGGGCTGTCGTTTGCCATCCCGATTGATTTGGCCTTGCAGATTAAAGATCAGCTTGTTAAAACCGGTACCGTCACCCGCGGTCGTATCGGTGTTGTCGTTCAGAGCATGACGCAGGAACTTGCGGAAAGCTTCGGGATGAAGACACCCAAGGGCGCCCTCGTCAGTCAAATCGACAAGAAGGGTCCTGCAGCTAAGAGCGATCTTCGCGAAGGCGACATCATCGTTGAAGCCAACGGTCAAGCCATCGTTTCAAGTAGCGACCTTCCGGTTCTTGTTAGTTCCATGGCTCCTGGCTCGGAGTTAACACTCAAAGTTCTGCGTGACGGCAAAGAAACCTTCGTCAAGATTAAAGTCGGCAAGGACGGTCAGGATGCCGCCGACAATTCCACCAAGAAAGCGACGACCGATGCGGCGCGCTTAGGCGTCTCCGTTCGCTCGCTTACCGATGAAGAGGCCGATCGCGTCGGCACTAAGGGGTTACTTGTCACCTCAAGCGAAGGAGCCGCTCGTAAGGCCGGCATCCAGCGCGGTGATGTTATCGTCAGCGTCAACGGTCAGGCTGTGAAAAAGCCCTCGGATTTGGGTTCTGTCATTTCCAAGACTAAGACCCTTCGCCTGCTGATTCAACGCGGACAGACGCGCATTTTCGTGCCGGTTAAATTAAAGTAATTCGGCTTTCGGAAAAAAAGGGCTGCCGGTCGGCAGCCCTTTTTTCGTACGTATTTGAGAAACTACGCCCTAATGACGAACAATGCGTTCTGCCACAGCTCGGGCCAATTTCTTTGTATCCAGCGAGGGATTGGCGATGATGCGAATAATCAGCCCGTCTAAAAGGCACATGTCGCATTCGAGTCTGAGCTCCGGATTTTCGACATTTTTTTCCTTGTAGATTGCCAAAAGCGCCTCACGACAGGCTCTGTCGTAGTAATGCAGAATGTGAGCCAAGGTCCGATTGCTTGTGGCCGCATTCATCACATCCAAAGCAAACACGGCACTTCGCAAATTCAGGCGCGTAAGCGCAATTTCCGCCAAGTCCTGGATGTTTTGCTCCCGGTCTTCGTAATCGGTTTCGCGGATTTTTTTCACGAGGTTATCAATTTGCCGCTGCGCAAGCGTTCGAACAATCTCGTCCTTACTTTTAAAGTAGTTATAGAGATTGCCGACGCTCATCTGCAAGCGCGCAGCGATATCCTTCATTTTCGTGGCGCTAAACCCTTTTTCTCCGAAGCAGAATCGTGCCGCCCTCAGAATTTCTTCCCAACGGCGCATTGCCAAGGCTTCGTTTTCTAAAGAAGACATGGCTTCTCCCTATAGCGCGATTAGTTTGCTTCCTTCGGCAACTGCGATCCGCCGCCCATGACTTTGTAAAGCGTCACAAGACTTGTCACACGCGCCAGGCGCATATTGACGAGCGATTGCTGCGCAGAAAAGTCCGACCGCTGGCTATCGAGAACCTGTAGGAAACTATCCATACCACTCTTGTAGCGCTCCATGGCAAGCTCGTAGGTCTTGTGTGTGGAGGCCGCAAGGCTTTCAGTTGCTTGCAACTGCTCCTGAACGGTGCCTTCCGTTGCCAGAGCATCGGCCACTTCCTTAAAGGCACTTTGAATCGCCGATTCGTAATCGGCCACGGCACCGCGCTTGGCGGCATCGGCTGCCTTTAAGTTCTGGATATTCTGTCCGCCTTGAAAGATCGGGAGAGAAACCGACGGGGTAAAGGACCAAATCGAACTGGAGGACTTAAATAAATCCGTCAGGTGCGAAGAAGCGTACCCGGCCGAACCCGTCAGGGAAATCGACGGGAAGAACGCTGCACGCGCTACCCCGATATTGGCATTGGCACTACGAAGACGCGCTTCGGCCGCTGCAATATCCGGACGATTCAAGAGCACTTCGCTCGGCACGTCGGACGTAGCCGAAACCGGCGCCGTCACGTCAACCGGAAGCGAATCGGTCTCAAGCGCCGGATCATAGGTTCCGCCCACAAGAACCGTCAGGGCGTTACGGTATTGGCTGACCTGTTGTTGTGCCTGAGCCTTAGAAATCCGCGCATTAGCTACCGTCGTTTTGACCTGCTCCAAATCCATCAGGCTCGAGGCACCGACGTCATAACTTCTCTGGATTAACTCGCAGGTTTTCGCTTGGCTCTCCAACGTTTGCTCGGCTAACCGAAGTTTGTCTTTGGCCGCTCCGAGCGCAAGCCACGTGTTGGCGATTTCGGCGATGATTGTCATCTGGGCCGAACGCTGCGCCGCCTGAGTTTGGAAATACGCCTGCAAGGCCATTTCATTGGTATTACGCACGCGACCGAAAAGGTCCAGTTCGTACGAGGCCATTGCATTGGCCGTGTAGCCGTTTGTCAGTAAAGCGGATTTAGCTTCGTTATCAAACGCACCGCGTGCCGTTCTTTGCGCAACCGCCGATACACTCGGCAAAAGATTGCTGCGGCTTACGTTGTACTTGGCGCGTGCTTGCTCAACACTTAAGACCGCCGATCTGAGGCTCCGGTTATCCGAAAGCCCCTTGGCAATCAAGGTCTTAAGCCGCTCATCGCGGAAGAACTCGCCCCATTGCTGCAAGCCTTCCGTGAGCAACTTGACGTTTTTCGTAGCTTCTGAGACCGGCCAGGCGGCCTCAATGGGCGCCTCCGGTCTTTCGTAGGTCGGAGCAAAAGAGCATCCTGCAACGCACATGGCGACCGCCAAGGGCAATAACACAAAGGATTTACGCGTCATTTTTTCTCTCTCACTTCCTTAAACCTTCGTCAGTCTCTTGCGACCGAAGATTTTATTAATCAACACGAAAAACACCGGCACGAAGAAGATACAAAGGAACGTGCCCGTGAGCATACCGCCCAAAACGGCAATACCGATGGCCGACTGAGCCCCGGCACCCGCACCGGTTGCCACGGCCAAGGGGAACACACCGAGACCGAAGGCAATTGAGGTCATCAGAATCGGGCGCAGTCTTAACCGAACGGCTTCGACGACGGCTTCGAGCAAGTCTCTGCCGCTATCGTACAAGTCACGCGCAAATTCCACAATCAAAATCGCGTTTTTAGCCACCAAGCCGACCGTTGTTAACAATCCGACCTGGAAGTACACATCGTTTTCACGTCCCGTCATCGCCGTAAGACCCAAAGCGCCCAACACGCCGAGCGGAACAACGAGAATAACGGCAATCGGAATCGTCCAGGACTCATAAAGGGCCGCCAGAGCGAGGAACACCACCAAAAGCGAAATTGCATACAAGGGAGCCGCATTGTTGCCGGCTGCGCGTTCCTGATACGAAAGCGCATTCCACTCAATCGAGTATCCCTTGGGCATTTGCGCCAAGATTTCTTCCACAGCCTTCATGGCTTCGCCCGAGGAGTATCCCGGTCTCGGCTGACCTTGAATATTCACGGCATCGACGGCATTAAAGCGCTCCAGACGTCCGGCACCGACACCCCACTTAATAGAGGAAAACGCATCGAAGGACACGAGTTCGCCCTTATTGTTGCGCACATGCCACTTGGCGATGTCGGCCTGCTCGCCGCGCGAGTTCGCATCACCTTGGACGTAGACCTTCTTAATACGGCCGCGGTCCATAAAGTCATTGACATAACTGGAACCGAAAGCAATGCTTAAGGTGTTGTTAATGTCCGTATTGGAGATGCCCATCGCACGGGCTTTGTCGTAATCGACCTCCAATTCCAAAAGCGGCACGTCATCCATACCGTTATGGCGAACCATGGTAAGGCGCGGGTCGCTGTTGGCCTTTCTTAAGAAGTCTCCCATCACTTCCATGAGGCGATCGTGCCCGAGTCCGGTACGATCTTCTAAGAAAAAGTCAAAGCCTTCGGCCACGCCCAATTCCGGAACCGCCGGGAGCGGGAACACATACCCGACAAGGTCGTTTAAGTCCGGACCGAACAGGCGCCGCTGAACACGACCTTGAATGGCGGAAATCGCCTGGCTCGCCTTCTTACGCACGCTCCAGTCTTTCAATTCCATAAAGCCCAAGGCCATGTTCTCACCCGTTCCGCCGAACGAGAAGCCGCGCACAAAATAGGTCGACTCAATATTGTCGCTTTCCTGCTTAAGAACCACATCGGCAGCATGCCGAAGGACGGCATCGGTACGACCGGCCGTGGCACTCGGCGGTGTCGAGCCCGTAAAGAGAAGCACGCCCTGATCTTCCTGCGGCATAAAAGAGCTCGGCAAATGGGCAAATCCCCACACCACAAGAGCTAAGAGCAATCCGTAAATCACCACAAGCATCTTGATGCGACGCGAGAATCCGTGCGCGACACGGCATACAAAGCGACTGAACAGGTGGAAACCGTGATTAAACGCCATAAAAAAGCGCAGTCTCGTCGGCTCTTCCCCTTCGGCCCTTTGCCGAAGAATCGAAGCGCACAAGGCCGGCGTGAGTGTGACGGCCACAACCACCGACAGGAGCATCGCCGAGACAATCGTCACCGAGAACTGGCGATAAATCACACCGGTCGACCCTCCGAAAAAGGCCATCGGGATGAACACGGCCGAAAGCACCATCGCAATACCGACAAGCGCTCCGGTAATTTGTTGCATGGACTTGACGGTTGCTTCATGAGGATCGGACCGATCTTCATCCATCACGCGTTCGACGTTTTCAACCACGACAATTGCATCGTCGACGAGTAGTCCGATAGCCAG
The DNA here is from genome assembly GCA_900544335.1 of uncultured Sutterella sp. Lineage (GTDB taxonomy): Bacteria > Pseudomonadota > Gammaproteobacteria > Burkholderiales > Burkholderiaceae_F > Duodenibacillus. Next base: position 32,790 of record UQUS01000008.1, read on the forward strand.
CACCAACCCGAACATCGTGAGCATGTTGATGGAAAAGCCGAGTAGTCCCATCACGGCGAGTGTTCCGAGTAAGACCACCGGCACCGCAATCGTCGGAATAATCGTCGCTCGAGCGTTTTGCAGGAACAAATACATCACGAAGACAACAAGGAAGATTGCTTCGATTAAAGTTTTGATCACTTCATGCATAGCCGCGTCGACAAAGCGCGTCGTATCCATGACGATTTTAAGTTCCACCCCTTCGGGGAAAAACGGTCGTAGTTCTTCAAGCTTGGCCTGAACATCGGCGGCAACGCGCTTGGCATTGGCTCCGCCGGCAAGGCTAATGGCCATACCCGAAGCGCTTTGCCCCTTGTAAATACCGTCGAATTGGTACGATTGGCTTCCGAGTTCCACGCGTGCGACGTCTTTAATGCGTACGACGGTGCCGTCTTGTTTCGTGACCAGCGCAATCTGTTCGAACTGCTCGGGACGCTCCATCAGGGAACTGGCCCGAATCTTGGCCGTAATCAGTCGCTCTTGATTGACCGGCGCACCGCCGACGTCACCGGCAGCCACCTGAACGTTCTGAGCGGCGACGGCATTGACAACATCCGAGGGCTGCAAGTTGTATTTAAAGAGCTTATCGGGATCGACCCAAATGCGCATAGCATAGGAAGCCCCGAAGCATTGAACATCGCCGACACCCTGTACGCGGGAAATCGGCTCTTTGATGTTGTTAATGAGAAAGTCTCCGAGATCGTGCCCAGTTAACTTTCCTGTCTTGTCATAAAAGGCAAACGCCATCAAGAAGGACGGCGCGCTCTTTTCAACCGTAATTCCGATACGTCGTACCGACTCAGGAAGCTTAGCCTCCACAACCGAGAGCTTGTTTTGGACCTGAACCTGAGCAATATCCGGATTGGTTCCTGCTTCGAAGGTAATACGAATGGACGCCATACCGACCGAGTCAGACTGCGAACTCATGTAGAGCATGCCGTCAAGACCGGTCATGTTCTCTTCGATAATCTGCGTCACGGTTCGCGCCACCGTCTCGGCATTGGCACCGGGATACTGCGCCCAAATGCGAATCTGAGGCGGAGCGATATTCGGGTACTGCGACACCGGAAGCGTGATACTGGCTAAGGCCCCTGCCAACATAATGACGATGGCAATAACCCAGGCAAAAATCGGTCGGTTAACAAAAAAACGACTCAACATAGACCAAACCTCTAAAAGCCTTACTTGGCAGCAGGCGCCGCAGGCGCTTTGTCCGACTTAAAACTCACCAAATCATTGACTCGAACACGCAGTGTTCCGTCGACAATCACAACGTCTCCGGCGCTCAAGCCTTTTTCCAAAATCCAATCCGTGCCGTCAGCGTAGTGAAGAACCACATCACGCGACTCGACGCGATTACTCTTATTGACGACAAAGACATACGGACTGCCGTTTTGAGCACGCATCACGGCCTTCTGGCTGATACGAATCACTTTTTCACGCACACCGTCAACGGCCTTGGCGCGGGCAAACATGCCGGGCAAAAGCGTTCCGTCCGGATTGGGGAAAACCGCACGAAGGCGCACCGAGCCGGTGGTTTCATCGACAAGGGCGTCTTTGAACATGAGCTTACCTTTGTACGGATAGACCTGACCGTCTGCGAGCGTAATCGTGACATCGGCCTCACCGTTCGTGCCCTTTTTCAGATACCCGGTGGCTAACTGACTCTTTAATTTAGCCAGAGCTTCGTACGACTGCTGCACATCCATGTAAATCGGGTCAAGCTGCTGCACGACCGTCAGGCGTGCCGCTTGATTGGCTGTCACAAGAGCACCGGGGGTAACTTCCGAAAGAGAAACGCGTCCGGGAATCGGGCTCTTGACTTCGGTGTACCGCAGGTTTTCCTGAGCTGTTGTGAGGGCCGCCTTTGCCGCCAAGAGATTGGCCTGAGCCACTTTGTATTTCGCCTGAGCCGATTCGTCGGCCTGTTCACTCACGGCCTTGGAGGCTAAAAGCGCCGTCGAGCGCTTAGCATCGGCTTTGGCTAACCGTAAATTCGCTTCGGCTTGAGCCACGGACGCCGTTGCCTGAGCCACGGCGGCCTTATAAAGCGTCGGGTCAATCTGATACAGCGATTGGCCTTCCTGAACCTGAGAGCCTTCCTCAAAAAGGCGCTTAAGAATAATGCCGGTCACCTGGGGACGCACTTCTGCCGTACGATAAGCCGTCAGACGTCCGGGAAGTTCGGAACTGACAATCTCATCGGATAACTCAGCCACTTGCACTCCGACAGGCGTTGCGTGCGGTCCCTGGACGGGCGCCTGCTTGTGGCAACCGGTCAGTCCCGCTGCGAGTGCCGCAGCAAAAGTCAGCGTCAGAATCTTCGAACGGGTAGAAAACAACATCTCATCCTTCTCCTAGAAAGGAACTCTTTGCAATAAATCAGTTATTCGTCCGGTTATTTTACACCGGACTGAACGAGGATTCAGCATTCTACAGATTCGGAGGAATTTTTCTCGCGCTGTCGGAAATATTTACACTTCAATACCTTTTTCGCGTCTTGTTCTAGGTGCTAATGCCTAGAAAGGCACCCATTGAGCGGCTCTTGAGAAAGAAAAACGGGGCCGATACCCCGCTTTTCTTGTGTAGCAACACGTCGACTACTCAACCGTCACGCTTTTTGCCAAGTTACGCGGTCTGTCGACGTCGGTTCCGCGGACTAGGGCCGTGTGGTAAGCAAGTAGTTGCAAGGGCACCACGTGCAGAATCGGACTTAAGTCGCCGTCGTTTTCCGGCATGCGGATTACGTGCATCCCCTCGGCCGAGACAATTTGTGTGTCACTATCGGCAAACACGTAAAGCTCACCGCCGCGCGCCCGCACTTCCTGCATGTTGCTCTTGAGTTTTTCAAGCAGCTCATCATTGGGCGCAATGGTCACAACGGGCATCTTGGCATCAACAAGCGCCAAGGGGCCGTGTTTGAGTTCCCCGGCCGGATACGCTTCGGCATGAATGTAGCTGATTTCTTTCAGTTTCAATGCCCCTTCGAGCGCAATCGGATAGTGAATGCCGCGTCCGAGGAAAAGCGCATGGTCTTTTGTCGCAAACCGTTCGGCCCACGCGATGATCTGAGGCTCTAAAGCCAAAACACCCGTCAGAGCTGTCGGAATGTGTCTTAAGCGCGACAAACGGGACTGTTCGGACGCCTCACTCAAACGCCCGTTTAGCTTAGCTAAAACGAGTGTCAAAAGATAAAGCGCCACCAATTGCGTCGTAAATGCCTTGGTACTTGCCACACCGATTTCCACCCCGGCTCGTGTAAAGAAGCGAAGAGCGCTTTCTCGCACCAGGGCGCTGTGCTCGACGTTACAAATAGCCAGAGTCTTATCCATTCCCAAACTCTTGGCGTACTTTAAGGCAGCAATCGTGTCGGCCGTTTCGCCGGACTGCGAAATCGTCACCACGAGCGTGTCATCGGAGGCAACGGGCACCCGATAACGGTATTCGCTGGCAATTTCCGCCGAGGCAGGAATTCCCGCAATTCCTTCGAGCCAGTAGCGCGCAACCGAGGCGGCATAAAAACTCGTGCCGCACGCCAAAAGAAGGACGCGCTTTACTTTCGGAAAGATTTCGGCCGCATCGGGTCCGAAAATTTCCGGACAAATCGTTTGCACGGAATCGATTGTGTCGGCAACGGCCTTGGGCTGCTCGAAAATCTCTTTTTGCATGTAGTGCCGGTACGGTCCGAGTTCGGCGGCCCCCGCATAGCCGTCTAGATGCACAACTTTGCGTACGGCTTCGGTGTAGATTTGCCCGTGATGTTCGTAGACGGCATAGCGCTCGCGCGTCATATCGATGACATCGCCGTCAGCCAGATACACAATGTTTTCCACGACATTGGCAATGGCCATGGCGTCACTGGCGAGGAAGTTTTCTCCCTCTCCCAAACCGAGCACAAGAGGAGACCCCTGACGTGCGCCGACAAGGCGCCCTGGCTCATCTTTACAAAACGCAGCAATCGCATAAGCGCCGCGCACACGATTAAGCGCTGTCTTCACGGCCTCGAGCAAATCGCCGTTGTAGTAAAAGTTCACGAGCTGGGCTAAAACTTCCGTATCCGTCTGGCTTTCAAAGACCACGCCGGTCTTTTTAAGCTCATCGCGCAACTCGGCATAGTTTTCGATAATTCCGTTATGCACGAGCGCAATGCGACCCCCGGCAATATGCGGGTGCGCATTGGCAACAACCGGTCCTCCGTGCGTCGCCCACCGAGTATGAGCAATGCCCAGTGTGCCGTGCAAACCTGTTTCCTGAACCTGTCGGCACAAATCATTCACACGCTTGACCGTTCGTACACGATCAATCTTTCCGGCCTCACAGACGGCAATCCCGCAACTATCGTATCCGCGATACTCCAAGCGGCGCAGACCCTCCAAAAGAATCGGGACAACGTCTTTGGCACTCACTCCGGCAACAATTCCGCACATAGCTTCCTCCAGATTCCGTTACTTGTCGGTCTTTTGCGGACGCGTCCAATTCTCAATGGTCATCTGGCGCATGCGGCTGATTGTGAGTTTTCCGGCTGGCGCATCTTTAGCCAGCGTCGTTCCGGCTCCGAGCGTCGCACCGGCTCCGACCGTCACCGGGGCAATCAGTTGCGTATCCGACCCGATAAAGGCATCATCTCCGATGACCGTCTTCGACTTATGAACGCCATCGTAGTTGCACGTGATGGTTCCGGCGCCGATATTGACGCGCTCGCCCATCTGCGTATCCCCGATATACGACAAGTGATTGATTTTGGAGGATTTTCCGATAAAGGACTTTTTGATTTCCACGAAGTTTCCGACGTGCACGTCATCGGAAAGAACCGCCTCGGGACGCAATCGGGCAAAGGGGCCGATTTTGACGTTTTCACCGACCTTGGCTCCGACAATGTGTGTAAACGCGTCGATGTGTGTTCCGGCCGCAATCTGCGCATTTTCAATCACGCAGTACGGTCCGACCTGAACACCGTCGCCTAACGAAACCTTTCCCTGGAAAACACACCCGACGTCGATACTGACGTCCGTTCCGCACGACAACTTTCCGCGAATATCCAGACGCGACGGGTCGATAACCGTCACGCCGGCTTCGGTAAGCTCTTCGGCCAAATGGTCCTGCCAGATGCCTTCTAGGCGTGCCAGTTGTGTTTTTGAATTCACGCCTTCGACTTCGAAACTGCGCCGCGGACGCGCCGAGTTAATGCGAACGCCGTCTCTGACCGCAAGCCCGATGACATCCGTTAAGTAATACTCGCCCTGTGCATTGCTGGCTTTAAGTTCGGAAAGCCACCCGGCAAGGCGCGCTGTCGGCAGGAGCATGATGCCCGTATTGACTTCGCGAATCTGCTTTTGGCCTTCCGTGGCATCTTTTTGTTCGACAATCGCCACAATGCGCCCTTTTTGCCGAAGAATCCGTCCGTATCCGGTCGGATTGCGCAGCACCGTTGTCAAAAGCGCCATCCCGTCGCCTGCTACCGTTCTCAGGCGTGCCACGGTTTCGGTCTGAATCAGCGGAACATCCCCTAACAAAACAAGCGTTTGCTCGGCCGACAAATCCAAACTCGGCAAGGCCTGTTGCAACGCATGCCCGGTTCCGAGTTGCGGCTCTTGAAGAACGAACTGCACGTCAGGGTGGTTTTTAAGGCTTTCTTGAACTAAGGGAGCTAAGTGTCCGACGACCACGATGGTCTTTGCTACATCGCCCAAGGTTGCGACCGTATCTAGGACGTGTTCAATCATGGGTTTTCCGGCCAAGGGCTGGAGCACTTTCGGCAAGCGCGAATGCATGCGCTTACCCTGGCCGGCGGCCAGGATAACGACATTGATCATATAGATTTTCCTTTTTGTTTTACGCCCTTTTCAAACGGTAACTTTCGGGCGGGTTTGCACTAAACAGAAGGCATTTTACGCAGGACTGTGCCCTCAAGGACGGTCGCAAGCGAAAAAAACGGGGCCGGCACAAAACCGAACCCCGCATCTTTAACCGATTTCTTTCTTAAGCCTGAGTCGACAGTTCGGCAGCCAGGTACATCTGACGGCTCTTCTCGTTGTAGCGCGACGGAACCAGGCTTCCGACCACCATGCCGAAGCACGCCACGACAAAACCGCCCAAAACACTCGGAATCACCTCGCCGAGCGGCGTAACCGTCAGAATCGTCCAAGCCGCAGCACCGAGAATAATCGATGTCCAAGCGCCCTGCGTCGTCGCTTTCTTCCAGTAGATGCCGGCAACAAGTGGCCAGAAGGCTCCGACAACCGGGAACTGGTAGGCCATCGCCACCATGTCGTAAATCGCCGTTCCTTCAAACCACAGGCTGTAGGCCAAAACGGAGGCGGCAAAAATCACAAGAGCTCCGCGGAAATACAGCAATTCGTCTTTCGGATTAATCGTGATGTAGTTACGCAGCACGTTGTGCACGAATGTCGTTGTCGGCGCCAGCATCGTAGCCGAGGCCGTCGACATCACAGCCGACAAAACAGCACCGAAAAAGAGAACTCGCAACCAAACGGGCATGTAATCACGCACGAGCGTCGGCAGGAGCAATTGCGGATCGGTCGTCAAAAGCGTCTGACCGACACCGGGCATCGCCAAAACCGCTGCACAAACGATAAACATCGGCACGAAAGCAAACAGGATGTAAAAGCATCCGCCCAAAATCGGACCGCGCGTAGCCGTTTTTTCATCCTTGGCGCTCATCACACGCTGGAAAACGTCCTGCTGCGGAATCGACCCGATCATCATGGTCATGGCGGCAGAAATCCAGAAAATCCAGCCGTGGAACGTCATTTCCGGGAACACGTGGAACAGGTCGCGACTCTGAGCAAAGGAAACGACGTTGCCGACACCGCCGGCCATGTTACCGGCCACAACGGCTACGGCAATTAAGCCGGCAATGATGATGCCCATTTGTAAAAAGTCGGTAAACGCCACAGACCACATGCCGCCGTAGACAGTGTAAAAGAGCACCACAAACGTTCCGATCATCATGCCGAGTGAAACGCTGATAGCCCCTTCGGTTAGCAGGTTCAGCACCAGCCCTAAAGCCGCAACCTGCGCCCCGACCCATCCTAAGTACGAAAGGATGATGAAAACGGAGCACGCAAGTTCAATCTTCTTTCCGTAGCGGCGACGATAAAAATCACCGATGGTCAGAAGATTCATGCGGTAAAGCTTACGAGCAAAGAAAACGCCCACGAGAATCAGTGCCGCACCGGAACCGAACGGTTCCTCGACGACACCGGCAATGCCTCCCTCGATAAAACGACCGGGAAGACCGAGCACTGTCTCACTGCCAAACCACGTGGCGAATGTCGTTGCGATGACCATCATCAAAGGCAACGAGCGCCCGGCTAAAGCATAATCGGCGGTATTGTTTACGCGGCGAGCCGCCCACAATCCTATTCCGATCGAAACCAGCATATACATGCAAACCAGTACGATCAGGCTAGTCATTAGCAAATCTCCAAAAAAGCGTAACGACCTAGGTTCTTGTAGGAGTCTTTCTTTGTGCTTTTTCACAAGGGAAGACGGAAATTTTTTTGCGGAGGCGCAGTATAGGGAGATGTCTCGGGAAATTTCTCCGAAAAGCAATCTTTTTTCGAGAAATCCCCGAAAGTTTCATCGAGGTCAAACTTTGGCCGATTTCTCGGCGCAAAAAACGGCCTCGTTTTCCCGTTTTTTAAAAACAAGACCGCTTGAAATGCCCAATGTTTATAGTGGGTTTTGAGGGTATCGCCCGAAATCGATACTTATAGTTCACATTTCGGGCGTCGCATAAGGGCAACAGGAGAATTTCGACAAAACGTTACAAAAAACCGGGGCGCGCCCGGCTTTTTGTTGCTAAAAGGACGAATTGTTTCGCGCTTAATCTTTCGTGTGGCAGAGCGAAAAAGCGTCGCATCAGTCGATGTACTCGATTTGCGGAGCCAGTCGCTCGACAATGGGTTCTTTTCTTTCGTTAAAGAGCGCCCTGTTCTTATCAAAAAGATTTTCCCCATGCGTATCAATCGAAACAATCAAAGGTCCGAAATCTTTCACACGCATGACCCACATGGCCTCGGGCATCCCCAAATCGTGCCACTGCACGTCTTCGACCTGCTCGACGCAACTGGCGGCAACGACGGCACATCCGCCCGGGAACACGCAATGCAGCGCTTTAAATTCCGAGCACGCACGAACCATATTCGGACCCATGCCGCCCTTACCGACAATCAGGCGCACGCCGGTTTCACGGACAAATTCGTATTCGAACTTTTCCATGCGCATGGACGTTGTCGGACCGATGGAAACGACTTTGTAGCCCGAGGGCGACGTTGCATCCTCTTGCATAATGGGACCGGCATGCAAAATCGATTTTTCTTTTAAATCAACAGGAAGTACCCGCCCTTGCTTAACTAGGCGCGTATGCGCGCAATCGCGCGCCGTGACGAGAGTTCCCGTCAAGTAGACGATATCCCCCGTGTGAATGTCCTGAAGATCGGCGGCCTTAATCGGTGTTTGCAGATGTTTGATGCTCATAGTTTCGCCCCTTTGTGCGTAAGGACTTCGTAGGACAAGTCTGACGAGAGCCGAATCGTGGCACGACGGTGCGCCCAGCAACCCGTGGAAATTCCGACGGCCAGGCACGAGGGGTGTCGTGCGGCGTGCTCGACATGAACCGCCATCACGGAACCGGTTCCCGTAAGTCCCTGCGGACCGATATTGAGTTCGTTCAGGCCTTCTTCAATCAGGCGTTCGAACTCGGCGCCCTTGGGATTGGAGTTATGAGTTCCGATTCGGCGCATCAGCGCTTTTTTACTCAGGCGTGAGGCCACTTCGGCCGAGCCGGCAATCCCGACGCCCAACAAAAGAGGCGGACAGGCATTGATTCCGCGTTCTGTCACGAGGTCGAAGATAAAACGCAAAACGCCTTCGTATCCTTCAACGGGCATGAGAACTTTGGCTACACCCGGTAGCGAGCACCCGCCGCCTGCCATGTAACAGTGAATCGTGCACCCGTCGCCCTCGACGATATCCCAATCGAGCCACGGGATACGGTGACCCGTGTTATTTCCCGTGTTCTTTTCGTCGAAAATCTCGACGGCATTGTGGCGTAGCGGCGCTTTTTTCGTTGCCTCACGCGTTGCCGTCTCCAGAACTTGCGGCAAGTCCTTTAAGTAGGGAAATTCCGAGCCGCATTCAATAAAGTATTGAATGACACCCGTGTCCTGGCACAGGGGAACGTTTCTGTCATTGGCAAGGGTCAAATCCCGAAACATGGTTTCGTATACGAGCGTCGAAAGCTCGCTTTTTTGTTCGGCCTTCAGTTCCGTGAGGCGTTTTAAAACATCATCGGGAAGGTGCTTGCCAAAGTAGGCAGTCAGTCGCGTCATCACATCCGTCAGGCGCAACTTCGCTTGAGCATGATCCATCTAGGGACTCCTTTCTTGCACAAAAGAGAGTGAATCGGTGTACTACGGACGTTATTTTAGCGAGAGCCGCATCCCGCTCACCTTCGGAATCTCCTTACGAATTTTCGACAGGAAACATCCGTTTATTGTCTTCCGGCGTCCGCTAACGCGTCTTAAACCTGCTCGATACCGGCTAAAAGCCATCCGGTGGAGTCATCGTCGGAGCGAACGAGGAGCCAGCGCTCACTGACCTGTTCGAATGCGCCGTTAATCTTCATCGCGCCTTCAAACGACACAACGGCCGCGTACTCGTTTTGTTCGTGAACAATTCCGAGTAGTCGCACCGTGAGATTCACGACTTCGCTTGTTTGAACAGCCGTTCCGTGGTTGCGAAGCTCATGGGTCAGCGCAATAAAGAAGTCGTTTGTCATGAAATCGGCAACGGAAACGATGTCGGCCTTATCCCAGGCCTTTTGAAGCCGAATAAAGTTCTTGCGCGCCTCTGTCTCAAAACCCTTGGCATCAAAACCCGCGGGAACCGAAAGCGACTCGATGCCGGACGAAGAAAAACTATCCATCGCGCTTCCCGGTCGCGTTTGCCCCTGCTCGGCCGCCTCCTGCCAAGTCCGAGTCTGTGGACCTTGCGTTCGTGCAACGCGCGACGCGAAGAAAAGGCCGGCGATAAAGCGCAAAGCAAAATAAATGAGTGCTCCGATAGCCAGTGCCGTAAGCACCTGAGCAAAGCCGGCCGAAAGACCCAACGCACTCACAAGCGCCGCAATTCCGAACATGGTTGCAATGCCCATGAGCATGCCGCCCATGGGGCGGGCGGCGGCTGCCGGAGCCGCTGTTTTAGCCGCCGACGTCTGAGGGGCGCTTTGCTTGGTTGCAGCACCCGGTGCTGCCTTGCCCGCCTCGGGCGCCGTCTTCCCGGCAAGCCCGGGTTTGGGAGCCGGCGCCTTTTGAAACAGGCTGCTCGTGGAACGCCCGAAGCTACGTCCGCCGCCGAAGCGCATGGCGGCATCGGCATCGGTAACGCAAGAGGCAAGAAGGAACGTGACGGCTAGGAGTGCGAGAAATTTCTTCATGTGTAGTGAAAATATTGTTAAAGGTCCGATGAGCGTGGACCTCGAAAAAACACGGCTTTAGGCTTTGATTCCGATGTGAAGAGCACAAACCCCGAATGTCAGGTTTTTCCACAGCACCTGATTAAAGCCTGCTTTGCGCATCATATCAGCCAGAGTCTTTTGATCCGGGTGAACTCGAATCGATTCGGCTAAATATCTGTAACTATTTGCATCCCCGACGACAAGAGCACCGAGTCTGGGCATTACGACAAAGGAGTAAAAATCGTAAAACGGTCGGAAAATCTTCCAGCAGTGGCTAAACTCCAGAACCAAAACGCGGCCGCCTGGTTTTGTCACGCGCTGCATTTCGCAAAGCGCCTTGTCTTTGTGCGTCATGTTGCGCAATCCGAACGAAACCGTCACAATGTCAAACGTGTTGTCGGCAAACGGAAGGCTCTCGCAATCGCACTGAACAACACGCGCGTCCGACTCCGCTCGAGCAATGCGTTTGGCGCCCTCCGAGAGCATGGCGTAGTTAATGTCCGTTGCCCAAACCTGTCCTGTCTTTCCCACAAGCGGAGAAAACGCCAACGCTAAATCGCAGGTCCCCGATGCAATATCCAGAACGCAACTTCCCTCTTTAAGTTCTGCCGCTCGGATGGTTTTGCGTTTCCAAAGCCGGTGCAACCCGAAACTCAGTAAATCGTTCATCAAGTCGTATTTTTTGGCGACCGAATCGAAAACCTGTTTGACGTCGCGTGCCTTTTCCGACTCGGGAACTTCTCGAAACCCGAAAGCGACTTTCTTTTCGTTTTTTTCTTGCTGCGGTTGCACGGGAAAAAGCCTACAAAAACAAAGCCGGGTCAAGAATCCCCGGCTGAAAAGGAATTTTGGTGCCTCCGGCGGGACTCGAACCCACATCACAGCCTTCGGAGGGCCGCATTCTATCCAGTTGAACTACGGAGACAACGCACGGCATTATACCTACGCGCAAAAAACCGCACTACAGGTCCGTGGGGTCGACTTCCACGGTCCAAAAGACGCCATGCTCTGTCTTAAGGAGCAAAACCCATTCGGATAAAAAGGCATTTAATTGCGTTCGCGTCGGCGCTTCGACCAATAGCTGCGCCCGTTCCTCATCCATCAGGCGCATGAGCGACATCGGCACCGGGTCATAAAGCACAACGCGACCGCGATTGATACTCTCGCCTGTTTGCCGGGCTCGATCTAAAAAGCCCAATGCGCGCTCCAAGGTTTCCGAGCGAGCGAGCAACAGAGCCTGCCGAACAAAAGGCGGCATCTGCGCTTCGCGTCTTTCCGAAAGCGCACGTTCGGCAAACGCTTCATAGTCCTGAGCGATGACTTCTTGATAAAGCGGATGCTCGGGAAAACGAGTTTGAATCAGAACCCGACCGATTTCGCCCGAGCGACCGGCACGACCGGCTACCTGCAAAAGAAGTGAAAAAAGGCGCTCCTCGGCCTTAATACTCGGACTGACAAGAAGGGCGTCGGCGTTTAAAACGACTACGAGTCCGACACGCTTAAAGTCGTGTCCTTTGGAAATCATTTGCGTGCCGACCACGATATCGGCCCGACCGGCATGGACGTCCGAAAACGCCTTTTGCGCCTGATTTTTCGTGCGCACGCTGTCGCGGTCAATCCGAAGTACCCGAGCCTCAGGCCAAAGCGTTTCGATGGCCTCTTCGATTTTTTGGGTTCCCGTGCCGATGGCTTCCAAGCCCGGATTCCCACACGTCGGACAACGCTCGGGAACCGGATAACTTGCCGAGCAATGATGGCATACAAGACGCCCCTCTTTTTTATGGAAAACCGTAAAGCCCGAACAATGAAGGCAACGACTGACCCATCCGCAAGCCGGACACGTGACCGTCGGAGCATACCCGCGACGATTGATAAAAACGAGGACTTGCCGACCTTGCCCGAGGGTCTCGTCAACAGCTTGCCGGACTTCGGAAACAAAGACCTGACCGCGTTCGGCTCGTCTGTCGACAACGGCAATATTCGGGAGTTCTGCCTCCTTAACGGCCCGGTGCGAAAGACGCAAAAGCCGATACACGCCTTTTCGGACTTTCTCCCAGGTTTCAAGCGACGGTGTGGCCGAGCCTAGGACACAGGCCACGGCATTCATTTGCGCCCGTTTTATTGCCAAATCCCGCGCAGAAAACCGAGCTCCGTCGTCGGCCTTGTAACTTTCGTCGTGCTCCTCGTCGACAAGAATCAAGGCCAAGCGCCGAAAACTCGCAAAAATCGCAAGTCGCGTTCCGACCAGTATCCGAGCTCGCCCTTCGTGAACGGCAAGCCAATTGCGTGCCCGATCTCCGTCGCTTAAAGCCGAATGCAGCGTAACGACCGTCTCCTCGGGAAAGCGCTCCCGAACACGCGCTTCCAATTGCGGCGTCAGATTAATCTCCGGAACCAGCAAAAGCACTTGATTCTCAGGGTTCTTTTCAAGAACCTCGTGCATGATTTGCAAATACACTTCCGTTTTTCCCGATCCCGTCACGCCGAAGAGAACAAACGGAGAAAAGCCTGAAGAATCGCTGACGGCACGCGATGCTGCTTGTTGTTCGGCATTGAGCGTCGGAATCGGACGGCTTTCGATGCTCATCGGGGGAATCTCCCGAATCCGATTTAAGGAGGCCTGTCGTCTTGCGCGCGGGGGGAGCCTGAAAAAGCGCGGCAAAGAAGAAAGCGCCGCCTCTCCCCACGAACGGATGTAGTAATTGGCCGTAAAGCGCATTAACTCCAGCCACTCACGACGAAACGGCTCCGTTTCCCCGAGCACGCGGAGAACTTTTTTCAGCTTTCGTCCCTCAACGGCAGAAAAAGCCGTCACCTCAACGACAATGCCGACGACCTGACGAGTGCCGAGTGTCACGAGCACGCGATCGCCGACGGCAACCTCGGTGGACTCATCGACGCGATAGTCCAGCGGTCCCAAAGGTGCTTGTACGATAACACGTACAAATTGATCGGTTAACGCATGTTGCATAAGTGACTTATCCACAGCATGGATTGCGGCCTTTCCACAGGCGATACATTTTCCACAGCCGTTAACAAATTGAAAAACATCAGCTTTTCCCATCCTGTCCACAGCCTGTGGAAAACTTTGTGAAAAACTTCTTGCCTTTTGGGGGAAAGTTCGCCGTTTTACACATTTTTTACAAGGACTGATTGTCTGACGATTTGTTTAAATTCAGAGACTTACGGAGCGCTTTCCTCAAAATTTTCCGCCTTTGCCTCGTCTGTGGATTCTCTCAAAAACGGTGCGTACGCTGTGGAAAACCCTAATAGACCCCCGTCCCCGCAGTGTGGTAGCGCCTCGAGTAGGCATGTACCACCTGCACCAATGTCGCCACGGCTTCGGGCGGCGTTGACTGCAAAACGCCGTGCCCTAAATTAAACACGTGACCGGCGCCTTTGCCGACGGCCCCGAAGTCGTCCAAAACTCGACGCGCCTCTTTTTCAATTGCTCGATCGCCGGCAAGCAACACCGTCGGATCCATATTTCCCTGAAGACTGACGACATCATTTGTTCGGCGGCGCGATGTCCTCAAAGAAACCGTCCAATCCAGACCGAGGCAATCGGCCCCGCACTCCGATAAAGCCTCTAACCAATGACCTCCGCCTTTGGTGAACACGATAATCGGCACATCGCATCCGAGTGTTTCACGCCGAACTCGTTCGATGACGTCCCGAATCGGCTTGAGAGAAAAGGCCTCAAAGGCCGGACCCGTTAAGATGCCGCCCCACGTGTCGAAAATCTGAAGCGCCTGAGCCCCGGCTTCAACCTGGGCCAGTAGGTACTCGGCAACAGCCTGAGCATTGACCGCGAGAATCCGCGTCAAGAGGTCCGGTCTTTGATAAAGCATCGCTTTCGTGCGCGGGAAATCGCGCGACGCACTCCCCTCGACCATGTAGCAGGCTAGCGTAAACGGAGAGCCAGAAAAGCCGATAAGGGGAACCCGACCGTTAAGAGCCCGGCGGATACTGGTGACCGCATCTGTCACGTAGCGTAGTTCCTGCGTCGGATCGGGAACAAAGAGCGCCTTAACGGCCGCCTCGTCTTGAACCGGTCGGGCAAAACGGGGACCCTCTCCGGGGACAAACTCAAGTTTTAAGCCCATGGCATCGGGCACAGTCAGAATGTCGGAAAACAAAATAGCCGCATCGAGCCCGAATCGCTCAACCGGCTGAAGCGTTACTTCCGTTGCCGCCTGAGGATTGCGCGCCAAAGCCATGAAACTGCCGCAGGCCTCCCGCGTCCGTCGATACTCCGGCAGAAAGCGTCCTGCCTGTCGCATCAACCAGATTGGGGTATATTCTGTGCTCTCGCGTCTCAGAGCCCGTAAAAAAGTTTCGTTTTTGTGTTCCATGGATTCCTGCGCCTTACCTAAATCCGTTTCGCTACCGCCTTGGGTCAAAGAAACCGAAGACGGGGTTATTCTTTCCGTACACGTTCAGCCGGGCGCCAAGCGCGAGGGCGCGGTCGGGGAATTCAACGGTCGCCTGAAAATCGCCCTATCGGCGCCCCCCGTAGACGGAAAAGCCAACGAACGACTTGTCCGTTGGCTTTCGAAAACACTCACCCTGCCCCGCTCGTCAATCACAATCGTTGCCGGTCAGACAAGCCGGGACAAACGACTGTGCCTGCGCGGAGCAAACGCCGCGATGCTTCTTACGCACTTACTTTAGCGGACGACGAGTACCGGTCGATCGGCACTGGCTAAAACCTTTTGCGTTTCCGATCCGAGGAATACCGACTCAATCGAGCCGAGTCCGCGGCTTGCCATCACAATCAGGCGCGCATGCTTTCTGCGAGCCACGGCAATGATTCCCTCGTAGGGAGCCCGAGCCTGTTCGGCCACAAGTTCACACGGAACTCCGGCTTCTTTGGCTTTCTGAGCGATGGCCGTCAACCGCGCACGAACTGCGTCCTGTTCCGAGGCTTTCCCGGACACAACCGTCACGGCCACCAAAGGCAACTGCATTTTCTGAGCCATCGCAATGGCTTCTTGAACCGCCTTGTCCGACAAGGGACTGCCGTCCGTACAAACTTGAATAACTTCGGAAACTGTCATCTTCTAGCCTCCTTGAAGGAATGAATTCCGACACACCTTCAATCCTAAAGCAAAAAAACGGATTCGTCCGATTTTTTTGTCGAACGCCTCCGTTTTTTTTCGGTTAAGCCGGATTATTTTTCTTGGCGTAACTTCTTGATAAATTGCAACTCCGCACTCAAAGCCGACAATTTCGCTTGGACGCGAGCAATATCAATGTCACCCTTGACCTTTTCTTTGTCCTGCTCGACCTGGGCAATCGCCTGTTTGGCCTTGGCTTCATCCAAATCCTTGCTACGGATGGCCACATCGGCCAATACCGTGACGCGATCCGGTTGAACTTCGAGGATGCCCCCGGCCACGAAGAGTCCCTCCTCCGTGCCCTCGGCCGTCTGGATGCGGACCATGCCCGGTCGAATTCGCGTCAGGAGCGGAACGTGTCCGGGCAAAATGCCCAACTCGCCTTCCTGTCCGGGCAAGGCCACGAAGTGCGCTTGTCCGGAATACACGGAAGATTCCGCACTGACGACATCAACCACAATCGTTGCTGCCATGTTTCGCTCCGTTTACTTGATTGTCTTGGCCTTTTCAAACGCCTCGTCAATCGTACCGACCATGTAGAAGGCCTGTTCGGGAAGCTCATCGCATTCACCGTCGACAATCATCTTAAAGCCGCGAATCGTTTCCTTTAAGGGGACGTATTTGCCCGGCGTTCCGGTAAAGACTTCTGCCACGTGGAACGGCTGAGACAAGAAGCGCTGAATCTTACGAGCACGCGTAACGGCAAGTTTATCTTCCGGGGAGAGCTCGTCCATACCGAGAATGGCGATGATGTCACGCAATTCCTTGTACTTTTGCAGCATTTCCTGAACACGACGGCAGACGGTGTAGTGCTCTTCGCCAATCACATTCGGGTCAACCTGACGACTGGTCGAATCCAAAGGATCGACGGCCGGATAAATACCCAAACTCGCGATATCACGACTTAACACGACCGTAGCATCCAAGTGGCTGAACGTTGTCGCCGGCGACGGGTCCGTCAAGTCATCGGCCGGCACGTACACGGCCTGAATGGACGTAATCGATCCGACCTTCGTCGATGTAATACGTTCCTGCAACTTACCCATTTCTTCAGCCAGCGTCGGCTGGTAGCCCACGGCCGAAGGCATACGACCGAGCAAGGCGGACACTTCGGTTCCGGCCAAGGTGTAGCGGTAAATGTTGTCAATAAAGAGCAAGATGTCGCGACCTTCGTCACGGAAGGCTTCGGCCATCGTCAGACCCGTTAACGCCACACGCAAACGGTTTCCGGGCGGCTCGTTCATCTGACCGAAGACCATGGCCACCTTGTCCAAAACCTTGGAGGCTTCCATTTCATGGTAAAAGTCGTTGCCTTCACGGGTACGTTCGCCGACACCGGCAAACACCGAGTAGCCGCCGTAGGCCTTCGCGATGTTGTTAATGAACTCCATCATGTTGACGGTCTTGCCGACACCGGCACCGCCAAACAGACCCACCTTGCCGCCCTTGGCAAACGGGCAAATCAAGTCAATCACCTTAATGCCTGTTTCCAGCAAGTCCACCGAAGGGCTCAGTTCGTCGAACTTAGGCGCCGCTCTGTGAATCGGACGGCGTTCTTCTTCGCCGATCGGACCGCAATCGTCCACCGGGCGGCCGAGCACGTCCATGATACGACCGAGGGTCTTGGGTCCCACGGGAACGGAAATTTCCGAGCCCGTCGATTTGACCTTCATTCCGCGACGCAAGCCGTCGGAAGAGCCCATTGCAATGGTACGAACAATGCCGTCGCCTAACTGCTGTTGCACTTCAAAGGTCAGTCCGGCTTCCGCCAGTGTGTTGTCCTTGTCCTGTTCCAGAACAAGCGCTTCATAAATTCTCGGCATTTCATCGCGAGCGAACTCGATGTCGACCACGGCGCCGATAACTTGAACGATTTGTCCGATACTCATAGGTTATTCCTCGGTCTCCAAATCCCTTATGACACGGCGGCGGCACCACCGACGATTTCGGTGATTTCTTTGGTAATGCCTGCCTGACGAGTCTTGTTATAGACGAGTTGCAGTTCGTCAATGAGCTTCTTGGCGTTGTCCGAAGCAGCCTTCATGGCCACCATACGGGCAGACTGTTCCGAAGCCATATTTTCTGCAACCGCTTGATAAATCAAAGTCTCCACATAGCGCTTGAACAGTTCGTCAAGCACCGATTGAGCATCCGGCTCATACAGATAATCCCACGAAAATTCACGCGGTTTCTCGCCGAGAGACTTCAGCTTCTCGCTCGGAAGCGGAAGCAATTGTTCAATAACGGGCTCTTGCTTCATCGCGTTGATAAAACGCGTGTAAGCGAGATAAACCACATCGACCTTTCCCTCGCTGTACGCATCGAGTTGGGCACGAATCGCTCCGAGAAGGCGCTCTAGATGCGGACGGTCTCCGAGCTGAGACACCTGACTAGTGACATCCAAATGCATGTGTGAGCAAAACGCAATCGCCTTGTTGCCGATGGCCGTCACGCTCAGTTTCTTGCCGTCCTTATAAAGCGACTGCATCTTCTGGAGCACATGCCGCTGGATGTTCGTGTTCAGAGCACCGGCCAAGCCCTTGTCGGTTGTCACCAGAACCAAGGCGACCTGACCGGTCTCCTGCGTACGTTTAGCAAGGAAAGGATGCTTGTAGCTGGCATTCGACGAAGCTAAGTGTGCGATGATATTGCGCAACTTATCTGCGTAGGGACGGGCCTGAAACATCCGGTCCTGAGCCTTGCGCATCTTCGAGGCGGCCACCATTTGCATCGCCTTCGTGATTTTCCGCGTATTTTGTACGCTTCGAATCTTTCCGCGAATTTCCTTTGTGCTGGGCATAAGGATTCCTCAGATCGTTAAAACGCTGCCGTCTTCTTAAATTCCGAAACGGCCTGATCTAAGGCTGCACGAATCTCCGGCGTCAGTTCCTTTTTCTGCTCGATTTGTTCCAAGAGCTCGGGGGAATGCTGCTGGAGGAAGGCACACATTTCTCGCTCCATGGCAAGCGCATTCTTGACGGGAACGTCGTCGTACGCGCCTTTTTCAATAGCAAAGAGCGTCACGGCTTCCTGCCAGACCTGCAGCGGCCGATACTGGGGCTGCTTCATCAACTCAGTTACGACACGACCGCGCTCAAGTTGCTTACGCGTTGTCTCATCCAAGTCACTGGCAAACTGCGCAAATGCAGCAAGTTCACGGTACTGCGCCAAAGCCAAACGGACACCGCCGCCGAGCTTTTTAATAATCTTAGTCTGAGCGGCACCACCCACACGACTGACGGAAATACCCGGGTTAATAGCCGGACGAACACCGGCATTAAACAAGTCTGTTTCCAAGAAGATCTGTCCGTCGGTAATGGAAATGACGTTGGTCGGCACAAACGCCGTCACGTCACCAGCCTGCGTTTCGATAATCGGCAAAGCCGTCATCGAGCCGGTCTTTCCTTTCACGGCACCCTTGGTGAAGCGCTCGACATACGCAGAATTGACGCGAGCGGCACGTTCCAAAAGACGGCTGTGCAAGTAGAAAACGTCGCCGGGATACGCTTCGCGTCCGGGCGGACGACGCAGCAACAGGGAAATCTGTCGATACGCCCAAGCTTGCTTGGTTAAGTCGTCATAAACAATCAGGCTGTCTTCGCCGCGATCGCGGAAGTACTCGCCCATCGTCGCACCGGCATACGGCGCAATGTACTGCAAAGCCGCCGATTCGGAAGCCGAGGCAGCCACGATGATGGTGTATTCCATGGCGCCGTGCGCTTCCAATTGGCGCACCACGTTAGCAATCGTACTGGCCTTCTGACCGATTGCCACGTAAATACACGTCAAGTTCTTGCCCTTTTGATTGATAATCGTATCAATCGCGATGGCGGTCTTGCCGGTCTGACGGTCGCCAATGATCAGTTCACGTTGGCCGCGACCGATCGGAATCATGGCGTCGACGGATTTCAAACCGGTCTGCACGGGCTGGCTGACGGACTGACGATCAATCACGCCGGGCGCGACCTTTTCGACAACGTCGTATTCATCGCTCTTAATCGGTCCCTTGCCGTCGATGGGCTGACCCAAAGCATTGACAACGCGGCCAATCAGAGCACGGCCGACAGGCACGGAAAGAATGCGTCCGGTCGTCTTGACCGTATCGCCTTCACGAATGTGCTCGTAGCTACCGAGAATCACGGCGCCCACGGAGTCTCTTTCAAGGTTAAGAGCCAGACCATAAGTGTTCTGGGGGAATTCCAGCATTTCGCCCTGCATCACGTCCTGAAGGCCGTGAACTCGGCAAATGCCGTCGGTCACCGTCACAACGGTGCCTTGTGTACGAAGATCAGTTGAAACGCCAAGATCTTCAATGCGTTTCTTAAGCAGTTCACTGATTTCGCTAGGATTGAGTTGCATTTTTTTGAACTCCGGAATTTACGCTGTAAGGGCCGAGCGCATCTGACTGAGACGCGCACGCACGGACTCATCGAGAATCTGATCGCCGACGCGAATACACACGCCGCCGATTAAATCCGAATTGACCGTCACCGTCGGATTCAGTTTCACGCCGGGAAACTTCTTGCCTAAACTTTTAACGAGTTGGTCGACCTGCGTCTTGGTCATTTTGAACGCGCTTTCAATCTGGACCTCGGCGATGCCCGAAGAGGCATTGACAAGATCTTTGAATTGACGAGAAATTTCCCCGAGAACAGGGATGCGTCCGTTTTCGATAACCGCCAGCAAAAGGCCTTCAAGCTCCTTGGGAACGCCGCGACCGAGAGATTTTTTCAGAGCTTCGAAAAGCTCTTCTTTGGTCAACTTCGGATCGCTGATAAGAGCCGAAACCTCCGGGCTGAGAACCGCTTGCGCAACCGCCTCTAAGCCTTCGGAAACCGTCTGAACTGCCGAGGCATCGGGATTGTCCCCAAGTGCCTTCCAAAGCCCCTGGGCGTACGGACGAGCAATCGTTGAAAGTTCCGCCATAATTAAAGTTTCGCCTTCAGTTGATCTAACAACTTCGCATGTGCTTTCGCATCAATCTCGCGCTCGAGAATCTTCTCGGCACCGGCAACCGCTAAGGTTGCCACATCGGCGCGCAACTGCTCGCGAACGCGATCCATTTCCTGGGCTGCCTCGGCCTTAGCATCGGCAATGATGCGATCTGCTTCGACCTTAGCTTGTGCCTTGGCGTCTTCGACAATCTTCGCTCCGCGCTTTTCGCCGTCGGACACGATGACCGATGCACGAGCACGCGCCTGAGCCTCGATTTCTTTACCCTTGGCTTGCGCTTCATTTAAAGCATTGTTGCCCTTTTCAGCCGCAGCCAATCCGGCCGCAATTTTCTGCTGGCGACCTTCGATGGCTTTGAGTAACGGCGGCCAGATGTACTTCATCGTAATGTAGCAGCCGATGAAGAACACCACCATCTGTACAAACAAAGTGGCATTAATGTTCATTATCAGAACCCCGCTGTATTTGCGTTGCTCTTTTCAAATTCGAGCAACATCAAATATCGTCATGGATGAATTTTTTGGAATCAGCCGACGAACGGGTTCGCGAACGCAAACATCATGGCCACGCCAACGCCAATTAAGAAGGCCGCATCGATCAGGCCGGCTAAAAGGAACATCTTCGTCTGAAGCGCATTCATCAGTTCCGGCTGACGCGCCGCGCTCTCAAGATAGCGAGAGCCCATGATGCCGATACCCAAGCAGGCACCGCAAGCACCAAAACCGATAATCAGGCCACAGGCCAAAGCAACCATTGCAACGTTGGTCATTGCATACTCCTTAAAGTTTCCGTATAGGAAGTAAAAAATCAGTGATCGTCATGCGCCTGCCCGATGTAAACCAAGGTCAGCATCATCATGATGAACGCCTGCAGTAAAACAATCAAAATGTGAAAAATCCACCAGCAAAGCCCGGCAAACACTTGTCCGATAATGGAAAGCGACCCGCCGAGGAAGCCGAAAGAAAAGGCAAATCCCCCGAGCAGAGCAATCAGGAAAAAGAGCAGTTCGCCGGCATACATATTACCGAACAGTCGCATACCCAATGAAACGGTTTTGGCGACGTATTCGATGATATTTAAGGCAAAATTGAACGGCCAGAGGAGAAAATGATTTCCGAAAGGTGCAACAAAAAGACTCCGAGTAAATCCGCCGAAGCCCTTGACTTTAAGTCCGTAATAAATGCACAGCAACAAAACGCTGATGGAAATACCCATCGTGGCATTTAAGTCTGCCGTCGGCAAAGGACGCAAGTAATGAATCCCGAAGAAGCCGGCAATCCACGGTAGCAAATCGACCGGAATCAGGTCGACGGCATTCATCAGCGTGACCCAGACGAAAACCGTCAGCGCCACGGGGGCAATAAACGTCCGGTCTCCGTGCACAATCGCTTTACTTTGCTCTTCGACCATGTCAACGAGCATCTCGACGGCACACTGGAACTTTCCCGGAACGCCGCTTGTCGCATGCGAAGCCGCTTTCCGAAGGAGCCAAAGGCTCACGATAAGGATCAAAATCGAGAAGAAAATCGTGTCGTAATTGAGGACGGAAAAGTCCACAATCGACTGTTTCATTACGGATGCGTTATGTTGCAGGTGATGCAACATGTACCCGGTCGAAGTCAAAGCATCGCTCGCCATACAAGCTAATTCCTCAGTCTCGCTGTTTTCCGATCAGTAAAGCCAAGTTGCTTAATGCGCCCACAACGATTCCGAAAAGCATTGCAGGCCAATTCAAAGCCGGATAAAACTTGGCAACGAGAAAAAACAGCAAACACACAATTGCCAACTTTATAAATTCAAAAATAAGAAGGACGGACGGATTGGCACTTGCGCCTCCTGACTGCAACGCAATCAGGTATAGGGCAAAAAAGGCATTCGGAACGAAAACACACAGCCCGCCCGCTGCGCAGGAAAGGGCTGCATTCATGCCGAAAAACACGCCGGCACCGATTGCTCCTAATACAACAAGAGCAATCTGCCAGAGAATCACGCGAATCAGTAGTTGCCGATTCACTTCATCCTCTTCTTATAAAAATTGACCACATTGTAAGAAGTTAGGCCGACTTTAACAACCTGCCTGCTAACTAGAAAAGCCTGTCCAAAAGAACTATCCGAGTATGCCGAACGAACTAGTCGGCCGGGCAAATTTTGGCCACGATGGCGTCCAAATCGTCCAAATCGGCAAAGTTCACGACAATCTGACCTTTTCCGCGTCTTCCGACAACCAGTTGCACGGGTGCCCCGAGTGCCTCGGATAACTTTTCTTCCAAAATTTGGTCGTCCCGCGTCTTTTTCGGGAACCTCTTCGCAGGTCGCGCCGTCTTTTCTTCTTTGTGTTTTTCCGAAAGACGCTCGGCTTCACGCACACTTAACGACTTGGCCACAATTTGGTTGGCTAACTGAATCTGTTCGGCTCCCGAAAGCGGTAAAAGCGCCCTGGCATGCCCCATCTCGAGTTTTGCGTCCATCAACATGCGCTGCACGGGTTTGGCCAGCGACAAGAGCCGCAAGAGATTACTGGTAGCCGGGCGACTTCTGCCGATAGCCTGGGCTGCTTGCTCATGGGTATAGCCGAACTCATCGATAAGGCGCTTAATTCCGAGCGCTTCTTCCATGGCATTTAAGTCTTCTCGCTGCATGTTCTCGATGAGCGCCATCGCCAAAGCATCCTTATCCTGCACGCGACGCACAATAGCAGGAACGGTCTTTCTATCGGCAAGTTTCGAGGCCCGGAAGCGCCGTTCACCGGCAATGATTTCGTACTTTCCGCCCTTCATCGGTCGCACGACAATCGGGTTAATGACGCCCTGCTCGCGGATTGAGTCAGCTAGCTCCTTTAAGCGCTCCATTTCCATGCGACTACGGGGCTGATATGTGCCGGCCACAAGCTTGTCGATATCAATATCGGTAATGACGTCTTTGGCGGTTGCAACGGCAGGAACATCATCTCCTAAAAGAGACTTGAGCCCGCGTCCGAGACCTCTTTTTTGTTTTTTCGCGACCATTTATTTCTCCTTTTTCCTGCGTGCACTGCGAATTCCTGCTCTGGAAAGAACTTCCTTTCCGAACTCCATATAGGCCTTAGCCCCTCGGCTCGAAGGCTCGAAAATAATTCCGGGAAGCCCGAAAGACGGCGCTTCGGCCAGACGAACATTGCGCGGGATTACCGTATCGAACACGCGATCTCCGAAGTTTTCCTTCAGTTGCTCACTAACTTGTTGTTGTAGCGTCAATCTCGGGTCATACATCACACGCAACAGGCCGATGAGCCGCAAGTCATCGTTTTTGTTGTACCGTACCCGCTTGATTGTATTGACTAAATCGCTCAAGCCTTCGAGCGCGAAATACTCGCACTGCATCGGGATAACTACACCGATTGCCGCACAAAAGGCATTGACCGTAACAATGGAAAGTGACGGCGGGCAGTCAATCAAAATGAAGTCGTAATCCTTTTGAACCGGGTCAATCGCCTTTTTAAGCTGCTCGTCGGGGTTATCAAACTCCATAAGTTCGATTTCCGCCGCAGATAGCTCCCGATTCGAAGGCAGGACATCGTAACCGCTTTGCTCGGCCCGAACGATGGCCTTTCTGGCTCCGGCCTTACCGATTAAAACCTCGTAAACGGATGTCTCACACTCGCTTTTTTCAATTCCGGAGCCCATGGTGGCGTTTCCCTGAGGATCTAAGTCCACCAGGAGCACTTTCTGGCCGTACTTAGCCAGTGCCGCCGCAAGATTGACTGTGGTCGTTGTCTTACCGACGCCTCCCTTTTGATTGGCAATGCAAAAAATCTTCGCCATCTCTTCCTCTCTATCTAGTGCGGCATGCTTGACCATAAACCGCTGAAACCTGTCCAAAACACCGAAACGCCGATACAAATCAAAATGAACGCAAAAATACGCGTCAGGGCATTCGCACCGACAGCCCCGAGCATGCGAGTCACTCGATCGCTGTTGCTATAACAAAACCAAATGACTAAGCAATTTAAGACGATGCCCCCAAGGCACCCAGCGACGCCGGCCACACCGTGCATCGGAGTAGCGCCTAAGGCGACCGCAACGGAAATCGAACCCGGACCGGTTGTAATCGGAAGCGTAAACGGATAAAAAGCCATTTCCGAATACACGTGTCGTACCGTCATTTCTTTGGAAACCGTCGTGCCGTCGGCATCCCCCTCATGTAAGACTGTCCATCCGGTACTAAATAAAACGATTCCGCCTGCGACACGCAAAACGTCAATCGAGATGCCGAAAAAATTCAAAATCAGATTTCCGGCATAAAGACTCACCAAAAGAACGGCGAGTGAATAAATCGCAATCCGCCGAGCCAATTTGGCGCGTTCCTCGTGACTGATGCCGTTTGTCATAGACAAGAACAGCATCGAACCGCCGAACGGATTGATAGCTGGCATGAAAGAGGAAAACACCATAAGAAGTGTCGTATAAAAACTTATCGTTTCAGGTCCCCACATGTTTTTCCCTTGTTTTTTGCTGATTTTTTAGCCTTGTAACTCATTGATTTTTAAGTGTTTTTTATGAGTTTCAGCCAAAACAACCGTATTTATTTCACCTCAAACACTAATTTCCCTAGTACGATTCACTCGAAGCACAATTAAACAGCGGACCAAATCGGTCCCGGGAACGCTTAATTTTCGATTTTCCTCAACGCAAATGTCCGAATCAAGCGCCTCGATTTCTCCAACCGGATCTTTTCCCTTCATCAACAGCCAGACCCCGTCATCATCAAGAAGGCAACGCGTCAACGAAACCGTCTTTGAAAGTGTCGCAAAAGCGCGGCACGTGACGGCGTGAAATCGTTCGTTCGGAAAGTCCTCGATGCGACTATGCACCACGCGCGCATTAGTAAGACCTAAATTCAAAATAGCCTGCTGCAAAAAGACCGTCTTTTTCTGTACCGAGTCTACCATTGTGACCTGCACGTCTGGGCGAACAACGGAAAGAGGGATAGCAGGCAATCCCCCTCCGCTTCCGATATCAAGAACGGTTGACAGGTGTCTCTTTGCAATCGCAGCAACAAAGGCAAGCGAGTCCAAGATATGTAAGTTCAAAACCGCCTCTTCCGACTCAATGCGCGTTAAGTTATAAACTTTGTTCCATTGCATGAGAAGCTTACCGAAAGAGACAAGCCGCTCGCCTTGTTGCTCCGAAAGCGACAGCCCGAGCTCTCGAGCCCCGGCAAGAACGGATTGAACATTGAGTGTCATTTCTCTTTTCCCCAACGCATCCGCTTTAAGTGAACCATCAGGAGTGAGATTGCAGCAGGCGTAACGCCGGAAATCCGACCTGCCTGACCGAGAGTCTCGGGACGAACCTCCTTTAACCGCTGACGCACTTCAAAAGAAAGACCGTTCACGGCATCGTAATCCATATCCTTCGGAAGCGGCGTCTTTTCATGAAAAATGGCCTTTTGAACCTCTTCCTTCTGCCGATTAATGTATCCCTGGTACTTAAGTAAGATTTCAATCTGCTCAATCTCATCGTCACAAGTCAATGTTTCACGTGAAACATTCTCTCCCGTAACCTTTTTAAGCGATGCAACATCCTTGTAGCTTACCTTAGGACGCGCTAAAAGGGCTGCGAGAGAATACTCCCGGTCTATTGTTGTCCCGAGAACACGCTCGGCTTCACCGGGCATAAGCCCCGAAGGCGTAACCCATGTCGAACGCAGTCTTTCGAGTTCTCGCTCGACAGCCTCGTGCTTTCTTTGGTAGCGCTCCCACTTTTCTTCGCTTAAAAGCCCCATTTCATGAGCTTTAGGACACAAACGTTCATCGGCGTTGTCCTCACGAAGGCATAGGCGATATTCGGCACGGCTCGTAAACATCCGATACGGTTCCGTTACACCGCGTGTTGTCAGGTCATCGACAAGAACTCCGAGGTAGCTCTCGCTGCGAAGCGGCTCCCAGGGCTCACGGTCTAACGCTTTAGCTGCTGCATTGGCGCCGGCAAGAAGCCCTTGAGCCGCTGCTTCTTCATAGCCTGTTGTACCGTTAATTTGCCCTGCAAAAAAGAGGTTTTCAATGAGTTTCGTCTCAAAGGTACGCTTCAGACCTCTTGGATCGTAGTAATCGTATTCAATTGCATAGCCCGGACGCACAAGGTGTGCATGCTCCAGACCCGGAACACAATGGACCATTTCGATTTGCACATCGTAAGGAAGTGACGTCGAAATCCCGTTCGGATAAAAGAGGTGTGTCGACAATCCCTCGGGCTCTAAAAAGATTTGATGCGAATCCTTATCTTTAAAGCGATGAATTTTGTCTTCAATAGACGGACAGTACCGAGGTCCGATTCCTTCAATCACGCCGGCATACAGAGGCGAGCGATCTAAATTTGCCATGATGATTTCATGCATACGTTTATTGGTATGCGTAATCCAACACGGCAGTTGCTCAGGATGTGCGATTCCCGGTTCCATGAGAGAAAAAGACGGAATCGGATCTAAATCACCCGGCTGTTTCTCACACTTAGAAAAATCAATAGTACGGCCGTCGATTCGGGCAGGTGTTCCTGTCTTTAATCGCCCGCGAGGCATCCCTAAGTCCGCAAGGCGTTCGGCAAGACGAAGGCTCGGTGTCTCGGAGACACGACCTGCGGAGTAGTGCGATAGTCCGACATGTACCAAACTGTTTAAAAATGTCCCGGCACATAACACAACGGCCTTCGACCTAAATTCCAGGCCGATTTTCGTGCGTATGCCGACAGTGCGGTTATTCTCAACTAAGACATCGTCAACGGCTTGCTGAATCACCCAAAGGTTTTCTTGATTCTCAATGCGCTCTCGCATTGCGGTCTTATAAAGGGTGCGGTCGATCTGGGCGCGTGTGGCGCGAACCGCCGGACCTTTGGATGCATTCAGAATACGAAATTGGATTCCGGCTGCATCGGTGACAGCTCCCATTGCGCCGCCCATAGCATCCAGTTCTTTTACCAGATGTCCTTTCCCGATACCGCCGATAGACGGATTGCAGGACAATTCGCCGATGGTTTCAATATTGTGTGTCACTAACAGCGTCTTGGCACCCATTCGGGCAGCCGCCAGGCACGCCTCGGCACCGGCATGACCGCAGCCGATAACAATAACATCGTAAAAGTTGGAGTTCTGCATTGTATGTTTCACGTGAAACAACGGATTATTAACCGCGATGCTCGTATTGTAATAAGCGTAGGGGGTTGTCGCCTTATTTTACGCAGATTACTTACCGATGCAAAAGCTCGAGAAAATTTTTCCCAGGAGGTCATCGGGTAGGGTTTGTCCGACAATTTCGCCCAGAGCGATACCGGAAAGCCGCATCTCTTCAGCAACAATCTCCAGGTTCATATCATGAAGCCCGTCTGAAACCTTCTCTAGACTTTGCTTGGCACGCGCAAGGCATTCAAGATGTCTGGTTCTCGCCAAGAAATCGCCTTCGGCACTTTCCGCTCCGGCAAGAGACTTAAGCTTCGCGACCAATTTATCGAGCCCTTGCCCTGTCTTGGCCGAGATATAAAAAGCTCCGGCTTCACGGTCTTTTTGATTAGGATTTAGGTCGATTTTGTTAAAAACACCAATAAAATCAACGCCTTGTCTTAGGTGGCCCTTTAAAAACCCCATCGGATTTTGCTCGGTTTCGGTTTCCCTTGCGTCTTTAAGAATCAAAACAACATCCGCATTTTCAACCGCCTTTTTGGCTCGATCGACACCGATTGCCTCAACAACGTCTTGCGTGTCGCGTAGACCGGCCGTATCGGTAATCTTGACGAGTAGCCCGTCTAGCATCACTTCGCACTCAATCTTGTCGCGTGTTGTTCCGGCCACATCCGTCACAATGGAGATGTCCTCTCCTGCCAAGGCGTTCATCAGTGAGCTCTTTCCGACATTCGGCTCTCCGACAAGAACGACGCTTAATCCGTCGCGTAACGTCTTTCCGCGCATGGCGCGTTGGTGGATTTGTTCCAATTCATCCAAAAGCGCCGCCACGCGCTCCCGAATGTGTCCTTGTTCGATGAAATCGATTTCTTCCTCGGGAAAATCAAGCGTCGCTTCAACATACGTTCTTAAAGACAGTAGGTCTTCGTTGAGTTTTTTTATCTTTTGAGAAAACGCGCCTTGTAAGGAACGAGCAGCAGCACGAGCCGATGCAACGCTTCCGGCATCGATTAGGTCTGCGACGGCCTCTGCCTGAGATAAATCCATTCTTCCGTTTAAAAAGGCTCGTTCGGTAAATTCTCCGGGGCGTGCAAGGCGCACACCGTAGGCCTCTCCGGCCTCAAGAATGCGGTGGATGATGCGCTCGATTACAACTTGTCCGCCATGGGACTGAAACTCAAGGACCGCCTCTCCCGTGTACGAATGCGGAGCAGGGAAGTAAAGGATGATGGTCTGATCGATGACCTCGCCGGAAGATTCCGTTAAACTCGATAAGTGCGCATGACGAGGGCGCAATGTCAGATTCGGAAGCATTCTCTTGGCAATGCCGAGAACATCGCCTGGTTGACCGGAAAGACGAACAATCCCGATGCCTCCGCGACCGGCGGCACTG
This sequence comes from uncultured Sutterella sp., assembly GCA_900544335.1. GTDB lineage: Bacteria > Pseudomonadota > Gammaproteobacteria > Burkholderiales > Burkholderiaceae_F > Duodenibacillus. The sequence goes on from UQUS01000008.1 coordinate 61,927, forward strand.
GCTCTGGCTGTAATCGGTTCCGTTTTCTGTAACATGTGAGCTTCCTTGTTGATTTACCGCGATTTTACCCGCCAAAAGGCTGACCTTAAGTGAGAAGTTGCCATTATGTCTCTGAACCAAAAACCCTCTTTTCTCGGAGCGCCTTTGGCCGGTGTCTGCCTTGCCGTCGTCGTCTCCGTGCCGCTCAGTGCTTTCCTCGCCAGTTTTTGCGGCGATACCTACAACGCGCGAGTCGCCGTGTACGGCGGGCTACTCTTATGGATTGTGGTCGGTGCAGTCAGTGTTTTCTTTCTCAGTCAAAATAGCAACCGTTGCTCGTTAAATCTCCGCTGGTTCTTCCTTTGGTTTATCAGCACGTGGCTTTGGCCTATTCCTGTGTTGATGGCGCGCCGCAATCGTCATCGCACGGAGTAGTAGTGAAACAAAAACCCCATCAGGCAATCGGTGTTGAACACACCCCCGTTTAGTAGACCAGTATCTACTAGATGGGGGAATTTTTTATGCAAGGCAAAAGCTTGCCAAGGAAAATCAAAGAAAAAGTCTTAGATCTTTTTCAGCAAGGCTTCGGCT
>UQUS01000009.1 GCA_900544335.1 uncultured Sutterella sp.
GTTCTAAATCAGGCCCAAAAAGCTAACACAGGAAAAATTCAGACGCCTGTTTATGAAAATGTCAGGGAGTTTGGGTAGAAAACGCTACACCCCTTGAGCAACAAGGGGTGTAGCGCTATTTATTTTTCAGTTTGCGCAGCACTAAGCTTTAGGTTTTCCTGGGTAGACGGTCTTCAGCCTAAGCTTCTTGCGCAGACTCATGGGCGTTTCGTAACGGCAGGGAGGCTCCAGTCCAAAGGTGCGCAGCATGTCGTCAAAGCGGCTTTCGCTGGAATACAAACGCAGATACATCGGCACCTGAGGATTCCCGTTGTCATAGGCCAGCAAAGCAGTACGCAGCGCCGTGTTAATCTCGTCATTGGTGATCTCTTGAAGCTTGCTCTTGAGCACGTGTCGAAGATACTTTTCAATGACCAAACTGATGAAGCAACTCATGAAGTGGCCTTCGATATGCTCCTTGGTCCAAACAAAGCAAGGACGTGCTTCCAACGTTGTCTTGCTCACACGGAAACAGTCTTCAATCTGCCAAAGATGCCGGTAAATACCCATGATTTCTGATGGCGTCTTCGTTTCCAGATTGGTGCATACGGCGTAATACCCGGCCCAACGACGGGCATCATCAATTTTGTCTTGATTCAGTCTGGGTTGACCCTCGCCTTTCGGGGTAACAATCAAGGACTTGTATCCTCGGCTGCTTGTCAATGATGTCTTCTGATCCAAAGCCTTTTGAGCCTTTTCAATGCTGCATTCCAGATCAGCCAGATCTTTGTTGGCTCGTGCTTGAGAGTAGGAAACGATCCAACGCACATCCATCTCTTCCACAGCTTTGCGTGACTGCGATTTACGACCGGTTTCCGGATTGATCCTAGTCTCATACAGAGGCTTTTTCATGGCCAGGGTTTTATATCGGCACAGCACGACGCCGTCTTGTTCCGAAATCACATTCTCCCAATCGGCATCGTCGAGAATCTGATCCCGTTGCTCCTGTTTGCAGTTGCGGATTTTTTGAGCCAGAACAAAATCGCACCCCATCTTTATAAGCTCGGTTAGATTCTCATTGGAGTTGAGTCCTCGGTCAGCAACCACAACCAGTTTCTTCAACTCATAGTCTTTCCGAATTCGCTTGATCATGGGGAGCATCGTCGAGAATTCGGACGTATTGCCGAGAAACAAGTCGTAGTCAATGGGAATTCCATGCTCATCCATCACCAAGCCCAACACCACCTGGACTTCGTTAACCTTGTGATCCTTGCTTAGACCGAAATTTCTGAGGTCGTCTGCTTTGCGGCTCTCGAATGCGTATGCGGTGACGTCATAAAAGGCAGCAGTGATGCTGCGCTTGAGTTTTTTGTTGATTTCCCTGTTGAGATGTTTGATGATGGCCGGCTTGTCCGCACTCAAACGATCCAAAACGCGGTAGACGACATTGAGATTATCAATGTCGCAGGGAATGATGTCGCTGTTACGAAATTCGAAAGCTTTCTTCTTACTACCGGGACGAAGAATGCGTTGTGCCGTCAACAGAAAAGCTGCCTGGTCGTACGAGTAGGAAATCTCGGTCTTGCTTTGCAGGTAACGGAAAACCTGCGGCAAGTTCAAATCTTCCTTCCAAATCTGGCGCAACAAGGCCGACCCAATGTTGATCGGTTCGGCAAAACCGTAGTCGGTCGTCCCTTGGCTAATCGACTCGAGCCGACGAATGCGGCTTTGTGCCGCATTTTCAAGATTTAGCGCGTAAGCCGCCTTGGCAGCTTCATTTTCCTGACGCACGCGCTCACGCAATTTCGCGACGTATTCGGGATCTTTAGCTTCCAGCTGATCCAGCCTTCCGTGGTTTTCAATGACCTTGGAGCGCGGTTTGCCCTCAGCATTGCGATAGCTCTCGCAAACGCGAACGTACTTATAGCCGTTGCAACTCATGATGGTGACATTACGGGACATGGGAAGACTCCAGAGTCAAATGATCGTTTTACCAATTATACAATTAGCGCTACATTATGGCTACTAAAAATGAAAAAACAAACCCTCGCCAACTCAATGATGGCAAGGGTTTCAGAAGGATTTAAGGGGCTCTAAACTGACAAACTCGGGAGAAAGCCTATCCGGACTTCACGACGAAGATCCTGACGGTCTGCCATGAAGGCACGACCGTGACGAAGGATGCGTAAGCCTCGTTCATTGAGCGCTCAAACAAAACGGGGCCGGCAGTGCAAGGCTGCCGGTCCCGTTTGTTTTGGAATCCGAAGTCGAAGGTCAACGATCCTTTTCCGGCTTCCAGAGCGAATGGCGGTGTGCGGCATATTTCGCGTCGACCGTGCCGTTCGTCATGCCCGGGAGAAGCGCGCGGTTGGGCTTGAAGAGGAAGGCGGCCATGTGTCCGATGAAGAGCACGATCGTAAGCGCCATGCCGAGATTGTGTCCCTGGGCAAGCCAGAAGAGTGCGGGATCGGGCAAATCCCAGCCCGCGAAGTTCTTGAGCGTCTTGAGAAGACCCGTTGCGATGACAAGCGCGAACGCGCCGGCGAAAGCGGCCCAGGCGAGGCGCTGTTCAGGCAGATATTTGGCCGAAGGCGGTTCTTCGCCGCCCGTGATCATGGCCTTGACAATGGCGATGCTCGCCCGCATGTCTCCCTTCTTCGGAACAATGTCGAAGTCGCCTTCGAGCGCATGGATGAAGAGGTGGAAGAAGCAGAAGAACGTAAAGACCGCACCGGCGAGATAGTGAAGCTCGAGCGTCGTGAAGTATTCCGTTGTCCATGCACCCAGCGCATCGAGCCCGTAGCGCTTGGCGACCGGCATTTGCAGAATGCCCGTAAAGATGAGCGCGAAGCAGGAAAGCGCAATGCTCCAGTGAACAATTCTGTTGCGAAGTGGCTGTCGTTGGACGCGCATGATCAATTCTCCTTCCCGTCACGGCCACGACGGCGGCGGAGCATGACGGCGCCGCCGAGTGCGGCGATCGGCGCGGCGAGCGCAAGACCTGCGGAGACGGTGCCGGAGGCAAGCGCGGGCCTGGCGTTCGGAAAGCCCGGGCGTCCCTGGGTGTCGGATCCGACAGGGGCGCGGTGCGCCGCATCGATGGTCTCAAACGGAATGCTTGAGACGTACCACGTGGCCGTTCCGCCGTTTTCGGTTCGTCCGTAGACGTGTCGGCCGTTGAGAATTTCACCGAGCCTGGCGGTCATCTCTTCGAGCGTGCCGATCATCATGGCCTTTCTCGGGCAGGCAGGAATGCAGGCAGGCTGTTCGCCTTTGGAAAGGCGCTCGGCGCAGAGATCGCACTTGAACATGATGCCGCCGCCCGCAAACTTGGGCGCAACGTCGAGATAGAGGCCCACGCCGGCCTGGCGCTGCGGGATGTGCCACGGACACACGTCCCGGCATTTTGCACCGCCGAAGCAGACGTGCGCGTCGATGGCGACGGCGCCTTCCTTCGTCTTGTCGATGGCGCCGAAAGGACAGAGCTTGCGGCATGGTGCGTCGAAGCAGTGCATGCAGCGGCGCGGCAGATGAATGTCGTGGCCGTTGACGCTGAGCGTCTCGACGTAGAGGAGGTTGTAGGGCGTGAGACGGTCGATTTCGTCTCGGCGATCGGAAAAGTCTTCGAACTTTTTCTTCGGCCAGTAAGGCCGAATCGGCTTCTGAGGTTCCGGAATGCGGTCCTTGTTTTCCTTGCGGCAGGCGGATACGCAGAGCGGAACGGCTCTGTCCCGGCATCCGTCGCAGCGGTCAAGGTCGATGATCGTGATGAGCTGGCCGCCAGTCCTGTTCGCGCCAGCCCGGGCCGCGTCCGCCGTGCAGACCAGAGCGGCGCCCGTCAGAACGGTGTGCCGCAGAAGGTTGCGTCTTTGCATGTCGGGGCATCTCGCAGATAACAATAAATCTATTGTAGCAAAAGAACGAGACGGGACGCCTGATTCGTAATCAGCTGCCGTTCAGGGAGAAATCAGGAGCGGACGGCGCCGGGATTCTGGAGAAGGGCTTCGGGGTGGCCGTAGCGCACGAGGCAGATCTCGCCTTCGCCGGCTTCGTAGATGATGCCGAGCGGATAGCCATCAACGGCGACGGGCACGTAGAGGCAGCCCGTCGTATCGACGGGAAGGGCGCCGACGGGCCTGCGGCGTTCGGTGATTTCGGTAAAGAGCGTTTCGAGCGCCTGAATGATGGCGGGGCGGCGCGTGTCGCCCACAATTGCCGACTTGTCGAAGCGGAACTGCTTCGTCTCGAGCAGTTCGAGCGGAGCGCCGCCGACGGGAAGAAGGCTCCCGCCCTCGCCGCTTGCGCGTTCTCGGGCGCGCCAGAGAAGCTTGGCCTGGGCTTCCTGCAGGGCGTTCATCGTGATGAGGGACGGACGAAGCTTTGTGTCCGTCGGTTCGGCGGACACCGCCGGATCCGAACCATGATCGTCGTCTTCGGGCCAGAGATCGCCCTGCACGAAGAGGCCGGGACAGACCGCTTCGGCACGGTGGCGGCGGCTTTTCGTCCCGAGTTTGTCACCTAGAAAACGCTACCGGACAATAGTTTTTCGGACTTGTCTCTCCGACAAATTAAGACTATTAAAAATAACGTTATTTCTAATAGTCATAAATTATGTTATATTTCAATGGTCTTAAGGAGAGCAAAGTCCTATGTCCCGTTCTTTACCGTCTTCCCGCTTTTACGGGCGAGAAGCTGAATTAAGTCTATTACACCGGTTTCAATCCGATGTCCGCGACAAGGGCATTAGCCGCTTTGTTGTCGTCACCGGTCGTCGCCGAGTCGGTAAAACACGACTGCTTGAGGAGGCTTTGCCGTCGGAGGCTTCGATGCCGACGATTTCAGGCTACATTGCCTCCCAATTGTCGGATCAAAATCTTTCAAACTTTGTCAAAGAAATCGAGCGTGTCTTGGCAATCCCCTACCCCCTTGCCATTCGCAGCTTTGAGGAGGCTCTGGCTCTTGTCTTTCGCGAAGCACAGAATCGTCCGCTCACGCTCATCCTCGATGAGTTTCAAAACTTCAAAACGGTCGACCCGACAATCTTTGACTCCTTGCAAAGACTCTGGGACAGGAACCATCTAAAGTCCAAAATCCTTCTTGTTACCTGCGGGTCCGTAGCAAGCAGCATGCGCGAAATCTTCGAAAACGGCACCGCTCCGCTTTTCGCGCGAGAATCGGCCAATATTCACCTCGATCCTTTCTTTCCGGAACTTTTAAAGACCATCTTTTCCGACTACAAAACCGACTTCAGCGGCGATGATTTGCTTGCGCTTTACACATTTACGGGGGGCGTGGCGCAATATGTCCAATCCTTCCTTTCTTCCGATGCATTCTCCTTTGATGCAATGCTTGAGCAAACGATGCGCTTTAACTCCGGACTGATTTCGGAGGCTCAACTCATGGTCAGCGCGGAATTCAAAGGGGCCGCTCCTCGGATGAATGAAATTCTGCTTGCCATTTGTCAGGGAAAGACAAAACGACCGGAACTTGCCTCTCTTTTTGATGTCAGCATTTCCGGTCACCTTTTCCAACTGGAAAAACTCTACGGACTCATTGAGGTGACGGAGCCGCTCGGCGAGAACGGAGCCAAGCGCAAGCGCGGACGCTACACGATTACGGATGAACTGCTGAATTTTTGGTACACCTTCTGTCTGCCGAATCTTCAGATGCTTCAAGTGTCCGACAAAAGTGCGCTCATGGAGTTGATTCGTGCCGGATATCCGACCTGGTCGGGACGAGCCCTGGAACGTCTGTACCGACGCCACTTCTGCAACTGCGGGCTTTTCACCGCTGTCGGTCCTTGGTGGGATAAAAAAGGCGAAAACGAAATCGATTTGGTTGCAGTCAACCCGACGCATCGGCACATTGTCTTTGCAGAGATTAAGCGAGACGAGTCCAAAATCCGACCGGACATACTTCGGAAACGAAGCGAAGTCTTCTTGCAATTTAACCCGCGATACGCTGACTTTGAGCGTGATTATCTGACCCTTTCCTTAAACGAGCTTTCGTCAACAGGAAAGTTGCCGTTTTCTAAATCGGACGGTGAGTAACGCATCGATTTTTTCCAGGCCTGGGTCTAAAAAAAGGCAATTTCTTAGGGCATTACCACGCCCTAGGCCTTGTGACCGCCGACCTGAGAATTGCGCTCCCGCGCCGTAGCACCGTCTTGGAAGTTCTTAGCCTTTAAAAGCGAATTTTTTCCGAAGCGCTCTTTGATCAGAAGCATGGCTTTTTGCATACGTCTTTCTCGGGAAAGCGCCTGTTCCTTTTGTTCGGAGGAAGCGACCGAATCACCGATTTGAGCAAAGAGGTCCGGCTGAACGACAGTCGGCTTTTTCGGAAGGCTTCCTTCGGGAACAACATCGAGCGCCGCCAGAGCCAGGCGCCGCACCAAAAGAGTCTTGTCAGCAACTCGATTAAAGATTCGCAGGGCTGCGTCACACAACTCTTTTCCCGATGAGGTCGGCACCGCAAACATCTCTTTGCCGTGTGTCGGTTTCGGAAGTGTCCTGCCATAACTATCGCGAACAACAGAACCCCGATACCGGCTCTTCCGTTTTGCATCCGTCAATTTCTCAACGTCATAGCCGACCGTTACTTCCAGACCGTGTGCGACAAGCCCCTTCTCGACAAGTTCCAAAGCTAGGGAATCGGCCATCTCCCAGGCCACAAGCCGAGCCTTATCCGTCTTATAAGGCTCAGCCAAAATCTGGCTGGACATCCGACTGTGGGTATCTGCCGAATAGGCTTTGATATCGGCAATACCCACGCACTCCCATCCCCAGGCGTGATCGATTAAAAGCTCTGCATTAACCCCGAATTGGTCAAAAAGTTTTTGCGGTGCCGTGAGTGAAAGTCTTGCCACGTCCCCCATCGTTTCTGCGCCGAGAGCAGCAAGGCGCGTCGCATAACCGCGCCCGACACGCCAAAAATCCGTAATCGGTTTATGAGGCCACATTTCTCGCTTAAACGACTCTTCGGTTAGCTCGGCAATGCGCACACCGTCCTTATCAGCCGGCATGTGTTTGGCCTTCACATCCATGGCAATTTTCGCCAAATATAGGTTCGTGCCGATACCGGCCGTAGCTGTAATGCCGGTCTCTTCGAAAACCGTCCGAACCATGCGAAGTGCAAAATCCCGAGCCGACAAACCGTACGTTTTCAAATACGGCGTTGCGTCGATGAAAACCTCATCCACGGAATAACTGAAAATATCGTCCTCGGAGACAAACTTAAGATAAATCTCATAAATCTTGGCGCTATAGCGCATGTAGTAGGCCATGCGCGGGGGAGCGACGATGTAATCAAGTTCTAAGTTCGGGTCGGCAGCAAGCGACGGCGCGTCAACACTTTTCGCAGTCAAGATGTGGCTCGGGGCATTGACCTGACGCGTTCGGTTAATTTCTTTCACGCGAGAAACCACTTCGAAAAGCCGAGCGCGTCCGGAGATTCCGTACGCTTTCAGGGACGGCGTCACGGCAAGGCAAATCGTCTTTTCCGTTCGAGACGCATCGGCCACAACCAAATGTGTTTTTAAGGGATCGAGCCCTCGCTCTCGGCATTCGACCGAGGCATAAAAGGATTTCAAATCGATGGCGATGTAGCTTCTCATGAGAAATCGCCTCCCGGCATCGCCTCGAAAAATTTCCCTTGAATGCTGAGGATGTCATCGAAAGAGCGCTCCGCCCTATCGCTTAAAAGAATCGTGCGCTTTACCCAGTCCACGCGCTTGACGCAAACGACTTCAGTGACAAGGGCGCCTCCGCTCTTTTTGGCATCTTGAACAAAACGCGTGATTTGAACCGTCGGACGATTAGCGCTTTGCTCGGTGAGAAATTGAAGTCTGGCATTGAGCCTGTCGCACTCTTGCTGAGAAAGCTCCGGTCGACTTTCCGTGCGTCGAGCGGATTCCTCAATTTCCTCATCAAATCCGCGCAAGGCCGAAAAAGGCGAAAACTGTGCTGCCCGTTCCTTCATGCTCATCTTTCGGGAAGGGTCAAATTGCGGACGCTCACAATGGAAAAGACCGGAGTAGTCCGAGCGCGATTGTGCTTTTTTCTCTTGCATGATGAAATTGTGCCCAATTCCTCGACAAGGCACACGGTTTGTTTCGGAGCTACCGACAAAGAACTTCCTCTAAAACCCGAGCAATTCCCAAAAGGATGCCGTCTTGACCATACCCGGCACCGAGCATGACGCCCACGGATTGACCGGACTTTTTCACGCCGATCGGGACCGCTAATGAAGGCGCTCCGGCCAAAGCCCACCAATCGAGCCTACCGGGGAAAAGAAGGGCATCGACACGGTACTCTGACAAAAGAGCGTCAATTGCCGTTCGATTCGACGTGACGGTGCGTTTGACAGCCTCCTGATAGTCCTTCTCGGAGACCTCGGAACTTATCTTCTGAGCCAAAAACATGCGGTCCATGCCAAAGGGTCGCATCGACGGCGTTTTGCAATACAAGGCACAAAGAGAAGCAAAATCAGCAGGGACATCTTGCGTTGCATACTCTTTAAGGAGCCAATCGATGCCGCGCGCAAAGTCAACGGAGGTAATGAGTTTGTACTCTTGCGGAGGATTTTCTGCCGACACATCCGTAAGGCGTACTCCGGCCTGCATGAATTTTCGGAACGCCACCTTGAGGATTTCCTGCACTTCCGAATCAAGAGTCTCCGTTCCCGTCACTCGTACAACTCCGATGCGAAGGGTCCGGGCTTGAATGTCTTTTCCCTCATCCAAGTGAACGGAACTTGAAAGCGCTGTTGCCGCGTCGTGCTCGTCTTCGCCTTGCAGCGCAGTAAGAAGATCTGAGAGCATCCCGACGTCGCGCGATAACACACCGACCGTGTCAAACACAGGCGAAATCGGAATCACGCCGCGCCGAGAAATCAGGCCGACCGAAGGCTTAAAACCCCAGACGCCGCAGTAAAGTGCGGGCTCCATCACCGACCCGCGCGTTTCCGTTCCGAGCGCCGCATCGCAGAGCCCTGCGGCTACGGCAATAGCCGAGCCCGAACTTGAGCCGCCGCAAAGAAAATTACCGTGCGGATTTTTCCCGAAGCCCCCTAAATGCGAATACCCTTCGGACGGACGTCCGGTCGTGACAAACCCGGCAAATTCCGTCATGTTCGTTTTACCGAACAGGTCAAATCCGGCTGCCTTAAGGCGCGTTGCTGCCGGGCTTTCCGGCAGGATCAAATGCGATAAGGCCAAGCTCCCGGCTGTCGTCGGAAATCCGTCTACGGCAATATTGTCCTTGACGAGGATATGACGCGAGCGCCTTGCGTCCGGCGCTCGATACGTGCGAAGCGCCCCGAACACAGGTCCGTACACGGTAAGACGCTCCTGAAGAACTTCTTTATCAAGAGGCTTTCCCAACGGGAAAACCGCACAGAGTATTTCCGGATTTTTCGCACCATCAGCCATCTGTTTTTCTCCGATGTGACCTGTTGCAACTTTTCAGGAATCGATTTTGACACGTCTTCGTGGACGTAAAACGTGTGAACCAGCCCATTACGCTAGGCGAAAGTGCCTATCAGTCTACTTACAAACAAAGTCCGTTGTCGTAAAATTGCCCGATTCGTCCGAACATTCGAAAGCCGAAAACTATGACACAGAATACAGAAGAACTCTCCAAGAGTTTCGAACCCTCTCAGATTGAATCCAAGTGGTATCCCATTTGGGAAAAACGCGGCTACTTTGCTGCGGGCATGAATCCGGGAAAGCCGAGCTTTTCCATTCAGCTCCCCCCGCCCAACATTACGGGCATTTTGCATATGGGGCATGCCTTTAACCACTCGGTGATGGACTCCTTAACGCGCTACTACCGCATGAAAGGCTACAACACGATGTGGCTTCCGGGAACCGATCATGCCGGTATCGCAACCCAAATTATTATCGAGCGTCAGCTTCAGGAACAGGGCATTGACAAACGCGACCTCGGACGTAAAGCCTTCTTGGAAAAAGTCTGGGAATGGCAAAAATACTCGGGCGGCACGATTCTCAATCAGATGCGTCGCTTAGGTGATTCCTTAGATTGGAAACGCCTTTATTTCACGATGGACGAAACGCGTAGCAAGGTCGTGACCGAAACCTTCGTGCGCCTTTATAACGAAGGTTTGATTTACCGCGGCAAACGCTTGGTGAACTGGGACTCCAAGCTGCAGAGCGCCGTGAGCGACCTTGAGGTGGAAAACGAAGAAGCCGTCGGTCATATGTGGAAGATTCGCTACGAATCGGAAGACGGCAAAGACGTGGTTTACATCGAAACAACGCGTCCTGAAACGATGTTCGGCGATACGGCTTTGGCTGTCAATCCCGAGGACGAACGCTTCAAGCACCTAATCGGCAAGCGCTTTAAGGCGCCCCTTATGGATAGGCTCCTGCCGGTCGTCGGCGACTCCTACATCGATAAGGAATTCGGTACCGGCGTCATGAAGGTGACACCGGGACACGACTTTAACGACTTTGCCATCGGTCAGCGCCACAACTTGGAGATGATCAATACCCTCACCAAAGATGCGCGCATGAACGAAAACGTTCCCGAAAAGTATCGCGGTATGACTTGTCCGGAATGCCGCAAGGTGTGGGTCGAAGATCTTGAAAAAGCCGGATGCCTTGTCAGTGTCCGTGAAATCAAGCACATGGTTCCGCGCGTGACTCGCACGGGCGAAATCGTCGAGCCGATGCTCTCGGAACAGTGGTACATGGCCATGAGTAAGCCGGCTCCCGAAGGTACCTTCGCTCCCGGCAAATCCATCGCTCAAGTCGGTCTTGAAGCCGTCACATCCGGCGAAGTCAACATCTTCCCGAAAGAGTGGCGCGGCGTTTATCGTCAGTGGCTCGAGAACATTCAAGACTGGTGTATTTCCCGTCAGCTTTGGTGGGGCCATCAGATTCCTGCCTGGTACGACAAGGACGGGAACGTCTATGTCGCTCGTAGCGAACAGGAAGCGCAAGCGCAAGCCGGTGAAGGTGTTGTTTTGACACGTGACGAAGATGTCCTGGATACGTGGTTTAGCTCTGCCTTAGTTCCCTTCTCGACCTTAGGGTGGCCTAATCCCGAAGGCGACGAAAAGATTGCTTACGATTTGTACCTTCCGAGTACGGTTCTTGTGACCGGCTACGACATCATCTTCTTCTGGGTTGCCCGAATGATTATGATGACCAAGCACTTTACCAACCGTGTCCCGTTTAAGAACGTGTACATCCACGGCCTCGTACGTGATGCCGAAGGCAAGAAGATGAGTAAGAGCGAAGGCAACACGCTCGATCCCTTGGACATCATCACGGGTATCGATATCGAGGGGCTTGTTAAGAAAAACACGCACGGCCTGCGCCAGCCTGAAAAAGCGCCGATGGTCGAAAAGAAGTTACGCAAGACCTATCCGAACGGCATTGCCTGTCACGGAGCCGATGCGTTGCGCTTTACGATGGCCGCTTACGCCACACTCGGTCGCAACGTGAACTTCGATTTGCGCCGTTGCGAAGGGTATCGGAATTTCTGCAACAAACTCTGGAATGCCACACGTTTCGTGCTGATGAATATCGAAGGCAAAGACTGCGGCTTCGGAGCCGACGCCGGCAAACCGATGGAGTTTTCCGATGCCGACCGCTGGATTATGGGCGAATTTGATCGCACGCTCAAAGAGGTCGATGCGGGCTTTGCCGAGTACCGTTTGGACAATGCTGCCAACGCCGTCTATAGCTTCGTTTGGAACGAGTTCTGCGACTGGTATCTGGAACTATCTAAGGTGCAGTTAAACGGCGGCAATGAGGCCGCTGCTCGTGCCACGCGTCATACTCTTGCCTCAGTTTTAGAAGCCACGCTTCGCCTTGCGCATCCCTTGATTCCCTTTATCACGGAAGAGCTCTGGCAGAAGGTCTCGGTTACGGCCGGCAAACGGGCGCCAGATGAAGAAACAAGCGTCATGATTGCTCCTTACCCTGCCGCCGGGGACTTTAAGCAAGATAGCGAGGCCGATGCTCGTATTGCTCTTACCAAGAAGATGATTGAGGCCGTGCGCGGTCTTCGTACCGAGATGAACTTGGCTCCGTCGCAAAAGGAACCCCTGGCCGTTGAAGGTGACAAGGCGACAATCGATCAGATTGCCGGCTACTTAAAGTTCCTCGCTCGTACGAGTGATGTTTCGGTGGTTTCCGATATCAGTGCCCTTAACAAGGGCTCGGTTGCGCCTGTTGCCATCGTCGACGATTTCAAGTTGATGCTCAAAATTGAAATCGATATCGCAGCCGAACGCGAGCGTCTCGGAAAAGAAATCGAACGCATCACAGGTGACATTGCGCGCTGCGCGAAAAAACTGGAAAACAAGTCTTTCGTCGAACGGGCGCCCCAAGCGGTTGTCGCCCAGGAACGCGAACGCTTAGCGAGTTTTGAAGCGTTGCTTTCCAAGGTCAAGGGTCAGCTCGAAAAGCTCCCGACGGAGTAACAGACTCACCGCTTCGAAATGGTGCTCAAGCTCGCCACTATCCCGACGGATACGGCGGGCTTTTTCTTGCGCTCACTTTGCGTGTCGGCGTACCGCTTACGCCGTGCGTTAGAATCGGGCGACGGCGTTTGGCGAGAAACTCGATGCTACTGACGGACATCCTGACGACACAAGAAAACAAAACCGGGGGCATTTTGATTGTCCTTGCGCCGGATTTTGTCCAAACGGGAGAGGCCGTCCGTCGTAGTTTTTTCCCCGACAGAATGCTGGGTCTGGGAAAAGTATTGGATGATTTTGCTTCCTGGTTCGAGCTCTGGGGTATACCCCTGGCACGCAAAGCCGGTTCGGAAACATCTTTTGAGCGCTCGTTTTGTGTGGCGACCTGGCCGGATACGATGCCCGAGCACGCGCACGGCCCTCAGTTGGTCCCGAAAATTGCTGAAAATGCGTTTGCTCTGAATGCTCTTTTGCTCGAGCGACGTCCGAGCCTTGTTATTTTTCTTTCCTGCTACCTGTGGCAGGCGATGAATGAGGCTAAAGACGCTTTTACGCAAACAGCCGGCTCCCCGCTTGAGGTCGGTCGACGCTTGACCGATAAACGCCTGGCTGCCTACGTGCAGCGATGGACGACGCTGACAACCGTAGCGCTTCCCTTGCCGGGAAAAAACACAACGCAGGACTATGTCTTAAGTTTAGCGGGCGGCATGCAGTCCGTTTTGCGTCAAAGCCCCCACTTTCCGGAGGCCGCCGATCCGCTTCTTGCGGCGGCAAGTCGGTTGCTGATTTTTGACAAGGACGCGAGTATTGCCTCCATTCGCTCGCATCTACACGTGGACGAAAAACGCGCCGAAGCACTCTTCGACGCGTTAGATGGGAAAGCCTACACATCCGATGAGGCCGGACGTCCTCGGCGACTCGAAGACAAATCCGATTAGTCCTCTTTCAAAGCCCGAATGCGCTCTTCAATGGAGGGGTGAGAAGCAAAGAGCGATCCGATTCCGCCCGAAACGCCCATGCCCTTCATCGAGGCAGGAAGTTCCGCCGGTTTCATCGTGCCCAAGCGTTGCAAGGCTTCAATCATGGGCTCTGCGCTACCCATAATGCGCTTGGCTCCGGCATCGGCACGGAATTCACGGTAGCGGCTGAAGGCTGCAACGATGATACCGGCCAAGAATCCGAGAGCAATATCCATGACCATCGACGTCAGGTAGTAGCCCATGCCTGGAGCATCATCTTCGTTACGCAAAATATTCCGATCGACAACCCAACCGATGATGCGGCTGATAAAGACAACGAAGGTATTCACAACGCCCTGAATCAGCGTCATCGTGACCATGTCACCGTTGGCAACGTGGGTCATTTCGTGCGCTAAAACTGCCTCAATCTCTTTTTTGTTCATCAGACGCAAAAGCCCTGTGGAGACGGCCACCAAGGCACTGTTACGGAATGCGCCGGTTGCAAACGCATTCGGCTCCCCGTCGTAGATGCCGACCTCGGGCATCGCAACACCGGCCTTCTTAGCATGCGAGCGCACGACATCGACAAGCCAACTTTCCAAACCCGGTTCCGGGTGCTCCGTATTGATGAGCTGAACCCCCATCGTGGATTTGGCCATTGTTTTACTCAAGAGTAGCGAAATGATGGCTCCTGAAAAACCGATAACCAGCGCAAAGACAAAAAGCGCCGTCAGGTCCAAATCGGACCCGGCCATCTGACCGAAGTCAAGACCGGTAAACAAGCTGATGACATTCAAAACAATGCCGAGCATGAAAACGATGGCAATGTTCGTGAGAATAAATAAGGCAATGCGTTTCATACGAGCTACTTCTTTCCTTGAATCCGAGAAGGCGATTTACGGGACAAGCCCCCAATTCGTTTTCGGAGTTTATCGCGTTTTCCAGGTCTCATTGCGTTGAAAAACGGAAGAATGTTTTCAAAATGTATATGCCGAGCAAGCGATAAAATCCTCGAAATACTCTTGACCGACAGTTCCCTTTTTTTAAATCCGAGCGCTTTAGCGATTTCGGCTATCATGCTCCCCATGAAAAAACAGTTCTATGACACGCACGAACCCGATGATTCCGAGGACGAGGTCTATTCGGGTCCGTCCAAATCCCAAAAAAAACGCGATGCCGAGCAGTTGCAATCGCTCGGTAAAGAATTAAGTGAGCTTGCCCCCGAGCAACTGGCCACCATTGCCCTTCCCGAGGCGTTATCCGAAGCCATTGCCGACTTGAAAAAGATGAAAAGTTTCGGCGCCAAGCGTCGCCAGTTGCAACTCATCGGAAAGCACATGCGCGCCCTCGATGCGGCCAGTGTCCGCGAGGCCATCGACCGAGCGACCGGGGCCAGCAAGGCTGCTGTAGCCGCTCATCACAGAGCCGAAAGACTGCGCGATGCGATGATTGCGGGCGACACGCCACTTACCGAATACGTGACAAGCCATCCCGAGGCTCCCGTTCAAAAGCTGCGTCAACTCGTGCGGGGAGCACGCCGCGAAGCGGCCGACGGCAAACCGCCCAAGAACGCTCGCGAACTGTACAAAATCCTTTACGCCGACCAGATTCGACCGTTAAATCTTGTTGCCGATCAGTCCCTCGAACCGAACAAGGAGACCTCCGATGTCCTGTGAACGTCGCTATCCGAATGAATTACTCATCGGAATTGTGGGAGTCGCAGAAACTCCGGAGCAGTCGGCCCGTGTGATGGGAGCCATTGAAACCTGCTGTCGCGCTGCGTTTTTAAGCCCGATACAAATCGTGGCTCGTCCCGTCATCAATGAGCTTTACAGCGTGGAAGACACGTTGCGGGAATTGTCGGACAAGGTGTTGTGCGATGTAATTTTCACGGCCGGCGCCACGGGTCTGACCAAAGCCGATATCGTGCCTCAGGCCACGCGCCTTGTGAGCACCTATGAGCTTCCCGGGCTCGGCGAACAGATGCGCCGTATTCAGGCGCGCAAGAACCGAGCGGCCATGCTGTCGCGACAAACGGCAGGCCTACGCGAGACACCCGAGCACGATGCGCTCATTGTCAATCTACCGGCTCTTGCCTCGGACATTCCCGATACGCTGCGCGGTTTGTTTTCGTCAGACGGCACCCTAACGGAACCCGGGATTTTCGATTGCCTGACAGATTTTCTCGAGCAAGTCGATGGGCCTACCGTTCAGTTGCGGGAATTCGGAACCTCGGAAGAAGAGACAGAGGCAAGTGAAACACCCATGAGCCTACATCGGCCGGAACCGGAAACGCGGTTTCCGACTTCCTACTCGCAGGCAGCTGCCGCCGCGCGCGAATCCACTCATCGCGAAGAGGTGCCCCCTGTCGCAAGCCCTCGCCCGGTGCCGACAAGCGGCTTTACCGAACACCGAGTTGTGCATCCGCGCATGAGTCAGGAAGCTATCGAGCGGCGTTCCGTACAGCGCGGCGTACGCCTTGTTTCCGACACCAATCGTCACGCACTCGAACCCTTGGATCTTCTTATTGAAGATCCCGAAGACGGCTTAAAGCCCGAATGCACCGTTGTCTGGCTACACGGCATGGGAACAAGTCCGGAAGATTTTTCGCCGTTTGCTCGTGAAGTCCTTGACTTCGGAGGGCCGAAGGCACGCTTTATTCTGCCTCGTGCTCCGAGAATCGGTGTAACGGTGCAAAACCGTCAACTGACAACAGCTTGGTACGATATTCTCGCCCACATCGGCCAGGAACCCGAAGATTTGCCGGGACTTAAATCCATGCACCTGAGGATTTCGCAAATCATCAACCAGATTGTCAGCCAGGGGATCCCGGCGGAAACAATCTTCTTAGGGGGCTTTTCACAAGGGGCCGCCATGGCCTTATATAGCGGTTTGCGGCAAGCAAGGACCCTGGCCGGTGTCATTGCCCTTTCCGGGTACTTGCCGGCGCCCGAGTTACTCGATGCCGACATCACACCGGCCGGTAAGATGACGCCCTTTTTCATGGGACACGGTGCGTTTGATGAAATCATCAGCCCGATTGTCGCCCGCAAACAGGCCGCGCTCATCGAAAGCAAGGTCGATACCTTGGTCTGGCGCGAATACAACATGGAACACGAGGTCGCGCCCGATGAAATGAAACATGTCGTTCAGTTCATGAGTGCTGCTTTGCACGGCTAACGGTAAGGTTCGCTCTCGTATGGCGAAAGGGTGCCTCGCGGCACCCTCTCCTTTATTGAGCTCAATTCCCTTTGCGTTTACAGGGAAGAGCCCGTCACAATCCGCAGCATGCGGCGCAAGGGCTCGGCCGCACCCCACAGAAGCTGATCGCCCACCGTGAAGGCACTGATGTACTCGGGTCCCATCGCAAGCTTACGAATACGACCGACAGGAATGCGCAGTGTCCCGGAAATCTTCGCGGGCGAAAGTTCCGCAATCGACTCTTCCTTACGGTTGGGAACCACATAGGCCCACGGATTAGCCGCGTCGAGCATCTGTTCGATTTCCTCGCAGGACACATCCTTTTTAAGCTTAATCATCAGGGCCTGGCTGTGGCAACGCATACTGCCGACACGCACGCAAAGACCTTCGACAGTGAGCGACCCGGGATTGCCGTTTTCCGTCAGACCGAGAATCTTATTGGCCTCGGCGCCTCCCTTCCACTCTTCGCGGGATTGGCCGTTTCCGAGATCCGAATCAATCCAGGGAATCAGGGAGCCGGCAAGAGGTGCTCCGAAGGCGGTCTTCGGGAATCCCGGTTCCGTGAAAGCCGCGCTCACGCGACGGTCAATGTCCAAAATCGAAGACCGAGGATCGGCGAGTTCATCCTTGACCACACTGTTTAGATACCCCATCTGGCTAAGGAGCTCGCGCATGTTCTTGGCACCGGCTCCGCTCGCTGCCTGATAAGTCATGGAACTTACCCAGTCAATGAGCCCTTCCTTCACGAGTCCGTCAAGCGCCATGAGCATTAAAGAGACCGTGCAATTGCCGCCGATATAGTCTTTGATGCCGGCCTTCAGGCTCGCATCAATCACGTGGCGATTCACTGGATCGAGGATGATGACGGCATTTTCTTTCATGCGAAGGGCACTTGCCGCATCAATCCAGTATCCGTCCCAACCGCTTTCTCGCAAAGCCGGATGGACGGACTTGGTGTAATCGCCCCCCTGGCAACTGATAATGACATCGCAAGAAGAAAGCTCCTTGATGTCCGTGGCATCCTTTAAAACGGGGTCTGTGTTGGGGATACCCGTCGGCGCCGGACGACCGGCGGCCGATGTCGAGAAGAACGTTGTTGTGTCGACGCACGCAAAATCTTTTTCCTCGCGCATTCTTCCCATCAAAACGCTTCCGACCATACCGCGCCAACCGACCATACCGAGTTTCATGGTATCTCCTTGAAAAATGAAACGAAAAGCTAAGAGGTCTTCCCTCTTAGGTAAAGCAGTATGCCACAAGAAATTCCCCGCGTTGCTACGGGGAAAACGCAAGAACACCGACTCGTTGCGCTCGGTCCAATCCCCTGCGACAAATTGACTAATCCACCGAGCGCGAACACCCTGTGCACGACTTTGTCGCAAGGGCTTTAAAATCACGAAAATTATTCTTCTACTTAACTATGAAAGTTCTCGGTATTGAAAGTTCCTGCGATGAAACGGGCGTTGCCCTCATCGATAGTGAAAAGGGGCTCCTGGCGCATGCCATTCATACACAAATCGACATGCACCGCGCCTACGGGGGTGTGGTCCCCGAACTTGCCAGTCGCGACCACATACGGCGCGCCATTGCCTTAACCGATCAAGTGCTCGAGAAAGCCGGCGTTGCAAAAGAGGAACTTGATGCCGTTGCCATCACAGAGGGACCGGGACTTGCCGGCGCCCTTCTTGTCGGCATTTCGGTCGCTCACGCCATCGGATATGCCCTGAATATTCCCGTTATCGGCGTCCATCACCTAGAAGGACACCTCTTATCGGCCCGTCTTTCCGATCCGAAACCGGAGTTTCCGTTTATCGCACTTTTAGTTTCGGGCGGACACACGCAGTTGATGCGCGTAGAAAAATTCGGGCACTACGAACTCTTGGGCGAGACGCTTGATGATGCCGCAGGAGAAGCCTTTGATAAAACGGCTCAACTCTTAGGAGAGTGTTATCCGGGGGGACCTGCCGTCTCACGCTTAGCTGACATGGGACAAAGCGGCGCCGTTATTCTTCCGCGTCCGATGCTTCACAGCAAAACGCTGGATATGAGTTTTTCCGGATTAAAGACGGCCGTCTTAACGGCAGTCACAAACGCTCCCGATCTCAAGGATCCGACGTTTCGCTGCAACTTGGCGCGCGGGTTTGTCGATGCGCTCGTCGATGTTTTGGTCACAAAAGCCGTCAAGGCGATGAAACAAACAGGCATTAAGCGCCTTGTTGTCGCAGGCGGAGTTTCTGCCAATAAGCAGTTACGTGAAGGATTGATTAACGCTGCTAAGCGGCGCGGCGCACGCGTGTTTTTCCCGCCGATTTCGCTTTGCACGGATAACGGGGCGATGATTGCCGTGGCGGGACTGTACCGTCTGGAAAACATGAGCGACGCGCAACGGCAAGCCGCGACGCGTCGCTTAGGATTTTCGGCCAAACCGCGTTGGCCGCTGACTCAGGCCTCCGAGCCCGATACCCAGTAACGGGTATCGGTTCCGCCGCATCCGCAGTTAAAGCGGCAGGCGCGGTGGCGAACTTGTAGGTGCATAAGGCCCTTCTCGGCAAGGCGCTCGCCCATCATGGCCACGACCTTCTCATTAAGAGAGAGTTCGCGTGCCAAGTCCGGTTCACTCACGGCGCCCTTTTCTCGAACAAGGCGTTCCATATCCAGAATCGATCCCATGTAAGCCTCCCTACATCAAGCTTGATGAATCTCAATGACCTTCGGGGCATTCTTGCGCATCGTCTTGACGGTGTGCCGCATGATAAGAAGCACAGCCATTAAAGCCGCCAGACACAAGGCAATCGCAAGTGACGCTCCCGTCGGATCTGCGGCAAACGTCCCGACCTTGTAAAAGATTGTCGCAGCCGAATAACCCAAAAGCGTTGTCCAAGCCGCCACAAAGAGCGTCCAAGCCGTTCCGACTTCGTTCCAGATAGCGGCCATCGCCGCTGCGCACGGCATGTAAAGCAAAATTAAGAGTAGGTAAGCAAACGCCGCCGTATCCGATCCGAACAAACGACGCATCATGTCGGCTCCGGTCGCTTGATCGGCCTCAGACAAAGACGCTTCGGTTTCTTCTTCCGTGGCGGCAATCCCTAAGGGGTCGAGCACGGAATCGGAAAGCGACTTTAAGTTATCGACGACACTAGCACAGGCTTCCGAAACCGTTGCCTTAAAGGACCAGGGTTCCTCGGGCTCATCACCTGCCTCCGAGCCCTTGGCATTTTCCACACGTGCCATGGATTCGTACAGGGAATTCATCGTACCGATGACGGCTTCTTTCGCCAGCACTCCGGTAAAGACACCGACGGCGGCCGGCCAGTTTTCTTGAGTCACACCCATCGGAGAGAGAGCCGGCGCAATCGTGCGGCCGATTTCACTTAAAACGGATTGGTCGGAATCCTCGTTACCGAAACTGCCGTCTGTTCCCAAGGAGTTCAGAATCGACAAGCACGCAACGAGAACGACAATGACGCGTCCGGCACGGCACACAAAGCTTTTTAACCGATCCCACGTGCGAATCAAGACACCCTTAGCAGTCGGGATGTGGTACGGCGGAATTTCCATCACAAACGAACCGCCGGCATCGGGCAAAATCAGTTTCTTGACTAAAAAGCCTGTCAGAACGGCCGCTGCAATACCGATCAGATACAACCCGAAGACCAGGTTTTGTCCGTTTTTCGGGAAGAACGCCACGGCAAAGAGCACGTACACTGGAAGGCGCGCACCGCAACTCATAAAGGGGGCCATGAGGACCGTCAAAATGCGGTCTGTGACGCGGTCCATCGTACGGGTAGCCATCACGGCCGGCACATTGCAACCGAAGCCGACGATAAGCGGCACGAAAGCGCGTCCCGGAAGCCCGAGAAAACGCATCAGGCGATCCATCACGAACGCCGCACGCGCCATGTACCCGGAGTCTTCCAAAATTGCGAGGAAGAAAAAGAGGAAGAACACGACCGGAATGAAGGTCGAGACGGTCTGTAAGCCTCCTCCCACGCCGTCAGCTAAGACAACCTTGACGATTTCCGGCACACCGATTGCTTCCAATAGTTCCCCGAATCCCGTGACCATCACGCCGCCGACGAGAATATCGAAGAAATCGATAAAGGCCGACCCCAAGTTCTGTGTGAAAAGGAACATGCAGTAGATGATGAAAAGGAAAATCGGGAACCCTGCCACGCGATTGAGAACAATCTTATCGATGCGATCTGTGAGCGTTGTCGGAAGTTCCCCGGTTTTATGCTCGACCTTGGAACTGACGTCTGCCACAAGCTTGTAACGCGCGTCGGCGACAGCAATATCCAAGTTGCCGGCAAATTCTTTTTCCGTGCGTTCGATAATCGGCATCACGCGAGCGCGTGTGGCGACATCGAGCGATTCTCGCGACCCGTTGGCACCTTCCAGTAGTTCAATCGCAAGCCAGTGCGGATGCAAACTGTCGGCGTTTTGAATCTCTTGCTCGATTTCCTGATGGGCCTTTTCAATCGAAGGCGCATAACGAAGCGATAACTTCGGAAGTGTCGGGCTCTTTAAGAACTCGGCAATCATCTCCTTGAGCGCAAAGACGCCTTGCTCACGCGAGGCCACGATTCCGACAACCGGGCATCCGAGCATTCTGCCGAGCGCTTCGATGTCAATCTCAATCTTGCGTTTTTTCGCAACGTCAAGCATGTTGACAACGAGCATCACGGGAACGCGCATTTCGATTAACTGCGCCGTCAGGTACAGGTTGCGTTCCAAGTTCGAGGCATCGACGATGTTAATAACGGCCTCGGCTTGCTGACTTAAGATGTAGTCGCGCGCCACACGCTCGTCTTCGCCCGTTTTGGAAACGGTCGTGAGCGAATAGATACCCGGAAGATCTACGATTTCATAGTCAACCGAGTCATGCACGTAGTGTCCGACTTTCTTTTCAACCGTCACGCCGGGCCAATTGCCGACGTCCTGATGCGAGCCTGTTAAGGCATTAAAAAGCGTTGTCTTCCCACAATTGGGATTACCGACGATACAAATGATGTGCTTCATTGACCGGTTACCTCGACTTCCATCACGTCAGCCTCACCCTTGCGAAGACTCACAAGGCTTCCGCGCACTTTGATTTCCACCGGGTCGCCCAAGGGAGCCAGCCGCTGCAATTCGAACTGTGTCCCCGGCACCAAGCCGAGCATCAAAAGCCGTTGCCGATATTCGGCAGCACCGCTTGTAAAGGCAGTGATTTTGGCGATTTGACCGGGCGCCATTTCTTTGATACGCATTCTTTTCTCCTGTCAACGGATACCAAATATTTGAGAATGATTCTCATTTTGGCGCATTATAGGCACAGTCGCGAAAAGAGTGCAAAATAGAATCATTCTCAGCTCGTCGCTTTTGAGGTTATTTCTTGTATGCCAAGTTCCGTTTTGGGGTATGCTAAAAAAAAGGGAGTCGGCCATGGAGCAATTGCTCGAAGAAGAAATCACACTACGTAAACTTGAAGTTTTTTCCTCCTTCATGAAAAACGAAACCATCGGACGTACAGCTGAGGTTTTGAAGATGAGCAATGTCAGCATCCACCGGTCTTTGCATTCCCTAGAAGAAGGCATCGGGTGCCCGCTGTTTACGCGAAAAGGACGAAATCTCCTTCCGCTCCCAACAGCAAAGGAACTGTACGCACATATTGACCGTGTTCTGGCCGATTTGCATTCCTGCATCCGTTCCACACGGCTCTTAGGCAATGTCGGAAACGATCATGTAAGACTTGGAACTCTGTACTCGCTTGCAATTCAAACTCTTCCGCAATTGATAACCGGCCTTCGCCTGCGTAGACCGCACATCGATTTCGAACTGCACATGGGGTCAAACAAACTATTACTCAACAAGCTTTCGGAAAGCCAACTCGATGCCATTATCATCGCCACGGGGAAAGAGGTGATTGACCGAACTCGATTTGAAGTATTGCCTCTTTTTACCGACAGGATTTACCTCACAGCACCAATGGATGCAGACTTCCCGACTGGAATGAGTGCAACAGCACCAGTTGATTTACGCCTTTTCAAGGGAAAACCCTTTATTTCACTTTCCGAAGGCTTTGCCACATACAGGGATTTTCAATCGGCTTTTCGCGTCGCAGGATTCGAGCCGAATATCGTAGCAAAGGTTAAGGACATATTTTCCGTCTTAAGCATGGTGCAGTCCGGTCTGGGATTTGCCCTGCTTCCACGACGCATGTGTGCCGTTTATAAAGGGAGTGTCCGTTTTCTCCCTTTAGCGGAATGTTTTCAACAAAACCAATCCATCGGCATTGTCTTTGACAGATCCCGCGAGTACGAGCCAAATCTATTAGCCCTTGTTGCTGAGGGGCGTATGTTTGCCAGGCATTTGCCTTCGCTTAACTTTCCAGCTGTCTCAGATTCGCATAGCGTTGAGTAATGTCTGCCATGGAGCTTGTCACCACACTCATGGCACAAATATCCGGAGCAGACGCACGCGTTAATTTCGTCAGCGTCTCTCCCGGAGGCATTTCAAGAGCGAGCCGAACGCCACGTTCGAAGGCTCCTTCAACAGCCTCATGCCATTGCGTTCGACGCGCCATATTCTGTACAAGATCATCGGCAATCTGCTCCGGTTTCCAAAGAACACGGCCACTTGTTGCGCTCAAATACGCTTTTTGCGGACGAGAAAACTTGATTGTTTTGGCAACCTCGTTCAATTGTTTTGCCGCACAACTAAGAAGCGGGCAATGCGACGGAACAAAAACGCGCAGCCGAATGCATTTCTCAGCACCAATGTCATAGGCCTTGTCACAAGCAATCTGCATCGCTTTTTCGCTTCCTGAAATAACAATTTGAGTTTCTGCGTTGTAATTTGCAACATACAAGTCTGGAATGTCTCGACAGATGACCTCGACCTCTGGCAGCCTCAAGCCGATAATCGCCGTCATTCCGTACCCCGTCGGATAGGCCTGTTGCATAAGTTTCCCCCGCAATGAAACTAAATTCAGGGCATCTTCAAAACTCAAAGCCCCAGAACAAACAGCCGCCGTATAAGCTCCGATGGACAATCCGCAAACGATATCGGGAAAAACACCAAAATCGGACAATTGCTCACAACACGAGACACCTTTAATTAGTAAGGCCAATTGCACGGATTCGGTTTGGTGAAATGAAACAGCAGAATCCAAATCCTCAAGAGATCGATTTAGTGCCATCTGCGCGCGTGCCATCCAATAATCCCGGTTCGGAATATCGGAAAGCAGCCCCGGACATTGTGCTCCTTGCCCGGGAAAAGAAAACATGACTTTATACGCCACCGGGCACTCCCTCCCAAGGATTTCGGACAAGTCTAGGACCCTGATTTGTCTTTAAAAGAACCGTATCAGACTGCATCCATTCATTTAAAGAAAAAGCTCCTACTCCCGTATCTATTTGTGTGTCTGTTCGGCACATACAACCAGAAGCGACCCTCACCCATTGCCGCAAGTCCGCTTTTTTTAAAGGAGATGCAGACCGAATGACCAAATCCAAATCACTTGTTCGATGCATTACATTTGTTCCCGTTACCAGTGAATAGGCACAGCTTCCCGTAATTCCCCAGTAAAAAGGCCAATCTGTTTCAGCAAAAAATCTTGCACCCTGCACTGCCGGAGTTCTCAATGAACACGTATAAAGAAGAGCTACTACGTCTCGCGGTGTTACGCGCCGAGCAACACGATTCTCATTAATCCACAATGCACAGCGCTCTTTTCGAATTCTTCCGCGTATTCCAACAGGTAGAAGACAATATTCCGTAGAACTGTCTCGCCGACATACCAAAGGCAGCTTCGGATTCCAAACCAAATGAACCCAGTCGGGGACTTCACCGATTAAATCCTCATCGGAGTGTACCCAAAGAAAATCATGAGCACTAAAGCGCACCATCTATCTGCCCCCTCCCTCGGGAGTCAATATGAAAAAACCGAAAGCATCTTATCGTCTTTCCAAAATCTATCCATTTCATGTTTATTACTTAAAGAGTAACGATTATTCCCTTGTGTTGATTGATGCCCCACAGAACATCGCGGATACTTTTGCCACTTGATATTTTCGCAGGCACTTGACGGAGTAGAACATGACCGACGGCAATTCGCAAGCACGCGTATGGAACAGCAGAAGACGAGAAAAGAGGCGTCGTCTCAGCAATCTGACACGAAACGGCAAGGTAATCAGCACAAACGAAATCGTTCGTGCGCTCGAAACAGTCATCATGCCCGGCGACAAGGTTGTCATTGAGGGCAACAATCAAAAACAAGCAGACTTTCTCGCGCGTTCTCTGTGTGAGGTCAATCCCGACCGCCTACATGACTTGCACATGATTATCCCGAGCATCAGTTTGTCAGAACATTTGGATATCTTTGAAAAAGGAATTGCAAGGAAACTTGACTTTTCTTATTCCGGAACCCAAAGCTTGCGCATCTCGCAACTCTTGGAAGACGACATTCTTGAAATCGGCTCGGTCCACACCTATATCGAGCTATACGCACGCCTTTACGTTGATCTCACTCCCGATGTTGTTCTAGTAGCCGGCTACAAAGCAGACCGCAACGGCAACCTGTACACAGGGCCTAGCACAGAAGACACCCCAGCCCTTGTCGAAGCCGCTGCCTTCCATGACGGCATCGTCATTGCTCAGGTCAATGAAATCGTAGAAGACCCTGGCGACCTGCCTCGAGTGGACATCCCTGGATCTTGGATTGACGTAGTTGTGGCCTCAGATAAGCCGTTTTTTATTGAGCCTCTCTTTACCCGTGACCCGAGACAGATTAAAGATCAGCACATCCTTATGGCCATGATGGCCATTAAGGGTATCTACGCCCGCCATTCAGTACAAACGCTCAATCACGGAATCGGATTTAACACAGCAGCCATTGAATTGCTTCTGCCGACCTTTGGCCAATCGCTCGGTTTAAAAGGAAAAATTTGCCGTAATTGGTGTTTAAATCCTCATCCGACATTGATTCCTGCCATTGAATCCGGATGGATTCAAAGCATCCACTGCTTCGGTGGAGAACTCGGCATGGAAGAGTACATCGCCGCCCGACCCGATGTTTTTTTCACCGGTCCGGACGGATCGATGCGTAGCAACCGAGCTTTCTGCCAGATGGCAGGGCAATACGCCGTCGATATGTTTATCGGCTCGACCCTTCAAATTGACTCTCTAGGGAACTCTTCGACCGTTACACGCGGTCGACTTTCCGGCTTCGGTGGTGCCCCGAATATGGGACATGACCCTCATGGGCGACGCCATGCCACACAAGCTTGGCTTGACATGATTCGTGAGCCGAATCCTGTTGCACGCGGACATAAACTCGTTGTTCAAATGGTTGAAACCTATCAGGCCAAAGGCAAACCTACTTTTGTGGAAAACCTTGAAGCCGTAGATGTTGCCAAACAGGCACACATGCCTCTTGCTCCCGTCATGATTTACGGCGACGATGTTACACATATCGTAACGGAAGAAGGCATTGCCTATCTGTATTTGGCTGAAACAGAAAACGAACGTCGACAGATGATTGCCGCCATTGCCGGCGTCTCGCCCTTAGGAATCAAAGCAGATTTAAAGGCCGTCAAACATCTTCGCCAATCTGGAAAAGTTGTATTTCCTGAGGACTTGTCCATTCGCCGTACTGAGGCAACCCGCTCTCTTTTAGCGGCAAAAAGTATCGCAGATCTCGTCGAGTGGTCGGGCGAGTTATACAACCCACCTGCCAAATTCCGGAGTTGGTAATGATTGAGCACAAGACCGACCCGTGCTATGCACTTGCCGTCCTTGCATCGTCCTGTCTGATTGAAGAAGTAAATCTGACGCCGAAGCCAGGCCTTGTCGATCGTCGCGGATGTGGTTCTCACACTGATCTTTCTGTTGATTTAATGGAAAAATCAGCCCGCGCACTAGAAAGTTCATTTGAAGAGATAGCTCGAGAAAGCTGGGGAAAACCGATTGATTTGTATCTTCGTGAAGCAGTCGGCGCCATTGGTCGTGAAGGCGAAAAACGCATGCTCCGCACAACAGGGGGAGTCAACACACACCGCGGAGCTCTGTGGGTATTGGGTCTCCTTGTAAGTACTGTTGCATCAGGCAAATGCACTGATTCTATTTGCGACACTCTGCAGAAGGCAGCCGAGCTATCCCGCCTGCCCGACAGAGCCGCCGACAAAGAGACAAAAGGCGCCGAATCTCACGGACTGCGTGTAAAGCGCCTGTTCAAAATGCCTGGGGCACGCGAAGAAGCACAAAACGGATTCCCGCATATCGCCAAAAAGGCACTCCCAAGCCTGTATGAAAGTCGCAAACGCGGCATCTCGGAAACGCATGCCCGGCTAAACGCCCTTTTAGCCATTATGACAACTCTTTCCGATACCTGTGTGTTAACCCGCTCTGGGCCGGACGGGCTGGCTCGCATGCACGAACTCGCAAACCAAACGCTCTACTCAGGCGGGATGGGAACTGCAAACGGCGAAAAGAAATTTTATCAACTTGATTCTGCCATGCGAGAGATGAATGCCTCTCCCGGCGGGGCTGCCGACCTTTTGGCAGGAACACTTTTTTTAGACCAACTGCCCGGCTTGAGTCTTTGAAAGATCAGGAGATACACCATGGAAGAACTAAAACTATCCTACAAAGCCGAAAAACCGGCTGAAAAAAACATACAGATACAAGTCGGCGTTGTCAGCTCCGGCGATTTAGAAGTTCTATTTCAATCAGAAGTCGGAGACACATCTTTCAGTGTGCAAATTACCTCTTCCTCCGATAACAGCGAACAACGGTGGCGCAATCTATTTAATCGACTTGTTGCAACTGAAAAGTTTCCCGCTGGAGCCATGTTAATTCACGATTTTTCTGCAACTCCTGGCGTTGCGAGACTAAGGATTGAACAAGCGTTGGAAGGAGTTCGTTATGCATAATCGTCAAAGCTTTATCGAGATGTCTGCTCGGGAGCGCGCCCGTGTGCTTCTCGATAAAGGAACGTATAGAGAACTTCTCGGCCCATTTGACAAGGTCATGTCCCCATGGCTCAAACCCCAGGGAATTGTTCCACAAGCGGACGATGGCATGGTCGTTGCGCGAGGGCTGATTGATTCTGTGCCAAGTGTAGTCATAGCCATTGAAGGAGCGTTCCAAGGTGGCAGTATGGGTGAGGTCTCCGGCGCCAAAATGGCTACCGCGCTTGATCTTGCTGCTGATGATTGTGAGAAAAATCATCCTGTGCAAGCCATTTTGTGTCTTGAAACCGGAGGAGTCCGTCTTCAAGAAGCCAATCTTGGACTCGCCGCCATTTCGGACATCCATGCTGCGATTGTGAGACTTCGTCGCTACACACCAGTTATCGGCATTATTGCCGGAACAGTCGGTTGCTTCGGAGGGATGTCTATTGCTGCAGGATTGTGTAGCTATCTGATTGTTACAAAGGAAGCTCGCCTCGGGCTTAACGGTCCCCAAGTCATTGAGCAGGAGGCCGGTATTGCTGAGTATGACTCACGTAATAAACCTTTTATTTGGGAAATGACAGGAGGTGCAATTCGGGCAAAAACCGGACTTGCCGATGCTCTCTGTGAAGATGACGCACCTGCCATTCGGGATGCAGTATGTCACTTCGCCAAACAAGGGATTCCTAACTCACTGCGTTCCGAGCGGTATGAGGAATTCTTAAACCGTGTGTTGTCCTTTGATACGAACAAACAGGCTGATTCGACACAAATACTTCAATTCTTCGGCAAGGGAGAAAACTAAAAATGGAAAAGATGAAAAGCCGCGGTGATTTGTGGCTCACTCTCTTAACCGACGGCACACCCGTATCTTACAAAACGGCACCGAGTGTTAAAGCCGTTCATTTTGGCGGTGCAGTTTACCTTGCTGTTGTTCCTGATTCAAACAATCGATATCCGCGAGCACGTCACGGAGAGGTCGGTCTCATTGAAGGTTGGACACTTGCCAAGGTCATCCATTCGATTATTGACCAGGACCGCCTTAGCGATGAAAAAACGCCGATTGTCGCTATCGTAGATGTCACCAGTCAGGCTTATGGGCGACGAGAGGAAGCCTTTGGCATTCACCAGGCACTAGCCGGAGCCGTAGCTGCCTATGCTCAGGCACGCATGGCTGGTCATCCTGTCATTGCATTGATTGTCGGAAAAGCAATGTCCGGAGCTTTCCTTGCACACGGCTATCAGGCAAATGAATTGATTGCTTTTGATGATCAGGCCGTCCTCATTCACGCCATGGGGAAAGAATCTGCGGCTCGTATCACATTGCGGTCGGTAGAAGACCTCGATTGCTTTGCGGCCACCGTTCCTCCGATGGCCTATGACATCAAACATTACGCAACCCTAGGTCTTTTAAGTGCCCTATTGCATATTGAAAATCCAGATGCACCCAATGAGGATGATGTTGTTCTTGTCAGAACAGCAATAAGCGGGGCAATCGAAAAAGCAAAACGGGATGGGGTTCGCCTAGACAACCGGCTCGGTTCAGAAAATCGATCCGCAACCGTTGAAGTCAGAAATCGCATGAAAGCAGTATGGAAGTAACACTACAAAATTAATCCATTCAAACAAGGAGAAATCCAATGACAATGCTAATAGCGACGGTCATTATCGTGGCCATGGTTTACGGGCTTATAAAAAAATATGAAACTCGAATGGTTCTCATTGCTGGGGGCTTGGCCTTGGCCTGTTTGGCAGGCGACCCGATGGCGGCATTAAAGTCCTTCTCTGCCTCAATGAAGCAAGCCAAGGTGTTTGAAGTAATCGTGGCATGTATGGGCTTTGCCGCTGTCATAAAACTCACCGGTTGCCATACACATTTGATTGCCATTTTTGTCAAACTCTTAAAACGTGCTGGCCCATTTCTAATTCTTGGTGCCGCTCTTGCAACAATGGTTGTCAACAGTGCCATTCCGAGTGCTGCCGGGACGTCCGCTGCAGTTGGAACGATTCTGATTCCTCTCCTTATTGCCGCAAAAGTTCCTGCTCCGATTGCAGCCGCAACCATTATGGCCGGCTTGTACGGCGGTAATCTGAACCCCGGTCATGTTCATCCGACAATTGTTGCCGACCTTGCCGGTCGTCCCTCCATCGAATTCGTAACCATGGTCGGCGTCCCGCTCATCGGGTCGGTTATCTGCTCCTCCCTTGTTCTGATCGTTCTTGCCTACTACATGCGCAAAAAAGGAATCGGGATGGAGACGGAATTGGACGAAGGAGCCGGTGAATTTCCCAAAGATTTCAAACCAAATCTCTTCCTTGCCATAATCCCCTTGTTACCTCTCATCATTCTTCTTTTAGGCAACCTGGCTGGAATTAAGCCTCTGAAAATGCCGGTTTCTCATGCAATGATTATCGGTGCCGTTATTGCCATGATTGCGACACGTACGAGTCCGCAAAGCATCACTAAATCCTTCTTCAAGGGAATGGGAGATTCGTTCGGTGCTATTTTCGGCATTATCGTTGCCGCAAATATCTTCGTAGCCGGCATGAAATCCTGTGGCATCATTAGTGCTCTTATTGACGTCATGACACATTCGCCCACGATTGCCAAAGGCGCATCAATTATCGGGCCGTTTGCTATTGCGGTCTTAAGCGGATCGGGGGAAGCTGCTTCGATTGCGTTTAATAATGCTGTCAGCGCACACGCTCCGCAATTCGGTCTTGACATCATGAACATGGGAGCGATGACCGTTTTATCCGGCGGCATCGGTCGGTCCGTATCCCCGGTTGCCGGCGCCATGATTATCTGTGCCGGCCTTGCCAAGGTTTCTCCGATTACTGTGACTCGCTGGATTGCTCTGCCAATGCTCGTCGCCTTGTGCTTCGTGACCCTAACTCTTTATGTTCTGTAAGAGCATGAAAACGGAGCCGGATATGATTAATCAAAGCATGCTTGATGAATTCCTGGAACTTGTACAGATTCCCGTACATTCCAAAGATGAACGGCGTATCTGTGATGTCCTGAAAGAGAAACTGAGCACACTAGGACTCGATGTTCATGAAGATGCGCCAGTCCCAGATATCGGCGGTAACACCGGAAACGTTATTGCTCGTCTCAAGGGTGACCCGAAAGTTCCTGCTGTTCTTCTCTCCGCTCACATGGATCGCGTAGGAAATCCAGGGAAAATTAATCCCGTTGTCGACGAAAAGGGAAAGTTAATTCGCAGCGACGGAACTTCGATTCTTGCAGCTGATGATGTTTCGGGTCTTTGTGCTATCTTAGATGCCCTTCGTCGCATTATTCGTGACAAAACACCCCACGGAGATATTGAAATTGCCTTTTCCACCTGCGAAGAAATCGGCGTTCAAGGCTCAAAACACTTTAACTTCTCCGAATTCAAGGCCAAGCAAGCCTATGTCGTTGACTGTCCGGGACGTATCGGAAAAATCGTCAATCAGGCACCGGCCAAGTACAAAATTACGGCAACCGTAAAAGGCATTAAAGCACACGCCGGAAACGAACCGGAAAAGGGGCTGAATGCTATCAAAGTTGCTGCCTGCGCCTTGGCTGAAATACCAGAAGGACGGATTTCTCCAGCTGTTACATCCAACTTCGGCACAATTCAAGGCGGAAACGGAACCAACGTTGTCTGCGACAAATGTGTGATTACCGGCGAAGCGCGTGGAACAGATGAAGCCGCCCTGGAAGAATACCTGCGCCAGGTCAAAGAAGTTTTTGCTAGGACGGCAACTCACTTTAATACAGAGATTGATGTCAATATCAAGTTGCTTTACCACACGTTTTACGTCGACCCATCTGACAATGTTATACAAACACTTCTGAACGCCTTCAAAACCGAGGGGATTGATGGGTTCTGTCAGAAAGGGGGCGGTGGAAGCGACGGCAATCATTTCAACTGGAACGGCATTAAATCTGTCGTTATGGGGCTCGGGTACTCAAAAAATCACACAAATTCCGAACAGATTTACTACGAAGACATGATGAAGTGCGGCAAGGTTCTGCAGGATTTGGTTCACCAAATCTACACGCAAAACACATAAAACATTCCGTTCCCCCTCCCTGATGAAAATCAGGTCATCCGGGTCTCCTTTGCAATAGGGAGAACCGGATGTTTTTTACGCCGAAAGCATCTGAAACTGTTAGCCGATAGGAAACATTTACTCCTCTCGAGCTAATGGAATTCATATGGGTGACAGTGCCACACTTTGACGAGTAGGTTTCCCTTATTCCCCTCTTCATTTTAAGGAGTTTTTATGAAGCCCTCGCTCTTAGTAGCCTCTCTTTGTGTACTTCTAGCTTTCTCCTGCCCCGTGCCAACTTATGCAGCACCAGCAACAACACAGCAGGAAGTCCAAACAACGCTTCCACGAGTGGCTATCCTTGCTACCGGAGGAACTATTGCCAGCCGCGGCTCCAATTCGCTTTCGCTGACAGACTATGGCGTCGGCTCGGGACACAAGCCTGTCGGCATCGAAGTTCTTGTCGATGCCGTTCCGGAAATCAAAAACTTTGCTCAAATATCCGGAGAGCAAGTTTTTAATGTCGGAAGTTCGAAGTTATCCATTCAGAACTGGTTGACCCTTGCCAATCGAATTAATGAATTGCTTGCGAAAGGAACTGTCGACGGCATCGTTGTGACGCACGGCACGGACACTTTGGAAGAGACTGCCTACTTTCTTAATCTTGTTGTAAAGTCAGACAAACCGGTTGTCTTGGTCGGTTCCATGAGGCCGGCAACGGGCCTTTCCGCCGATGGCCCCCTTAACCTCGTCAATGCCGTTGCACTGGCTTCCAGCAAAGAAGCTTTCGGCAAAGGGGTTATGGTAGTGATGAACGACCAGATTTCATCTGCCTTCGGTGTCACAAAACGCAATTCGACGAATGTTGCGACGTTCCGCTGTCCGGACACTGGTTTTTTGGGATTCATGCAAAACAACAAACCCTACTTTATAAACACAATCACGAAACGACACACAACACAAAGTGAATTTAGTATTAAAAATCTTAAGACTTTACCCCGAGTTGACGTCCACTACACAACACTTGGTGAAGACGGGAAAATTGTCGATGCTATGGTAAAACTCGGCGCAAAAGGTATTATCAATGCCGGACTCGGTCATGCCAACGTTCCTAATGACGTTATGAAAAGCCTTGTTAACGCACAAAAAACCGGAACTGTTGTTGTCGTCGGGTCTCGCGTCGGAACCGGACTGATTACACCCCTCAATAAATTCAGCAAAGAAGGATTCGTCAGCGCCATGATGCACAATCCCCAAAAAGCCCGGATTCTTCTCATGCTTGCCCTGACAAAAACAACAAATCAGTCTGAAATTCAGCGTATCTTCAACGAGTACTGATTACAAACTGGTTTTCTTCATAATTACGAACAAAACAAAGAAAAATATTTGATTTTCAAAAGAACTCATTATGAAAACAACATTTATTGCAACAGGTGACAGTTTTATTACCAGACACATCGCCGAAAATGCCTATGAAGGATTTGACGACATCAAGGCGCTTATTGAAAAGCACGATGTGAAATTCGCCAACTTAGAAATGACCTTTCATCGTCAAGAAGGGTATCCTGCGGCAACCTCTGGTGGTACTTGGGCCATGACAGATCCGACAATGCTCGATGACATGCTGCGTTACGGTTTCAACCTCTTCAATACTGCCAACAACCACTCCGGCGATTTCGGACAGGAGGGCGTTTCCGCCACAATACGTCACTTGAACAAAAGACATATGTGCTTTACCGGAACCGGGAACACCTTGCAAGAAGCTGCCGCAGCCTGCTATCTGGAAACAAGACAAGCTCGAGTAGCTTTAATCGGATTAACGGCGACTTTAGATCCTGCTGCTATCGCAGGCGGACAGAGTCCCACAATACGAGGCCGTCCCGGTCTTAATCCTTTGCGCTTTAAGACAATTCACCATGTCAATAAAACACACTTTGACATGGCCAAAGAATTGTCTGCAATCTCACAAATTAATGCACGTACTGAACAAAAGATTCGAAATGGCTACCTTCCGCCCTTTCCGGAAGGAACTCTTCCCCTCGGCAACATGAACTTTGTTCTGACAGACAAAGACGAATTCAACGAAACCGTTCCGAACCCGAAAGATATGACTCGTACCATCGAGGAAATCGCGGAAGCACGCCGCCAAGCCGATATTGTTCTCGTAAGCGTTCATGCTCACGAAATGAAAGGAGCCGACAGCCAGAAAGTTGCTCAGTTCGTCGAAACCTTTGCAAGAAACTGTATTGACGCCGGTGCAAGTGTTGTCATCGGTCACGGGCCGCATGAGTTGCGTGGAATTGAGATTTACCACGGCGGTCTCATCTTTTACAGTCTCGGGAATTTCATTTTCCAAACTGAAACCGTTGCAGTCCAACCTTATGATGCTTTTTACAGCAAAGGGCTTGCCGCTGACATGAAAATCGGGGCATACATGGATCATCGAAGTAAAAACGGAACAAAGGGCTACATCGTGCAGGAAAACATTTGGCGAGCCGTTATGCCCAGTTGGACTATTGAGAACGGGAAAATTACCGAAGCAACTCTCTACCCGATTGATTTAGCCCAGAAGGGAACCCGCTCCGAACGAGGCATTCCGAAACTATCGCAGTCGAAAGCTACACTAGAACATATTGCGCATCTTTCCGAACCTTACGGAACCAAAATTGAGATTCGAGACGGGATTGGCTACATTTGCCTGAGTTAAACTTCAAAACAGGGCGGTTCTTCCGCCCTGTTTGATTTTTACTGCCCCTCCATTCTCTCAGGGGTTTTTCAATGACGCTGTAAACCCCGTTTCTTCAGCCCAGGCAGCGTTGTCATTTTTCCGTAATTCCCAGTTTATGCAGTTGATTGATGCACTTGGAGATGCCGACGGCATTGCGCACGCCGAGCTTCTGGCACAAATTGGCGCGATGAACCTGAACGGTGCGTTCGGCAATCTTTAACCGGTCGGCAATGACTTTATTCATCAAACCTTCGTAAACGAGAGCCGCCACTTCCCGCTCCCGACGACTCAGGGAATTCCATCGATCAATAAGTTTGCTATTTTCAATCTGTTCTTGCGCATCGGAAAAACTCTTTTCAACGGCGCGGTCGATGGCCTCCAAGAGTTTTTCATCGACAACGGGTTTGCAAAGAAAATCCATCGCGCCCTGCTTAAGGGCCTTAACGGCCGTCTCGATATCGCCGTGTGCAGAGACAAGAATCACCGGGAGTTGCGCGGAGCGCTGCGCGAGCTTGGACTGCAATTCCAGGCCGCTGATACCCGGCATACGCACGTCAAAAACTCCGCACCCCTGAATGGTCGGGTCATCGTGTTCTAAAAAGTCTTCGGCACTCGAGTAGGTTCGAACGAGCCATCCCTCGCCTTCGATTAAGTACTTGTAGGAGTCGCGCACTCCTTTGTCATCATCCACAATACGAACCACTGCCCGTGATTTACGCGTATCCATGTTGTTAACCCTCCGCTATGGGAAATCGAACCGTTACCCCCAGGCCGCTCGGCTTGTTACGTGTAAACGTCAGGGAACCGTCATAAGACTCAATAGTGCGCCGTGCAATCGAAAGTCCTAGGCCGAGACCTTCGCTTTTTTCCGATTGCATCGGCACCGAAAGTTTTTCCAATTGCTCATCGGTTTCAAGCATGCCGTTGTCGCTCACGGTAAGAACCACGGCTTTGTCGACCTCATGTACACCGACTTTAACGTGGCCGTGAGGCTTCAAAGCGACGGCTTCGACGGCATTTTTTATAAGATTACGGACCACGAGCGTCATCTCGAGTTCGTCAATCCGAACACAAGGATCTCCGGAAACATCAACGGAAATCAGTCCCTTGGGCACTGTCTCGAATGTGGCAATGGTCTTTCGCACCAGGGGCTCTAAATGCACGAGCTCCGGTTGACTCTCGTGCTTTTTGGCGTAGTTACGCACGTGGTCGACAATGGCGCTCGCCCTTTCGTTTTCCTGCAAGATGCGACCTAAGGCAAAATCCAACGAGTCATTCGTGAGCGTCCGGTTCGCAGCCCGGCGTCGAATGCCCATCGCAAAATTCGTAATCGCCGCGAGGGGTTGACGCAATTCATGAGCCACGATACTCGAAATCTGCGACACGCTGGCCGAGTGCTCCAATTCCTCAAAGCGTTTCTCGGCCAAACGCTTCTTTTGCATCGTCTGTGTTAACTGCACGGTCAGACACCGAACCGTCCGTTCCGTCAGTAGGTTATGAATAATCAAGCCGATTAAAAGGCACCCAGCCACGATGACCCACGTGATGTGTTCCATGAGAAACTCACT
The DNA here is from genome assembly GCA_900544335.1 of uncultured Sutterella sp. GTDB lineage: Bacteria > Pseudomonadota > Gammaproteobacteria > Burkholderiales > Burkholderiaceae_F > Duodenibacillus. The sequence continues at coordinate 35,858 of UQUS01000009.1, forward strand.
GGCCGTCTTTTGACGAAACTTCATGTAAGGCTTAAATTGCAGAGCTTCTTGTGCGTCATGCACCTTACGGTAATCGCGTGCCGTATCCCACGTGACCGTACGGGAAAAGTCAAACTGGCGCAAGGCATTGGCAAAGTGCTCTCCGACCTTGCGGCTTACGCGAATGCTTGAGGCAAAAGCCCAGCCCGGGAAAAATCCCGTCGAGTGCGGCGTTAAGGTTTTCTGATTGCCGTCCTCGCGCCCGGGAATGATGTGAAAATCAGAAAAACCATCCGCCTTGGCTTCCCGATACAGACACGAAGAAATTGCCAATGCATCAATCGAACCGGAGCGCAAACCGTCGATTCCCTTATCGAGCGTCGGAATCCGTTCTTTTTTCCAAAAACCTTCCGGCGGGAGTTTTCTCTGGTGCAGTTCATCGAGAAGCAAAAGTTCGGTATCCGGAATATCGTGTTCGATCAAGCCGACGGTCTTGCCGCGCAAATCCGTCCAGGTATTGATGCCATTTCGTGTAAACACAAGAGCCGTTGTTTCCGAGAAAAAGTCTGTGTCTTTCTTCTGGTACAAAGAAGCTAAAAGTTCATACCCGTAGTAGCGCTCTAAAACGCTGATGACCTGAGGGCTGGCACACACGAAATCGAGTGACTGCGTACGGACGGCCTCGTAAATGGCATCGACCGGAAGTTGGCGCACAACGAGGCGCTTTTCCGGATAAAGGGGATCGATTTTGTGAAATGAGTCGCGAATGACCCATTGCATCTGGGGCATGTTGCTGTCGAGCACGCCGATGACCCAGTTGCCCAAGGTTTCGTCTTGAGCACAAAACGCACCCGTTGCCCCAATGAGAGCAATCAAAAAGGCCGAAAAGAGCCTCAAAAAATCACGGAAAAAAGTGCGCACCGTCCACATCTTTCAGAGATTAATTGCAAGAAGTCCGAAGGTAAACCCCTAACCCCTCGTTTTCTACTTAGTCATAAAACACAATTTCGTGAAAACGAAATAACTTTTAAAGTTTTGCCATTACTAAAACACACCAGGAGAGAAACATGTTCCCCATTCATAACACATTGGATTTAGTGGCGCTTGCCATTGCCGGCACGGCCATTCTGGTTTTGGTTTTTATCGCCTTCAAGGCTTCCTAATCAGTCAGGAAAAAACACCCGGCGCCTTTTGCAGCATCCTCCGCAAAAAGCCGAGTAAAGCACTGAAAACAAAGCAAACTTTTAGATTCCGAGGCGGGCCTTATCCCACCTCGGATTTTTTTTGTTTCAGGCCTTGTGAATCGGCAAAAGTTTAATTAAGGACGAGGTGTCCAAACGCCCGTCACCCTGAGTTTGCAAATCCCCGTAAAAGGCCTCGACCATCTTTGTAAGCGGCATCTTCGAACCGTTCCTTTCGGCTTCCGCTAGCACAATGCGCAAGTCCTTTCGCATCCAATCGACGGCAAATCCGAAGTTAAATTTTCCCTCCACCATCGTCTCGGAACGGTTATCCATTTGCCACGATCCGGCACATCCCTTGGAAATGGCCTCCACGACTTTTTTCATATCAAGTCCGGCATTAAGTCCGAAGGCCAGCCCCTCGGAAAGCGACTGCAACACACCGGCGATGCACACCTGATTGACCATTTTCGTCAGTTGTCCGCAACCGGCCGGCCCCATGTGCGTGACGGCACTCGCATAGGCATCGATCACAGGTTTTGCCGCATCAAAGTCCGCATCCGACCCGCCGACCATCACGGTTAACGTGCCGTTTTCGGCCCCGGACTGTCCGCCCGAAACCGGAGCATCCAAAAAGCCGATGCCCTTTTGCCGGCATGCCGCCTCCAATTCGCGCGAAAGCACAGCCGAATCGGTAGTCGAATCAATGAGAACGGCGCCTGTGTGCATCCCGGCCAAAATGCCGTTCTCCCCGTAAAAGACACTACGCACATCATCGTCATTTCCGACACAGACAAACACAAAGTCCCTGTCTTGTGCCGCTTCGCACGGCGTCATCGCGCTACGACCGCCGTGTTCGGCCACCCATTTTTCGGCTTTGGCGTGTGTGCGATTAAAAACAACCACGTCGTGTCCGGCTCTCTTTAAGTGCCCGGCCATGGGGTATCCCATCACGCCGAGTCCGACAAAGGCAACCTTGGCTGCCCCTTTCTTTTCACAAGTTTCCGTCATCTCGTTTCTCCGTCAATATCTTGCGCCGCAGACCCGACAAATTCCCCCCAGTTATATAGGTCGTCGAGAATCTGCTGACGCGCTTCAAATTGGTCTTCCGTCATCTGGCCCGCTTCCAACGCCTGACAATCGGTATCGGCCGCCGCGTCAACCTCATTCATGTACTCGGCTAGGCTTAAGGTCCCCGGAACAAGCCCTTGAAGTCGTGCACCGCAAAAGGCCTTCCAACGAATGCGCTCGTCATCCGTTAAAGCCCCGGGCCAATTGCGTGCCCGTTTGCGCCACAATAGTTCCGTCAGGCGCGGATCTTCAAAGTGAATGCGCCCTTCACCGACGGCCTCGGTTAACGCCTCGGGACTTAAGGATTCGGCCCTTTGCATCACGGCTCGGTCGGCATTGGAGGTAAAGCCTTCATAAAGCGCACAATCGGCATCTGCGCCTTTTTCCGGCTCATGTTCGGAGGAAAGCGAAATCGGACCGGCAAGGTCGGAGGCGTGCTCCGAGAGCCACGCCATGTGACGATTCACGGCATTCATATCGATAGAAAAACGCTCGATAGCCGACTGCTTTAACACATTAAGATTCGCGCACACCACCGGGAACTGATTCGGACGCAGTTTAAAAAGCGACAGCGCCGTTTCTCCCTCTTTCATTTCCGAGCGCTTCCACGCACGGCGACAAATGGTTTCGGGGTCAAGCGTCCAAAGCTCTTCGGGATCCTCGCGACAATCCCAAAGAACGATTTCCTTTTTGTCCGTTTCGCAAATCGGAAACGCGATGCGAATAAAGCCCTTTTCCTGACCGGCTCGCCCGTCAATCCAAACAGCCGGCCGGCAAAGCGTCCCGTCGGAGGCTGCAAAAGCGCTTCGAACCTTAGCCTTGGCGCGGTTTTCGAACGCCCACTGCCAAAAACGCGGATTTTTCTCACGAATAAGGCGCGCCAAAGCAAGCGTCGCGTACACGTCACTCATTGCGTCGTGCGCATGGCTGTGCTCAAGACCGTTGGCCGCACTTAAGTGTTCGAGGCGAAACGAGATGCGCTCGGCGCCTTCAGGGGTTTTCACGGTCGGCCACACGATTCCTGCTGGTCTTAAGGCCCAGACGGCCTGTACCAGAGGAAACAGGTCCCAACGCGAGCATCCGTCATCCCATTCCCGTGCATACGGGTCCATGAGATTGCGCCAAAAAAGAAACCGAGTCACTTCATCGTCAAAGCGAAGCGAGTTGTACCCGATGGAACAGGTTCCGGGAGTTCGGAAAATGTCCCGAATACGTCGGGCAAATTCCGCTTCGCACTGCCCGCCTCGCGCATGCGCGACCTGCGGCGTAATGCCGGTTATCAGGCACGCCTCGGGGCTCGGGAGGTAATCGGGCGCACAATCGCAGTAAAACACATCGGGCTCGGAGATGACATTGAGCGCCGAATCGGTGCGAATACCGGCAAACTGCACGGGGCGGTCTAAGTGACGATTAAGTCCGAAAGTCTCGTAGTCATGCCAGTAATAGGTCATTTGCGTCATCGGCTTTTCCTTTGGAGGTGTTCCCCAAAAATGCGGCTCACGTTAGGCAATTTTCGAGTAACCGCCGGCGCGATCGGACTCTCGAAGATACCGGTCAAACTGCATGGCTACGGCACGCACGAAAATCTTGCCCTTGGCGCTCACGGTGATGGTCTCGGGCGTCAGTTCCACCAAATCGTGCTTGGCATACGCCTGCAATTTCTTCAGTTCGTAGGCAAACGTTTTATCAAAGTCAATCCCGAACTGCTCTTCGATTTGGCTCTTGATAATCTGAAAGCGACACATAATCGTCATGATAACGGTGCGACGCAAGATGTCTTCGGGCGAAAGAACAAATCCCCGACAGGTTGCCAAGTGTCCCTGCCCGATTGCCTGGTAGTACGGCTCGATTTCGCGCGGGTTGCAGGCGTACGTATTGCCGACATAGGAAATGGAACTAGCGCCGAGGGCAATCATGTCGCACTCGGCACGCGTCGAATAGCCTTGGAAATTGCGCTGAATCGTCCCGTCTTTTTGCGCCACGGAAAGCTCATCGGTTTCCTTAGCAAAGTGGTCCATTCCGATATACCGATACCCGTTTGCCGTCAATGTCCGAATCGAATCGAACATCATGTTGACGCGCTCGGAGGCACTCGGGAGTTCCTCGGGAACAATCCGGCGTTGGGGTTTGAAAATGTTCGGTAGGTGCGCATAGTGATAAAGCGCGATGCGATCGGGCGAAAGCTCGATGACCTTGTCGATGGTTTCGGCAAACGACCGACGTGTCTGACGCGGCAGGCCGTAAATCAAATCCATATTCACGGAATGAAAGCCGACCTTGCGGGCGTGCGCGAGCGTATCGCGAATCAACTCGAAGCTTTGCACGCGATTGACCGCCTCAAGGACACTTAAATTAAAGTCCTGCACCCCGAGACTCATGCGGTTAAATCCGAGGCGATGCAAAACGTCGATTTTTTCTGCCGGGCACGTACGCGCATCGATTTCAATGGAGTACTCGCCGTCGGCCTCAAAGGGGTAAATCGCGCGAATCCCTTCCAAAAGTCGCTCGATTTGCTCGGAATCTAAGAAAGTCGGGGTTCCTCCTCCCCAATGAAGTTGCGAAAGCGTCCTTTTCCCCGTCAGGTGTTCGGACGCAATCTTGGCCTCGGCTAAAACCGCATCGATGTACGGGTCGGCCAGGGCGCGATTGCGCGTGACGATCTTGTTACACCCGCAATAAAAACACACGTTGGCACAAAACGGAATATGGGTATAGACCGAAAGAGATCGATCGGCCGGTCTTTCCGCCAATGCATTTTCATAATCGGCACGGCTCACGTCGGGGCGAAAGCGATCGGCGGTCGGATACGACGTGTAGCGCGGTGCCGGGACATCGAACTTACGCCAAAGGTCGGCGTCGGGTAACTCAACCCCGCTATCTTTCACATCGGTCATGGCAACTCCTTTAACGCCAAAAAAACACCCGTCCCGAACAGACCGAGAGCGCTTTTTTCAGATTTGACGAAAATCAATTGACTTTAATCAAACTTCGATACAAAATGAGAGAATCAATTCCGGTCGAAACGGCATCGGTGCCGCCTTCGTGAAATCGATTCGGGTGCGTGGATTATACGTCTCGCCGCCCGTTTCTCGGCGCCTCCGAAGGTCTGGGACTCGGTGCTCGTCGGCTCGGAAAAACGACATACCTAACGGAAAAGAAGCTCAAAGGGGAGACTGCTCACATGTTCAATCCAACGAACACGCCGTCGGCCGGCATGCGCATTATTTGCTCGACCTGCAGCCTGCATGAGTTTTGCCTGGCAGACGATTTAGATTTCAAAGAAATCGAGCGTATGGAGGAAATGGTGACCACGCGGCGGCGTATCCGTCGCGGAGAAGTCCTTTACAGGGCCGGCGACCCCTTCGAAGCCTTCTACGCCATCCGGTTGGGCTTTTTAAAAAGTTCCGTGCTTTCGAGCGACGGACGTGAACAAGTCACGATGTTTTATATGTCGGGCGACATCATCGGGTTTGACGGCCTCGCGAACAACGTGTACGCCAGCGATGTCGTTGCCCTGGAAGATACGGAAGTGTGTGTGCTTTCTTATAAGCGCCTGCACGAAGTTTCCAGTGCGGTCCCAAAGCTTGCCGAGCACTTCGAGCGTCTACTGTCGCGGGAAATCATACGCCAAAACGGTGTCTTGCTCCTTTTGGGATCCATGCACGCCGAACAGCGTATTGCTGCCTTCCTCCTGAATCTTTCGCAACGCTTCGAGCAGCGCGGCTATTCGCGAAGTGAGTTCGTGCTACGGATGACGCGAGCGGAAATCGGCTCTTACTTAGGATTGAAACTCGAAACCGTCAGCCGTGTGCTCTCGCGCTTTACGACCGACAACGTGATTATCGTCAACCAAAAACACGTACAGATTCTGGATTTTGAGGCACTCCGCTCGATTGTGAGCGGACAGGCCTTCTTGTGTCCGGAAAAACCCACGCAACCGGCCGAATCCCCGGGAGGAATTCGCGGACTCGTAAGCATCAGGACCGCCTAAGCCTCGTTTTGTTTGTTTATGTCTGAAAATTTAAGTTTTACCAAGCCCGATATCAGCTATCGGGCTATTGCGCGTCTCGCGGCCCCGATTCTCGTGGCTAACATCTCGATTATCGGATCGGGAACCATTGACACGATCATGGCAGGAAGGCTCGGTGCCGAGCACTTGGCGGCCGTGGCCATCGGAAATGCTACGGTCATCATGGTCATTCTCACGCTCGTGGGCGTCATACAGTCCTTAAGTCCGCTTGCCGGTCACCATTTCGGTGCGCGACGATTTGAGCGCATCGGCTTTGAACTGACGCAAAGCCTGTGGCTCTCGCTCGTGCTCGGTCTTGTCGGTCTGGCGATCTTATCGGCAACCGATTTTTGGATCAGCCTCTGTAATGCCCAGGGAAACGTCGCCCGGATGCTACGCATTTACCTCCTTGCGAGCGCAGCCAGCGTTCCGGCCTTCATGTTGGCGCGCCCCTTTGTGGCGCTTAACGCGGCCGTGAACCTGCCGCGCGTGACGATGTGGGTGTCAATCGGTCTCCTTGTCTTAAAGGGACCCCTTAACTACGTTTTCATGTACGGGCTTTTCGGCCTACCGGCTTTAGGGGGTGCAGGTGCCGGTGTTTCCTCGGCTCTCGGGGCCACGGTAAGCCTCATTGCCCTTTATTCGTACTGGCGCTTTTCGCATGTGTACGATGTGATGCGACCGGCACGCATTTATCTTCCGAACTGGCAAGCGATTAAGACACATCTGAAAATCGGAGTTCCGATTTCGCTTTCGATGTTTTTTGAAATCAGTTCCTTTGCCCTGATGGCCATCCTCATCGGACGCATCGGAACGATTGATGTGGCCGCACACCAGATTGTCGGCAACACCACGTCCTTTATCTATCAGGCGCCGCTTTCATTGGGTATTGCCGTCAGTGTCCTTGTGGCTCAGTGCCTCGGCGCCGGCTCGCCCACGCTCGCGCGTCAAGCGATGATACGTGTCCTGCGCTTTGCCCTGGGGATTGCAGCCGTGACCTGTTCGTGTCTTTTCCTTTTCAGACACACAGTGGTCTCGCTTTTTACAACAGACCCGGCCGTGGCGCTTTTGGCCGAATCGCTTTTAGGGATCGCCGTGATTTTTCACGTCGCCGATGCCCTGCAGACCATTAGTTGCTTTGCCCTTCGCGGCTATCGCGTCACATTCCTTCCGATGTGTATTTACGGGGTCCTCTTGTGGTCGGTAGGCCTCGGAGGCGGTTGCTGGCTCGGTTTTCACGCCGAATCGTTCGGAGGGCCCTTCGGAGCCCACGGCTTCTGGGCGGCAACGGCAGCCGGCATTATTCTCGTGAGTATTGCCATCAGCACCTACGCCTTTTACATCGCCAAAGATCGGCTTAAAGACGAGCGCGTCGCCCGCACGTGCCTCTAGTACAATTGCGCCGCATTGCTCCCCTCGGGTTTTAAAATGCCCGAGGGAACCTACTTTCAGGAAAGGGATAAAAAGACCACTATGTGCGGCGTTGTCGGAATCCTCGCAGACCGTTCGGTCAATCAGCAAATCTATGATGCACTCCTTTTGTTGCAGCACCGCGGACAAGATGCTGCCGGCATCGGCACGATGCAAGGCGACCGCTTTGCGCTTTTTAAAGCCAAGGGCCTTGTGAGCGACATCTTTCGCACACGGGATATGCGAAACCTTGTCGGCAACGCCGGTATCGGACACGTGCGCTACCCGACGCAAGGGTGCGCAAGCGACAACCTGGAAAGTCAGCCCTTTTATGTCAACGCCCCGTTCGGAATTCTCTTTGCCCACAACGGGAACCTCACGAATGCCCGTGAAATCAAAGAACGCCTTGCCAAAATCGACCACCGCCATACGCTGACGATGAGCGATTCGGAGGTGCTTTTAAACGTCTTTGCCGATGCCCTGGCGCACGAGACAAACGGCAAAGATTTTTGCCCCGAGGCGCTTTTTCGCGCCGTAGGAACGGTGCACAAAATCGTGCAGGGGTCGTACGCTTGTGTGGCGCTTATTGCCGGCCACGGACTCGTGGCATTTCGCGATCCGCACGCCATTCGTCCGCTTTGTTTCGGGACACGCACCAATCCGAACGGGCGATGCGACACGATGTTTAGTTCCGAATCGGTGACGATGGGGCGTCTCGGATTTACCCTCGTGCGCGACGTTGCCCCCGGGGAAGCGGTGTTCGTCGATACGAACGGGACTTTGTATAGCCACGTTTGCGCCGACGACGCTACTCTTAATCCCTGCGCCTTCGAGTACATTTACTTTGCGCGTCCGGAAAGCGTCATCGACAAAATTAACGTCTATGCCGCGCGCTTAAAGCTCGGTCAGTATTTGGCTCGGGCCGTTGCCAAGCGCATCGATGTTCACACCATCGACTGCGTCATCCCGATTCCCGATACCGGAAGACCGGCTGCCCAGGAATTAGCCGGCCTATTAGGCTTAAATTACCGCGAAGGCTTTATTAAGAATCGCTATGTCGGACGCACGTTTATCATGCCCGACCAAGCCACACGCAAAAAGAGCGTACGGCAAAAGCTCAACGCCATGCCCGTGGAATTTGCCGGCAAGTCCGTTCTTTTAGTCGACGATTCGATTGTGCGCGGCACCACAATGGGGCAGATTGTCGACTTAGCGCGCCAGTCGGGCGCAACGAAAGTCTATGTGGCCTCCACAGCACCGCGCGTGATGTTTCCGAACGTGTACGGAATCGATATTCCTTCGTGTGACGAACTGATTTGCGGACACGGGGAAGACGAAAGGGAAGTCGCGCGCCGAATCGGCGCCGATGATGTGATTTACCTTCCCTTGCCGGACTTAACGCGGGCCTTGCAGGACTTAAATCCGGAAATTCAGAAATTTGACTGCTCGTGCTTTGACGGCGATTACGTTGCAGGAAACGTTGCCGCCTAACCGGGTCCTTCAAAAGAAAACGCCCGAGGCAGCCGAACATCGGTCAATCTCGGGCGTTCGTTTCAAAAAGCGCGTTAACTAGGCAAGCGTTTTACCCGTTAAGCGTTCATAAGCTTCACGGTACTTGGTTGCGGTCTTTTCCAACACGTCTTCGGGCGGAACCGGGGCCGGCGGCGTCTTGTTCCAGGGCTGCGCTTCGAGCCAGTCACGCACGAACTGCTTATCAAAACTCGGGGGCGAGATGCCCAAGCGATACTGGTCGGCAGGCCAGAAACGCGAGCTATCGGGAGTGAGGACCTCGTCCATCAAGCACACACGACCGGCCTCATCCAAACCGAACTCAAACTTCGTATCGGCGATGATGATGCCGCGTGTCTTGGCGTACTCGGCCGCACGCGTATAAAGGTCTAACGTCAGCCGACGAATTTCCGTCGCGATGTCCTTGCCGTACAGGGCACAGACGCGATCAAAATCGATGTTTTCATCGTGCGTGCCGACCTCGGCTTTAGCCGCCGGGGTAAAGATCGGTTCGGGAAGCTTTTCGGCCTTTTGTAGCCCCGCGGGGAGCTTAATGCCGCAAATCGTGCCGTCTTCCTGGTAGGACTTCCAACTGCTACCGATCACATAGCCGCGCGCCACGCACTCGACCAGAATCGGCTTTAGGCGCTTGACGACCATGGCGCGACCGGCGACCTGATCGACCTCATCGGGCGCAACGACCGACTCAGGCGCAATGCCCGTTAACTGCGTGGGCATACCCGAGGCGAGCTTTTCAAACCAGAACTGTGTCAGACCCGTCAGGACCTTGCCCTTGTTCGCAATCGGAACGCTCAAGATGACGTCAAATGCACTGATGCGATCGGTGGCAATCATTAACAGCTTGTCGTCATCGAGGGCATAGCATTCGCGAACCTTGCCGCGGTAAACCAAGGGGAGCCCCTTAAGGGAAGTCTTCATTAGACCTTGCATAAGAAATACTCCGAAGATTGAAATAACAAAAAACAACCAAATCCGTCTTGCCTCTCACACGAAGGCGCTGTGAGTGGCATTTAAGCACAAGCAGGAAAAAACCGCATCAGGAATAAACCGTAACGAACCTGCGCTTTTCGATACCCGAAATTGTATGGAAACATGGGAAAAACGGAAAAGGGAAAAAGGGGCGACTCGGGATTTCCCTATGAAAGCGCTGAAAGAATCGGGAGGTCGGCAACGCCTTCCTCCCGATTGTGAACCTTACGACCATTAAGCCGAAGAGTTAACTCAGACCGATTACCACAGTCCGATCAGCTTCCACCAAGCGATACCGACCGTGAACCAAATCACGGTGTTGATGGTCGTCACGACAAAGCCGTTACGCCACCATTCGCCCTGAGAAACGTATCCGGCACCGAAGTACACCGGGGCCGCACCGTTACCGTAGTGCGTGAGCGAAATCGGCAGGTTGGCAAAAATGCCGAAGGCAATGGCGACCATGAGCGCCGGGGCGCCGCAAGCCGCCGCCACGGCCACGAAGGCCGCGTACATGGCCGAAATACGAGCCGTCACGGACGCAAAGCAATAGTGCGAGTAAATGTAAATGAGCGAGATTACGAGGAACGAAGCAACCCAACCCATGTGAGCCGCGGAAATGCCGCTCGCAATGAAAGCCGCCGCCCATTTGACAAAGCCGCTCTTTGCCAGAGCCGTCGCCAAGGACATTAAACCACCCATCCAGAACATCGCGTCCCAAGCACCCTTTTCCGAAAGAATGTCTTTCCAACTCAAAACTTGCGCAATGAGCATAATCGAGACAGCGAGCATGGCAATCGGCGTGGCACCGAGCCCGGTAAGGCTTCCCGTGGCCCACAGAGCCAAGCACATGACAAAGACAAAGGCGAGCACGAGTTCTTCTTTGGTCATCGGCCCCATCTTTTGGAGTTCAGCCGCTGCCAAAGACTTGGCATTGGGTGTCTCACGAATTTCCGGCGTCGCAATCTTCAGAAGAATGAGCGGAACGAGGAACAAGCAGATCAAGCCCGGGACGATAGCGGCAATAGCCCACTCCATCCAGGTCAGTTCCACACCGACGGCACTGGCGGCCAAGCCGACGCAAAGCGGGTTACCGGCCATGGACGTTAAGAACATCGTGCAGGTGACTGCATCGGCGTGGAAACCCACTTGCATCAGGTATTTACCGATCTTACCGGCACTCGGACCGGCTTCCGAACCGAAAGCACTCGAAAGCGACTGAACAATCGGATAGAAAACGCCGCCGCCCCGGGCCGTGGCCGAAGGCATAGCCGGCGAAATCACGAGTTCGGCCAAGCAAATCGAGTAGCCGAGCGACAGCGAACTCTTGCCGATGCAGTGAATGATAAAGAACGCAATGCGGCGTCCTAAACCCGTCTTAATAAACCCACGAGACAGGAAGAAGGCACACACAATGAGCCAAATCGTTCCGTTGCCGAATCCCATGAGCACATCTTTGGTCTTGAGAATTCCGAAGAAGGCGCAGATTGTCAGCGACAGGAACGCAACGGCACCCATCGGAATCGGCTGCAAAATAAAGCCGGCAATAGTTGCAACGAAGATGGCAAATAAATGCCAGGCAGCGAGCGAGAGCCCGTGCGGGCAAGGCAGGAACCAGATGATGGCCCCGAGTCCTAATACGATTGCCCATTTCTTGAGGGCAGTACTATCCATGATTTTCCCCTAAATAAAAATCTCGATATCGTGTAGATTATTCCGAGGAAAACCCGATACAACGCCCCGAAAACCCCTGCAAACGACATCAAAGCTCTGGTCTTGTCGGCATCGATCAATACGACCGACACCAAACAAAACGGCTCTAACCGAGCCGAGACCACTATACTCTGGGCTCTCCTATAAAAATATAGGATGCAACTAATTGTTGATTTTGAACGGAGGCACTTAAGTGCTTTTACTTAGTCGCTTTTCGGTGCGCTTGAGCGAAATTTCCTACCTGACATTATTTTTCGCTTTTGCAATTTCACACTAAGGCACCCCCGAAGGCGCCCGGATTGCCTGAAAAACGTGTCAACGCCGCCGAGGGATTCGGCTAAAATGAGTCACAGGATACGAGACGGGTTTTCCGTCGCGGTCCCTGTGTTCATTCTTTCTGGGAGCAGATTAATATGGCACTTGTCAGTTTGCGTCAGTTGCTTGACCATGCAGCGGAAAACGGGTACGGCATTCCCGCTTTCAACGTTAACAACCTCGAGCAGGTTCACGCCATCATGGAGGCAGCGCAAGATGTCGGTGCGCCGGTCATCATGCAGGCTTCGGCCGGTGCTCGTAAGTACGCTGGGGAAACGTTTCTAAAGTATCTGATTGAAGCGGCTGTCGAGAGTTATCCGGACATCCCGATTTGCATGCACCTAGATCACGGTCGTAGCCCGGCCGCCTGCCAAAGCGCCATGCGCTACGGCTTTACGTCCGTCATGATGGACGGCTCTTTGATGCCGGACGGAAAAACACCGGCCACCTACGAGTACAACGTCGAAACGACGCGCCTTATCGTCGATGCAGCACACTCAATCGGCGTTTCCGTCGAAGGCGAACTCGGCTGCATCGGCTCCCTTGAAACACTGCAAGCGGCGAAAGAGGACGGTCACGGCGCCGAAGGGAAACTGACGCGCGACATGCTCCTGACGGACCCGAATCAGGCTGCCGAATTTGTGCGTGCAACGCAACTCGATGCCCTCGCGATTGCCATCGGCACGAGCCACGGCGCCTACAAGTTCACCCGCAAGCCCACAGGCGAAATCCTGTCGATTCAACGCGTCAAGGAAATTCACGCCCGCTTGCCGAACACGCACCTGGTGATGCACGGCTCGAGCTCCGTGCCGCAGGAAATCCTCGCCGAAATCCGCAAGTACGGCGGTCAGATGCGCGAAACGTACGGCGTTCCGGTCGAAGAAATTCAGGAAGCCATTCGCCACGGCGTGCGCAAGGTCAATGTCGATACCGATATTCGCCTCGCGATGACAGCGGCCATTCGTCGGTACTTTGTTGAGAATCCGAGCGAATTCGATCCGCGCGGGTACCTTACGAAGGCCCGTGAAGCAGCACGAGAACTTTGCAAGGGTCGTTACCTTGCCTTCGGTTGCGAAGGTCAGGGCGCCCGCATCAAGCCCGTTCCTGTCTCGGTCATGGCCAAGCACTATGCCGACGGTTCTTTGGCGCAAAAAGTCATCTAACGCTCCACAGGGAGAGGGGAGCCGACTCGGCTCCCCTTTTTATTCATGACACCCCAAAACGCAAACGACTTAAAGGGAAAAACGGGAATCACGCGCCTTATCAATGCCACGCGTTACTCCAAAGACGGGATTTGTCAGGCTTGGCACTCCGAAGAGGCGTTTCGCCAAGAGGCCCTTCTGGCCGTGATTTTGATTCCGGTGAGTTTTTTTCTTCCCGTTGAGTTGGCCTTGCGACTTATGTGCCTATTTTCAGTTGTATTCGTGCTCGTTGTGGAACTATTAAATTCGGGACTTGAAGCGGCCATTGACCGCATCGGACCGGAAATCCACCCGAAATCGAAATTTGCCAAAGATGCCGGCAGTGCCGCCGTGCTCTTTTCTCTTCTCTTTTGTGCCGTCACTTGGATCAGTGTCCTTGTCACGGCGTTTGTTTTGTAAATAAAGGATCGGTTATGACAGAGTTACACACACCCGCCGTTGCCGTTGTGATGGGTTCGACCTCCGACTGGGACATGATGAAACCGGCCGTGGATATTTTGAAGTCGTTCGGTATTGCTCACGAAATCAAAATCTTAAGTGCCCATCGCCTACCCGATGAGACCGCCGAATTTGCCTCGACAGCCAAAGCACGGGGCTTAAAAGCGATTATTGCCGGAGCCGGGGGAGCGGCACATTTGGCCGGTGTCATCGCCGCCAAAACCACGCTTCCCGTCTTAGGCGTTCCCGTCCCCTCCAAGTACTTAAAAGGAATGGATAGCCTTCTTTCCATCGTGCAGATGCCTCGAGGCATCCCGGTGGCTACATTCGCTATCGGCGAGGGGGGCGCGGCGAACGCAGCGATTTTTGCCGTTTCCATGCTCGCTCTGACCGACAAAGCCTTAAGCGACAAACTCGACGGTTTCCGCGTCAAGCAAAGCCAAAAGGTTCGCGAGGCAACGCTTCCGAATGACTAAGACTCAGTATCCGCCTGTCGATGATGCGGCGATTGACAAGGCCGTCAGTATTCTTTCCGAAGGCGGCCTTGTGGCCATCCCCACGGAGACCGTTTACGGCCTTGCGGCCGATGCCGACAACAAAGATGCTGTCCTAGCAACTTTTGCCGTCAAAAATCGGCCGACCAACCACCCGCTCATTGTCCACGTCGCCAGCCCCGAGGCCCTTGATGCGTGGGCCGTGAATATTCCGAGTGAGGCGCGCCTGCTCGTTAAAACATTTTGGCCCGGCCCTTTGACGCTTGTGTTAAAAAAATCGGCGCGTTGCGGCAACTTTGTCACCGGAGACCAGGATTCCGTTGCCCTACGCTGCCCCTCGCACCCGTGGACTCGCGAACTCTTAAAGCGCTTTTCAGGTCCGAACTTTAAGGGCCTGACAGCCCCGAGTTGCAACACGTTCGGGCAGATTTCTCCGACTTGTGCGCGGCACGTTTTAGAAGACTTAGGCGTCAAACCCACCGGGAAACTTGACATGATTCTTGACGGCGGCGTCTGTGAAGTCGGCGTGGAATCGACGATGATCAATCTTTCGGGACGCCGCCCGGAGATTCTCCGGCACGGCGCCGTCACACGCGAAATGCTCGAAGAAGTCTTAGGGTGCCCCGTGCCCGATGCCGGAAGCGATGCGCCGCGTGCCTCCGGGCGCCTTAAGAGCCACTACGCACCCAAAACCAAGCTCGAGATTGTTCCGGGAGAAAAACTCAAAGCCCGCATGCACGAGCTCTCGGGAATGCGCCTAGCTGTGATGGCAAGCCCCCAAGTTCTGACAACACTGACCGGCAAACCCTTCTTTTCTCTTGTCTCGCCCGCCACGCTTGCCGAATACGCACATGGCCTTTATGAGAATTTGCATGAGCTTGACGCGGTCGGTGCCGACAGGATTCTTGTCGAGGAGCCTCCGAAAGAAGCGCCTTGGGCAGCCGTTAACGATAGGCTCGGACGCGCCGCAGCGGAGAAACCCCGGTCATGAGTTCAGAAAAACCCATCGGCGTGCTCGATTCGGGCTTGGGGGGCCTTTCGGTTCTTCGAGCTCTCGTCGCCAAACTTCCGCATGAACACTTCTTATATTGCTCGGATAACGACAATGCGCCTTGGGGCGATAAAGACGCTGATTACATCATCGGACGCACACGGGCCATGGTTGCGTTTTTAGTCGGCCACGGAGCCAAGGCCGTGGTCCTTGCCTGCAATACGGCAACGGCCGTTGCCGCCGACACGTTGCGGCGCGAGTTTTCCCTTCCGATTATCGGCATTGAACCGGCCGTCAAGCCGGCAGCTAAATTAAGCCCTTCGGGGCGATTCGGGGTTCTCGGAACCACGCGCACCATCACAAGCGAGCGCTATCACAGTCTTCTCGTGCGATTTACGCAAGGAACGCATGTGATGTCGGTAGCCGCACCCGGTCTCATGGAATGCGTTGAGCGCGGTGAGTTTGATACGCCTAAGACCAAGGCGCTTTTAAAAAAGTACCTTACTCCCATGCTCGATGCCGGGATCGATACGCTCGTTTTAGCCTGTACGCACTACCCGTTTTTGGAAAAGGCCATTTACGAAGTGGCCGCGCGTCCCTTAACGATTATCGAACCGAGTCGTGCCGTGGCAGACGTTCTAGCAACGCGCCTTAAAGAGAACAACCTCCTTAATGAAGGCTCGGAAAGTGTTCCCGTGCATTTTTGGATTAAGGGCGCAAAGCGCTTTACTCCGGCGCTTAAAACGCTCTGGCCGAAAGCCTCTACAATCGAAGAGCTAACGGTTTAACGTCGCTTCCTGCGACGTAGTCGAGCATGGCGCTCCGAAAGTCCTCGGGCCAAGCAATCGGCTTAAAACCCTTTTCCTGCGACACACACACCATGGTCTCGACAAGACGGACACAATCGTCGTTGCCGCGAGAAAGCGTCATAGCAAACCGCACGGATGAATACCCGAGCTTTTCAATCCAAAGGGAGGCCGTCAGACGTTCCCCGGCTCGGCACGGGGAAAGGAAATTACACTGCAGTCCGGCCACGGGAATCATCAGACCGTCTTGAAGAATGGTCGGGAAGGGTTTACCCACGACATCACTGAAGAAATCCTCAATGAGTCCGTTAAAAATCGTCAAAAACTGCGGATGAAACACAATTCCGGCGCTGTCGCACTGCGCAAATCGAATGTGTATGGGTCTGGTGAAAATCTTATGCATAGTCGATTCTGATTCCCGGAAAAACAACGCGTTCGGTCTAGCCAATGCAAATCGCGCAGACACGAAAAAAGAGCCAACTGCTCAGTCAGCTCTCTTTTGCGTAAAACAAACGACCGTCAAGCCGATTAACGCAACTTGACTTCTTTGAAACGAACGTGCTTACGAGCCACAGGATCGAACATATTGAGTTCGAGCTTGCCCGTCGTGTTCTTCTTGTTCTTGACCGTCGTAACGAAATAGCCGGTTTTAGCCGTCGATTCGAGTTTGATGATTTCGCGTGCACCCTTAGCCATGGTTCAATCTCCGAAAATTAGATTTCGCCGCGGGCGCGCAAATCCGCGAGCACCACTTCAATACCGACCTTGTCAACCGTGCGCAGTCCGGCCGTCGTCAAACGCAGGCGGACCCAACGATTTTCACTTTCGACCCAGAAGCGGTGATACTGCAGATTCGGCAGAAAACGACGCTTGGTCTTGTTGTTCGCGTGCGAGACTTGATGGCCGACCATCGGCTTCTTGCCGGTGACTTGACAGACTCTTGCCATCACATACTCCCGTATAAAAAGTTAATCACACCCTACACTCCAACTCGGAGTGCGGACTCAAAAAATCAAGGAAAGCGATTATAGGGCAAAGACCTTCGCGCCGACAAGTTCTTTAGGTCAATATTTCACTTTTTCGCACGAATCGAAGAAAAAAGCCATCAACTGACTCTCGGAGCCCCGAGATAAGCCGACAGCCAAAAGCGCGCGATTCTCACGAAAACGAAGCTCTGCACTTTAAAATAGCCCCATTCGTCTGCTTTTTCTTTCGGAGAGGCCCATGCGCGTCCTGTTCCTTGATATTGACGGCGTGATTGAGTCCGGTCAAAAACGCTTTGATCATTCCTGCGAGGAAATCTGGGAACTGTGTCGGAAATACACCGAGGCGTTCGGTGACTTTGACTACGTCAAATGGGCCGGGCGCGAACAATCCAATCCGTTTTGGACACTTGCGGCCGTCACCTGGGATTGGGAGCCAAAGGCTCTAACTGAACTTAAACGCCTCCTTGAAGCTACGGACGCCAAAATCGTTCTTTCGTCGACCTGGCGCGAGTTCGGTGAAAAAGCCATGCGAGCGCTTTTTAAAATCCACGGCCTGGATACGTACTATGTCGACAACACGCTTCTCAATCCTTTCTTTCTTTCCGATACTGTAGAAAACTGGAAAAAAGAAAAGCGGTGGGACAACGCGCTTTCCACGCTTCGCTGTACCGTGGAACAAACCCGAAACTACCGCTGGATGGACGAGCGATCCTTTGTCATTCGCGAATACCTTGATAGGCACCCGGAAATCACAAGTTATGCCGCCGTTGACGATTTGTGTCTGACAAATTTTCTCGAAGGTCACTTCGTCCAAGTTCGGATGTTAAAGCCGGAAAACGTCGATGCCCTGATTGACATTCTTAAAAAGGACGACGGCCCCTTCCCGCTTCCGGGCGACATTCGCGCCATGCCCGAACTTGCCGTCATCCGCGAGCACTTGACGCCAAAAGGCTCGGACACCTCGTCGACCTAACGACTTCGGAGACACACTTCATGCAAATCCTTCTTGCCCGACCCCGCGGCTTTTGTGCCGGAGTGACGCGTGCCGTTTCCATCGTCGAACGGGCGCTTGCTATTTACGGCGCTCCGGTTTACGTGCACCATGAAATCGTGCACAACCGAACGATTGTCCGTGCTCTCAAAGAAAAAGGGGCGGTCTTTGTCAATTCTTTAGCGTCCGTTCCGGACGGAGCAACCCTCATTTTTTCGGCACACGGCGTTCCCAAAGCCATTGAAGATGCGGCCAGAGCGCGTCCGCTCACAATCTTTGATGCTACCTGTCCCTTGGTGACAAAAGTTCATCGGGAAATCATCAAAATGCACGAAGCGGGGCTACCCGTTGTCATCATCGGACACAAAGGGCACCCGGAAGTCGAAGGCACTGTCGGTCAGATCCCAAGCGGCATCACGGTGGTCGAATCCGTTGACGATGTCGCAACACTGCCCGCGGGGCTTTCATCGCTTGCCTGCGTCACGCAAACCACGATTTCGGCAGACGATGCGGCCGACGTGACGGTTGCGCTTAAAGCGCGTTTTCCGAACCTGGTCGTCCCGAAAAAGTCCGATATTTGTTATGCCACGCAATCGCGCCAGGATGCCGTCAAAAAGTTGGCGCGCCGGGTCGATTTGGTGTTAGTCATCGGGTCGGTCTCAAGCTCCAATTCCAATCGATTAAAGGAAGTGGCCGAACGAGCCGGAACACGAGCCTACCTCATTGAGGACGCCTCGTATTTAAACGTCGACTGGCTTACCGGCATTTCTTCTGTCGGGATTACGGCCGGGGCCTCCGCACCGGAATTTCTCGTAGAAAAACTCCTTGAGCGCATCCGGGAAGTCTTTCCGAACTCCACCGTGTGCGAGCTCGAAGGACCCCCCGAAACCTATGCTTTTCCGATGCCCAAGGGCTTATGGAAAGAAGACCTTGAAAAGGAGGGTGGCAAATGAGTTTTTTTGCCGTCTCGGACGAAAATCAAGAATTCCTCGACATCCCGGCGCCCTGGGGGTCCGTAAGGCTCACTTTAGCCTTCGGGGAACTCTGGTCCGTTGCGTTTTCTTTAGATCCTCCGCAGCAAACGAGCGCAGTCAATCCGGCCCTGAATCACTGGGCCGACTTAACTGATGCGATGCTCCAGAGCGCCACGCCACTTACGCCACAAGATCGGACGGCACTTTTTAGCACCCGCCGTTGGCAGGCGCTTTCCCCCGTCAGTCGTGCGGTCCTTGAACGCGTTGCCGCAATTCCCTGCGGCCAATTTCGCACTTACAGTCACCTAGCTCAAGAGATCGGGAACCCTAAAGCCGTGCGCGCCGTCGGACGCATTATGGCGAGCAACCCCTTTCCGATTCTCGTTCCTTGTCACCGCGTTGTCTCCAAACACATGCTCGGTGCCATGGATATGACAAACCCGAAATCCTTTGAAGGAACAGCATTCGGCGGCTGTCCGGAATTCGTGCCGATCGGCGCATGGCTTCGCATCAATGATTTGACGCACGCCTGAAGTTTTCCGAGCCGATACAATGCTTGGCACGAGGAATAAGTCATGACTAAAGCAAAACACGAAAGCGCAACACCGGCAACAGTCTGGTTAAAAGCACACGGCGTTACCTACAAAGAACACTCCTATACCTATGTCGAGCACGGCGGAACACACGTGACGGCCCAGGCCCTCGGCTTTGACGAACACGCCGTCGTCAAAACGCTGATTATGCAAGATGAAAACGCTAAACCCCTTGTCATCCTGATGCACGGCGATAAAGAAGTTTCGACCAAAAACCTTGCGCGTCAGACAGGGCGCAAATCCATCGCTCCCTGTGTGCCCGATCAAGCACAGCGCAATTCGGGCTACCAAGTGGGCGGAACAAGCCCCTTCGGCACGCGAAAGAAAATGCCCGTTTACGTCGAAAGTTCCATTCTCTCGCTTCCTCAAATACACATTAACGGGGGGCGACGCGGCTTTATTGTGACGATTGACCCGAAGGTTCTCACAGAGAAACTCGGAGCCGTTCCCGTGAACGTCGCCATCGACAAGGACTGAGAAAACCGATTTGACCCAAAACCATGAACCTACCTTTTGAACTTCTCATCGGTCTGAGGTACACACGAGCCGGACGACGCGGGCGTCGCAAAGACGGCTTTATGAGTTTTATCTCGACGATTTCAGTCTCGTCCATTGCCTTGGGTGTGATGGCCCTGATTATCGTTTTGTCGGTCATGAACGGCTTTCAAAAGGAAGTGCGTGACCGGATGCTCTCGGTCCTTTCGCACGTCGAGGTGGTGCATATCACGGGGAGCATCCCCGATTGGAAAGCGCTTTCGGAAACGATTCTGACGGAAAAACACACCGTGGCCTGCGCGCCCTATGTGGCCGGCCAGGGGCTACTGAATCGTCGCGGGAACTTACGAGGTATTGCACTGCGCGGAATCGATCCGACCTACGAGCCGCAAGTGAGCGACGTGGCCAAAACACTCGGAGAAAGCACGCTTTCGACCTTGAAAGCCGGAGACTTCGGCGTCATTCTCGGACGCGACTTAGCGCGCCTGCTACGCGTTAACGTAGGCGACAAAGTCACGCTCATCGTGGCTAAGGGTAACACCACACCGGCTGGCTTTGTTCCCCGCATGAAACAGATGACCGTCAAGGGTCTTTTTCAGTCCGGGCATTACGAGTTTGACAGCACCCTGGTCTTTACCCATATCGACGATGCGGCGGCCCTATTTCGAACGGGCGGCCCGACGGGAATCCGCGTCAAGCTCGACGATATTAACTTAGCCCCCACAGTAACGCAGCACCTTTTGATGAAGCTTCCGGCCGACTACTACGCGACCGACTGGACACGCCAAAACAGAACCTGGTTTGCCGCCGTTCAAGTTGAAAAACGCATGATGGCCGTCATCCTCTTTTTAATCGTGCTCGTGGGCTCCTTCGGGCTGGTTTCAACCCTGGTGATGACCGTAACGGAAAAGCAATCGGATATCGCGATTTTGCGCACCCTCGGCGCCTCGCCCCAATCGATTATGACCATCTTTGTCATCCAAGGATGCATCGTCGGATTAATCGGGGTTCTTTTAGGTACGGGTTTAGGTCTTGCGATTTCCTGCAACTTAGATGTCATCGTCCCTGCCATCGAACATCTTTTCGGCGTTGAGTTCTTGCCGCGTGAAATTTACTTTATCAGCCAGATGCCGAGCGACCCGAGAGCCTCGGACATCGTGCCGATTGCCGTCGTAAGTTTCCTCGCAAGTCTTTTAGCTACCCTTTACCCGTCCTGGCGTGCTGCCCGGACACATCCCGCACAGGCCCTGCGTCATGAATGAAGCCATTTGTGTTGAAAATCTCGTAAAAACGTACGATGACGGAGCCGGCATCCGAACACCGGTTTTAAAGGGTGTGAGTTTTTCGGTCGCAACCGGGGAAATTGTTGCCGTCATCGGGGCTTCGGGCTCCGGGAAAAGCACGCTTTTGCATGCACTCGGGGGCTTGGATTCCGTGGACTCGGGAACCATCACCATTGCCGGCAAAACGCTTTCTAAACTTACCGAGGCCGAGCGCGACATCTTGCGTAACCACCACCTCGGATTTGTGTATCAGTTTCATCATCTGCTCCCGGAATTTACGGCCCTGGAAAATGTCGCCATGCCGCTTTTTATCCGGCGCCTACCCAAAAGCATTGCCGTTACGTGTGCCGAGCGGGCCCTGACCGATATCGGCCTGAAAGACCGCATGCATTTTCTGCCGAGCCAGCTTTCGGGAGGCGAACGGCAACGCGTGGCGATTGCGCGCGCCGTTGTCGGTGAACCCGATTGCATCCTCGCGGACGAACCGACGGGAAATCTGGACGAAGACACCGCTGCCGGGGTCTTCGAGGGGTTTTTACGTCTGGCGCGTGAACGCAGCACGGCCATTGTCATCGTCACACACGACAAGACCATCGCCAAGCGCTGCGACAGAATCATTCGTCTGGAAAACGGCCGGATTGTTCCGGTGACCGATTAGGCCATGGTCTCGTTAATCGACACCCACAATCACCTCGATGCGCCCTCCTTTGACGCAGATCGAGAACTGCTTGTCCGGGAAGCCAAAGACGCGGGTGTCATTGATGCCCTCATTTGTTCGGGGATTCCCGGCACTTGGGAAAAAACGCGCGCCGTTGCCCATCAGGTTGCCTGGCACTACGCCTTAGGGGTTCACCCGCTTTACATCAACGAGGTGAGCGATTCCGATGCTCTTTTACGTGACCTTACCGGGCGCATCGAAGCTTTGCTCTCTGACAATCTTTTTGCCGCCGTCGGGGAAATCGGGCTAGACGGCTTTGTGCCCGGCCTTAATGCGGAAAAAATGCTGACGCTCTTTCGGGGGCAACTGAAAATTGCCGCCCGCTTTGATTTACCTATCAGTGTTCACACCAGGCACTGCGTCGATACGGTTTCTCGAGAACTCGCCCGACATCGGCCCACCGGCGGCGTCGTGCACGCCTTTAACGGCTCAGTTGAGCAGGCCAAGCGCCTTGTGGGTCTCGGGATGAAACTCGGGTTCGGCGGTGCGTTAACGTACACGGGAAGCCGGCGCATCCGGCGCGTTTTCACAGAGCTTTCGGACACGGATTTTGTTCTGGAAACCGATGCTCCGGATATGCCGGGAGCACTTCGTCGCACGGAGAAAGATACGCGTACGCACGTAAGCGACATAACGCGTGTTTTAGAGTGTGCCGCTACACTACGCGGTACCGATTCGGAAACAGTGGCTTACCTTGCAACGCAAAACGCACTCGAGGCGTTTCCGAGAATGCGTTTAGGGAAAACGCACTCGGTCGCTTTTTAAGAATTATGTCCGGAAAATTCCAGGGGGTGCCTCTTTAAAGGCGCCTAGATTATGAATTGAATTCGCCACCTGCATATAAAACAAGGGGCAAAGTCGGTTATTACGCACCCTACCCTTGCCCCTCAGAAAACCGATGCGGACGTGATATCTCACGTCCTTAAAGCCGCTCTTATGCGACGCACCGATTTATACGCAACTTCTTGTTACCAGACATAACGCAAGCCGACGTTCCAGCGCCACTTTTCTTTGACATCACCGCCGTTTTGACGCTCAAAGTCCACATACGTGTAGGCATTGTCCGCGAACTTGTAGTTCGCGCCGATTCCCATCTCGTAGTACGTTCCGCCGATATCGTCCTTGACGGTCGAACGCACGGAGGAGTCGGAAACAAGGCTCGCCGTAAATTCGGATTCGCCCTTAAAGTCGCGCAGAACGGAAGCACGGGCATAGACAACACCCTTGTTCTCATT